>NZ_JBNAGD010000005.1:420000-467500 GCF_049801015.1 Dinoroseobacter sp. S124A | reverse complement strand
TTGATCCTTCGGGATCTCATTCACAAAGCAATTTTGTCCAAGTCAAGTACACTAACCCGGTTCAATTCTACGGAATTGGACCAAGTTCATGGATCCGCACGGGTCCATGAGCGGGAAATAGTATGCTTTGGTTCAGAAGCGGCGTTTGTCGTCTTCTGGATCAAATCAAGCGCGAAAAGGGCGTTTGGTGAATGCCTTGGCAGTAAGAGGCGATGAAGGACGTGATACTCTGCGATAAGTCATGGGGAGCCGAGAATAGGCTTTGATCCATGAATTTCCGAATGGGGCAACCCACCTGACAGTTTGTTATTATTGCACTTCGGTGCAGCTAATAATGGACTGAACCAGGTACTTTTTGACTGAATACATAGGTCTTAAAGAGCAAACCCGGGGAACTGAAACATCTAAGTACCCGGAGGAAAGGACATCAACAGATACTCCCCTAGTAGCGGCGAGCGAACGGGGACCAGCCGAGCCATGCGAGTGACAAGAACTGTCTGGAAAGACAGGCCATAGAGGGTGACAGCCCCGTATTGGAAGCTCAATTGGACGTATTAAGTAGGGCGGGACACGTGAAATCCTGTCTGAACATCGGGGGACCACCCTCGAAGGCTAAGTACTCCTTACTGACCGATAGTGAACCAGTACCGTGAGGGAAAGGTGAAAAGCACCCCGACGAGGGGAGTGAAACAGTTTCTGAAACCGGACGCCTACAAGCAGTCGGAGGCACATCAGTGCTGACGGCGTACCTTTTGTATAATGGGTCATCGACTTGGTCTCACGAGCAAGCTTAAGCCGTTAGGTGTAGGCGCAGCGAAAGCGAGTCTTAATAGGGCGCATGAGTTCGTGGGATCAGACCCGAAACCGAGTGATCTAGGCATGATCAGGATGAAGGTTAGGTAACACTAACTGGAGGTCCGAACCCACACCTGTTGAAAAAGGTCGGGATGAATTGTGCCTAGGGGTGAAAGGCCAATCAAACTCGGAGATAGCTGGTTCTCTGCGAAATCTATTTAGGTAGAGCGTCATCCGAATACCCCGGGGGGTAGAGCACTGGATGGGTAATGGGGCCCCACAGGCTTACTGATCCTAACCAAACTCCGAATACCCGGGAGTACTAGATGGCAGACACACTGCGGATGCTAACGTCCGTAGTGGAGAGGGAAACAACCCTGACCTACAGCTAAGGCCCCTAATTCATGGCTAAGTGGGAAAGCAGGTGGGACGACCAAAACAACCAGGAGGTTGGCTTAGAAGCAGCCATCCTTTAAAGATAGCGTAACAGCTCACTGGTCTAATTAAGTTGTCCTGCGGCGAAGATGTAACGGGGCTCAAGCCATGAGCCGAAGCTTAGGATGCACATAGTGCATGGTAGCAGAGCGTGGTGTGAAATAACCCAGTCCTCTACAGCACCTTCGGGTGTTATGGAGGATCGGGTTTGACTGTGAAGCCGGCGCGTGAGCGATCCGGTGGAGTGATCACCAGTGAGAATGATGACATGAGTAGCGACAAACAGGGTGAGAGACCCTGTCGCCGAAAGTCCAAGGGTTCCTGCTTAAAGTTAATCTGAGCAGGGTAAGCCGACCCCTAAGGCGAGGCCGAAAGGCGTAGTCGATGGGAATCCGGTTAATATTCCGGAGCCAGGAGGATGTGACGGATCGAGACTGTTGTTCACCCTTATCGGATTGGGTGGGCCGCTGATCGGTTCCTGGAAATAGCCCTCCATGAGATCGTACCCTAAACCGACACAGGTGGACTGGTAGAGAATACCAAGGCGCTTGAGAGAACGATGTTGAAGGAACTCGGCAAAATACCTCCGTAAGTTCGCGAGAAGGAGGCCCCGTTTGTAGGCAACTATAGGCGGGGGGCACAAACCAGGGGGTGGCGACTGTTTACTAAAAACACAGGGCTCTGCGAAGTCGCAAGACGACGTATAGGGTCTGACGCCTGCCCGGTGCTGGAAGGTTAAAAGGAGGAGTGCAAGCTCCGAATTGAAGCCCCAGTAAACGGCGGCCGTAACTATAACGGTCCTAAGGTAGCGAAATTCCTTGTCGGGTAAGTTCCGACCTGCACGAATGGCGTAACGACTTCCCCGCTGTCTCCAACATCGACTCAGCGAAATTGAATTGCCTGTCAAGATGCAGGCTTCCCGCGGTTAGACGGAAAGACCCCGTGCACCTTTACTACAGCTTCACACTGGCATCAGGCCATGCATGTGCAGGATAGGTGGTAGGCTTCGAAGCAGGAACGCCAGTTCTTGTGGAGCCTTCCTTGAGATACCACCCTTGCATTGCTTGATGTCTAACCGCGGTCCGTTATCCGGATCCGGGACCCTGTGTGGCGGGTAGTTTGACTGGGGCGGTCGCCTCCTAAAGCGTAACGGAGGCGCGCGAAGGTTGGCTCAGAGCGGTCGGAAATCGCTCGTTGAGTGCAATGGCAGAAGCCAGCCTGACTGCGAGACTGACAAGTCGAGCAGAGTCGAAAGACGGCCATAGTGATCCGGTGGTCCCGAGTGGAAGGGCCATCGCTCAACGGATAAAAGGTACGCCGGGGATAACAGGCTGATGGTGCCCAAGAGTCCATATCGACGGCACCGTTTGGCACCTCGATGTCGGCTCATCTCATCCTGGGGCTGGAGCAGGTCCCAAGGGTACGGCTGTTCGCCGTTTAAAGAGGTACGTGAGCTGGGTTTAGAACGTCGTGAGACAGTTCGGTCCCTATCTGCCGTGGGTGTAGGATACTTGAGAGGAGTTGCCCCTAGTACGAGAGGACCGGGGTGAACGATCCACTGGTGGACCAGTTGTCGTGCCAACGGCAGTGCTGGGTAGCTATGATCGGACAGGATAACCGCTGAAGGCATCTAAGCGGGAAGCCCCCCTCAAAACAAGGTATCCCTGAGGACCGTGGTAGACCACCACGTCGATAGGCCAGAGGTGTAAGCGCAGCAATGTGCTCAGCTGACTGGTACTAATGGTCCGATAGGCTTGATTTGATCCAGTAGACGGCAAATGCCCCTGCGGATAATCAAAGCATACATAACAGACGTATTTGGCTTGGACGCCGATGTGAAAAAGCGCACCACACCTGACAGTGTTCAATGTGGTACGCCCAGCAGATCAACGGTGTTGGAACGCGTTGTCGACTTTGTCGAAACGCTGCCTCCAACTAAAAGCCTTTGCTCTGCAAAGGCTTTTTCCTTGGTTTGGTGGTCATAGCGCGAGTGAAACACCCGATCCCATCCCGAACTCGGTCGTTAAGCACCGTAGCGCCGATGGTACTGCGTCTTAAGGCGTGGGAGAGTAGGTCACCGCCAAACCTAGAAAAAAGCCTAGAACTCTCAATACGATCTCAACAAAAAGCGCCAGGCAGAAAATGCCAACGCAACTGGCGCGGGATGGAGCAGCCCGGTAGCTCGTCAGGCTCATAACCTGAAGGTCGTAGGTTCAAATCCTACTCCCGCAACCAAAATCATAATATATCTCAGAACCTTAGCGCCCCAAGGGGCGATGCTAGCGTCTGGTTGTGTCCAGTCGTGGAAGCAAGGCAAGGTACTTTGAGATGTGTGGGACACTGAAACTGCAGCGGACTCTACACATGAACGGTCGGAGGGCCGGGGCGGGTTAGCATCATTGGTCATGAACCAGAACTGAGCCGCCCAAAAGAGTTCCACCGTGGCCTTGTTTGGCTTAGTGCTCGGGAACAAGTGTTCTTGTTTTGTGAGGTAGATCACATTGTTCACTTCTACTGAGGTATGATCCGGTGGACACAACAGTCGCGGCACGTATCCACCAGCGCTCGGAAGCTGTATTCCGAAACCTCGTTGCATCCGCGCCAGTTGCTGTTCTTGTGCGTGGCGGCCAGAAGCAGGTTGCAAGCAAGTCGGGCAGCTATACTGCGCAGGCCGGGTCTGTCTTGCTGCTTCCGGACTGCATTCCTTTGGAGATTTGCAACAGGCTTGGCGCGGAGAGGGGCTATTGTGCGGCTACAATCGTGATCCCCCGTCACCTCGTTGTGCAGACCAAAGCGGATTGCCATTTGTCGGCGACCAACGACAGTCGCGTTGTCGGTGCATTTGAGCGTGCCCTGATTTCCTGTACTGACCCGCTCGTGCCAGAGCAGCTGCGCGCGCATTATGTGCAAGAGGTTCTTCTTTGGCTCGCTGAGGTCGGCATCTACCTGCCTCCTTCCCGCAAGGAGACCGTGGTGAATCGCGCGCGCACTCATCAATACGTCACTCGATACGCCTTGGAAGGCCGACGATGTGGCGGCGCGGTTGGGCCTGTCTGAGGCGTCGTTGCGACGACATATGGCAAGCAATGGAACGAGCTTCAGCGCGCTGCTTTCAGATGTCCGCATGACACAAGCGCTGGCTCTGCTTCAGTCAACCGACCTGTCGATCAACCGTATCGCGTTGGAGGTCGGCTATGCGTCGCCGTCAAAGTTCGCGGCACGGTTTCGGGATCGCTTCGACGTGACGCCTTCCGCCATTCGAAGCGGGGCTTTGATCAGATCGGGGCAGGATTTGATCGGATAGGAGGCGAGCGCTCGGTTGTGACCTCGTAGGGTCGGCACAGCCACAATGCAGGAGCGACCCAATGAAAAATCTTATGAGGAAAGTGACCCTTTCAGCAATTGCCACCGCTATTGTTGCCCCCATGATGCTGAGTGCCGCGTCTGCGGACATGCTGCTCAGCTCCGACGACATTGTCGAAGGGCAGACCATGGATCAGGCGCAAGTCTTCTCCGGCTTCGGCTGCGACGGTGGCAACCTGTCACCCTCTCTCAAGTGGTCGGGTGCGCCGGAAGGCACCAAGAGTTTTGTCATCACCGCCTATGACCCTGATGCGCCCACAGGCTCGGGCTGGTGGCATTGGGCATTGGTGAACTTGCCGGCGGATGTTTCCGAGCTGCCCGAGGGCGCAGGTGCAATTGACTTTGATCTGCCCGGCGACGCGTTCAATGCGCGCAATGACTACTCTGTGAATGCTTTCGGTGGGGCGTGCCCACCCGAAGGCGCGGCGCCGCACCGATACATCTTCACCGTGTTTGCGATGCCGCAAGGCACTCTTCCCATTGATAGAACAGCCTCTGGCGCCTTGGTTGGCTACTTTGCCAACAATACTGCCTTGGACCGGACGTCGATCACCGCGCGCTTCGGTCGCTAGCAGGTCTCTTGCCAGAAGGGGGATCAAGCCCGGCTGAGCGCCGGCTTCACCTCTTTCGGTCTGGCGCAGGGTTCGCGGATGAAGCATCGACGCGCCCTGCCCAACGCGACCTCGAATGGCGAGACCGTGGCAAGCGAGGCGTTCCGATCTGTTCCCTCCGGCGCCTTGGTCGGAGGCTCGACAGTGCTCTGACAACGTACGCTTCTGATGAGAGCGGCTTCCGCGAAAATCGCGAAGCGTGCCCGACAAATTGCAAACGAGGACGCAAACATTTCTGCAACAATCATCGTTGAACAACGCATTCGAGCGGTAACGCTGGATGTCTTGGTCGTCCTGCGGACGTCTTGAGGGGAGCGGCGATGGTTGAGTTCGGCTGGTTCGAACAACAAAGCGACTTGGTGGGCTATCTTGCGGCCTCTCTGGTTGTCGCGACTTTCATCATGCGGTCGATGCTATGGCTGCGTGTGTTCGCCTTGGGCAGCAATGTGGCGTTTCTCGTGTATGCCCAGTTGGCGGGTCTTGGGCCGATTTTTGTTCTGCACGCTGTCCTGCTGCCGATAAACCTGTTTCGTATCTGCGAGATCTTCGGCAGCCAGCATAAGAAAGGGCAGCGCCCCTTGAACTAGCGTGTTTCGCCACGCTTTGGATCCGGGCCTCGGCACAGGGCGGGCACTCGGATGGGCTCGGGACCTCGATGCCAAGACGGGACATGCTTCTCGACAGCGAGAAAAGCGCGCTTATGATAGGGAACCCAACAGATTTCCCATCGCTTACGTAGGATTCCTTGTCTCAAAAATTGACGTTCGAGCCAGACTTCTCGGCGGCGCGGCTCGAAGATGGAACAGAAGTTAAATTCACCCGAATGGAAAAGCGGGCGCTGGCGGTTTTCTCTAATTCTGCGGGTCGCGTGCTGTCTCGCAATTTCCTTCTGGACGCAATCAGCGAGAGTGGATCAGAAAAAAACGACCGAAACATCGATTTTCTCATCAACCGAATTCGTGCGAAGCTTCGCGATAGCGCCAGAAACCCACGCTTTATTGAAACGCGGTACGGGGAGGGCTATGTCTGGCTTTTCTCGGGTATCCCGGCCCCGGATGAGGTCGAGGCCGCGTTCATCCTGATAGAACCGATGAAGGGGCTCGCCACCCTCGGTGAACTCGAAGAAAACGGCCGGGCATTGGTGTCCTTCCTGCAGGCAGACTTCCGCAGTCAGATCCCACCGGACGAAACTGTCGTCGTTGCCCAAAACTTGGCTGATGATCCGGCCATCATCGCCAGCGGTCGAAAGATCGATATTCAGATCAGTTTCTTCCAGCACGGGGCGGGTTTCGAAAGTGTCGTCTCGGCCCGCCGCGCCCCCGGCGGGCATATCTTCATGGTCAAGCGCTTCGCGATTGAGGCGGGACCGAAAGGGTATCAGAACCTCTCCGTTCAGTCGCGTGACCTTGCCCGGTTGATCATGGCGAATTACTGGAAGGATCTGACGCGGAAAGGCATCGGCGAAGCGCCATTGCCCATCGCAATGCACCATGCAGCCGAACTGCCCACGGACAGCAACTCATGGGAGATTGCGAACCGGAGGCTGACAGACCTGCGAAGAGAGCAACCCGACGATCCCGAGCTCAAGATGATGTGGGCGACCCATCTTCACACGAAATACGTTTTGAACGGATACGATCTGTTTACGGAAGGAACAGACACCTGCAGCGAGGATGAAGCCGAGATCGAACGGTGCGTTCTGGACGCACTCGACTTCGCGCAGACGCGACCGGAACTGGCCGTGATGGCCGCAAAACTGCTGTATTTCGTCGATCAGGGCTATCGCGACCTCGCGTTGGAGCTCGCGACACAGGCGCATCGATCGAACACGGCGATCGCGTCGTCCCTTGCGATCGTAGGGCAACTCTATTCCTTCATTGGCGACATGGACGTGGCGGAGAACTATCTGTTGCAGGCCGAGCAACTGAGTACGCCCAAATCCGATTTCCAGATCTATGTGCTGACCTTGCTGTGCCAGGCCTACAAGGCGTCTGGTGATCACGCAAAACTCGCCACGACGTTAAAACGGCTCTACAAGGCGCGTCCGGCGACGATGCTGATTTTCGAACCGCTGTTCAGCGATCCGATCTCCCCCTCTCTGCGGGCCAAAGCCATGGCACTGCTCTTTTCACGCAAGCGCGCAAAGGGGCTGCTCAGGTTCGTGACCTATCTGAGTGCGCGCCTTTTCGAAGATCCCGAACACCGGCAGAACTCTCTCCTGACGCCGGTCAACCTGCTTGTGCGTCGCTTTGGGCCAGAGATTGTGCCGCAGGAAACCGCCCTTCATCTGCCACAGCTGGCACGATCCAACCGTCAAAACTAGACGCACAAATATTTCCACAACAATGCGCTTCCAACCTGCATGTCAGGGCAATCGGAGGCGCAAAGCGTGGCAAAGGTTCCAATCGCCGACAGGCTGGAAATTCGGATTGTGGAAAGGGGCTTCTATAAGGGCTTCAATCCAACGGTCTCTTTGATTTCAAAGCTGATCATCATGCTGCTGGTTCTGGCGCTTGTCGCCAACCCGACCGGGGCAGCCGATCAGTTGCAGGAACTCAAGGCCGTGACGCTGTCTCTCTTTTCAGCCTGGTACATCAATCTCCTCGGGCTTTTCGTTGTTGTCAGCGCGGCCTTGGTCGTTCTTCCCGTATCCGGGCGTCTGAAACTGGGCAAACCTTCAGACGTGCCGGAGTACAGCACGCAGTCCTGGCTCTCGATGATGATCTGCGCCGGGATCGGGATTGGCATTCTCGTTTTTTCGGTAAGCGAACCGGTGTCTCATTCGATCTCCAACCCGGATATCCTGGACGGTGGGACAGATGGCGACGTGATCACATCTGCACTGCGCTTTACCTTCTTGCATTGGGGCATCTCCGCCTGGAGTTGTTACGCGATCGTGGCACTGGCGCTCGGTCTGAACTGCCACGGCAATGATCAACCGATGACGATGCGATCGGCGCTTGTCCCGCTCTTCGGAGCGCGGCTGGAGGGCTGGCTGGGCAATGGCGTCGACATCCTGTCGATCCTCGCCATCATCGCCGGCATCACCACCACGATCGTTCTGGGGCTGGAACAGATATGCTCCGGCTTGTCGGTCCTGACCGGCAGTACATTCTTTGCAGATTTCGCCGGGGACCCGCCTTTGGTCGCCCTCCTGACGGCCATGCTCGTTGCATTGTCCATCGTGACCACATCCATTCTGTCGGGTGTGGATCGTGGCGTGAAGTGGATCTCGAACCTCGGTCTTCTCGTCGCATTCGGGGTCCTGTTCGTGTTCCTTCTGACCGGGCCTGTCGGGCGGTTGCTGGCGGGATTGGTGGAGGCTGGTCTAGCCTATCTGCGCCACTTGCCCACCGAGATGTTCATCGTTTACGGCGCTTCAAGTGACCCTCCGGGCCCCGAGCAAGCGCGGTGGCAAGCCGATTGGACGATCTTCTACTGGGCTTGGTGGATTGCCTTCGCACCCTTCGTCGGTCTGTTTCTGGCACACATTTCACGTGGTCGAACGGTTCGCGAATTCATCCTTGGCGCTGTGATCGCACCGACGCTCATGTGCTTCCTCTGGTTCGCGGTCCTCGGAGGATCGGCCCTCCTTCTCGAGGCCGATGGGATCGCAGAGGGCTCGATCCTGGGCGCGCCCCATGCAATGCGGATTTATCAAACCCTCGATCTGGCGCTGGATCCCATCGCCGCAACGATCATGAAAGGCGTGATCGTGTTCCTGTTCCTTATCCTGATCGTGGCCTCCACATCCGCTGCGATCATCGCAATCAAGTCCATAGGGGCGTCAGGCGCGGTCGTGGCCGAAACCCCGCTGCATTCGATGATCTGGGCGGTCGTCATTGCAGGTATCGCCGGTGCGGTCATGGCTGTTGGAGGCGTGTCGTCGGTCCGTGACACCATGATCGTCGGCGCGGTGCCCTTCTCTGGCATCATGGCTCTGATGCTGTTGTCGATCCTGCGAATTGTCCTGAAGGCGAGGGCAAGCTCAGCCGCGGTTGATGGGAGCGCGGGGCCAGATTTCAGAACCTGAGAGCTGTGCGAAACCAGACGCGGGTGGTGTCTTGGTCAAATGCGCCAACCGGTTCGTCCAGAATATGGGTGACAGAGACTTCGCCAAGAAAATCGCCAATCGCGGTCCTGTATCCTATCGATGCACTGGACCACCTTTCGGTGTTCCCGGGCAGAAACGCGTTCCGGACATCTTCGATCCAGCCTCCATCAATCCCGAAGAACCCCTGTCGCAGATCCAGCCGCGCCGCGCCCAAGGACGGTAGCTTGAAATTGTAGGCAAGCTCAACCCGGCTCCCGAGGCAGCGGTCTCCGTTCACGAAGCTCTGGTCGAACCCCCGTGCATAATTGTTCGTCCCATACCCGCACCGCTGCGAGATCGGCAAACTGTCATCAGTCCATTGGGCAACGACACCGGCATTGATCAGAACACGCTTCGAGACCGGGACCGAGGCTTCGGAACTGAACGCAATGCGCAGAAAGTCACTGGTGGTCCCGGGGGCTGAGGCCATTGGGTTATCCACCGGTGATGCGCCGAGTGCGTCCAACCCTTTGGTAATCGAGCCCGCGAGCCGCGTTCTCAACCCGAAGATCTGGCCGGTCTCGCGCTGCAGCGCCGCACGAACCAGCCGGAGTTTTTCGTCCACAACAGTCGCGCCGAACGCCTCTGCCGCACTGTCACGCAGCGCGATCTCAAAGCTCGCCAAAATCCGGCTGTTCTCGGTCGCCACAAGCCGCCTTACGCCGACGGCGATGTTCGTTTGGTCCCCTCTGATGTCTCGGGCGAGGCTCTCCAGTGATCCCAACCGGTATTCGCCGTGATCCGCGGATGCGAAAAGCGTGACGTCAGTGTCCGGCAATCGCAGGCGGTACCCACGACCAAGTGCGGCCAGTTCGAGGTCGTTCTCCTCCGACGGACCGCTGATGAAGAGAACGGAATCGAACTGGTCCCCGGTCGCTGCAAAATCGGGACGGGACATGCCGATCGCAGCGTTGTACGGCCCGAGTTCGTCTGAGCCGTTCGAAGTGAAGGTCAGATACTCGGTGTTTTCGTCCACTTTCCGGAGCCGTGAGGTCGAGCCTCTGTCAACGCCCGTTGTCGGATCCGCGGCAAAGTCTGCAAAGAACGACTGCGCGTATGCGAGGTCTGCGACGAACAGAGACACCACCGCGATTAGCGATAGAAGCCTCTTCATGCGCGAATGTTCCCATGTCCCATAGCCTGACAAGGATGGTCAATCATGCGCTTGGGTCAACGAAAATGACGTGCAGAGTCAGGGTTTCGCCTTGGCTTGGTCGATGCTCCGAGCAAAGGGGCACCAGTGGTCGTATCCGCCAGCAACAGCGGCAAATAGATCTGACCATGGATTTGACCGCCCGTTGCACCATGGAATATGCGGCAAAACTTGAGGGGATTTCATGTCCAGCTTTTGTTTGAAGCCCTTGATGCGGATTTGTTTTTTACGATTTCGCCAAAGAAGATGGCCGATGGGCGTGTGTCCGCTGTTCCGCCCGAGTTGCGCCGAGGTTTCTCCGGCCGAGCGCCTGAGGATTGGTTTCTCATGTCGAGACTACATTCATGCCTACGAGATCAGCGAAAGTGCATGCATGTTCTGAACACGAGAGCCGATTGTGCTTCGCGCCATGCGCAGGCTGGACGCCTCTGACAAGCCTGACCCGAACGCAGAAATGAAGACCGTCAAGAGCGACGGTGTCTCCCCCCTTCTGGGAGGAGTGATCCTGTGCGTGACACATTGATCGCGGAAACGGCGGGAGACGACGAACAAGGCGATCGTTGATTGATGGGACCATGCCGACGATGCGGGTTCGGTCAACGAAGTGGGCTTTCTCGACATTCGCGACCCTCTGAAAGGCATGCTCATGAGCGGTGGAGAGACGCTCTTTTCTGCAGAGGTCGAGAACGCCATTGAACAAGGACTGCTCCGCAAGCTGCCTTCGACAATTACCTGTTCATCCTGATTGGTGCTCTGAGATTCCGGTTCGGAATGCATACATGGACAGGCGGGAGCTCCTTTGGCGAAACATCAAAGAGGACCCGTCAAACCAAAGGAGTACTCTGTTTCGACTGCAGCCGTCTCGCAGAGTTTCCGCCCTGATCTGTGCTCGAAGACCCAAAAGGGTATGTTGGAAGACCCCCAGGCTGCCAACCTCGCTAGCGCGGTGATTTCAGCCGGTCGACACACGACCAGCCACGGCCAGGCGACGCGACAGACACAACCGCATTTTCCCCGCCCGGGATCGTAGGGCCAAATGCGTCGGTTCAGATTGACCAACTCCGCGAGGGTGATCCGCTGGTGATTTGCGAAGAACCGAGGGATCAGGGTCGCGTAGCGCTGCTGTTTCCATCCAGCCGTGGGTCATGCTTCGCAGCGATCGCGTGTCTTGCCCAGAAAAAGGCAGGTCATCATTGGCCGCTATAGAGAGAAAGATGGCTGGGGTGGTAGGATTCGAACCTACGGTACACGGTACCAAAAACCGCTGCCTTACCGCTTGGCTACACCCCAACAGTGCGGGAGGGGATACGACTCCTGATAGGTCAGTGCAAGACCCGATTGCGATTTTTTCGGCGCCGTCTCACTGAAAAGCGCCAGTGGCTGAATGCAGGTCTGACCGAGAGGGGTCGCGGGCGTTCAGAGCCGTATAGGATGGGCTTTGGCGAGGGTGTCGAACGCCATGAGCGTTTCGATCAACGCGTCCATCTCATCAAGCGGAATCATGTTCGGACCATCCGAAGGCGCCATGTCGGGCGCCGGATGGGTCTCGATGAAGACCGCGGCAACGCCCAAGGAGACAGCCGCCCGCGCCATCACCGGCGCAAACTCCCGTTGCCCGCCCGAAGCGCCGCCGAGCCCGCCCGGTTGCTGCACGGAATGGGTGGCATCCATCACGACGGGATAGCCGGTCTTCATCATCTGGGGCAGGCTGCGCATATCCGCAACGAGGGCATTGTAGCCAAAGGACACACCGCGCTCGGTCAGCAGGATCCGGTCATTGCCGGTGCTCTCAATCTTCGCGACCACATGGTCCATGTCCCACGGCGCAAGGAACTGACCTTTCTTCACATTGACCGCGGCACCGGTCTTGCCTGCGGCCAGCAAGAGGTCTGTCTGCCGGCACAGGAATGCCGGTATTTGCAGGACATCAACCGCTTCCGCTGCCATCTGGCAATGGGCTGCTTCATGCACATCCGTGAGGACGGGGACGTCCAGCTTTGAGCGGATTTGCGACAGGGCATCCAGACCCTGTTCGATTCCCATTCCGCGCTTCCCCGAGGCAGATGTCCGATTGGCCTTGTCGTAGGAGGCTTTGAAAATGTACTGCGCACCAGCCTTTTCGCAGAGGCTCTTCAAGGTGGCGCCAATCTCAAGGCCTTGGTCAAGGCTCTCCAATTGGCAGGGGCCGGAGATCACCGTGAGCGGGGCATCGTTGCCCACATTCAACGCCCCAATCGCGATCGTTTTCATGCCGCCCCAACCTTGTTCTATCCCGAAACCTGTTCCCGAAGGATCGATGCCGTGAGAGAGATCAGCAGGTACAGCCCGGCGAAAACGAGGAAGGCGAGGAAGGTATTCTCAAGCGACCGCGGATAGCTGGCTTCGTCCGGCGCAATCGGGCTCACGCTGGTGGACAGATACCGCACTTGCCGGTTCGCCTCAATACGCGCCATCTCCAATTGCTGCAAAGACTGGCTGAGCATGAGTTGCCGGGTCTGCAGATCGGCTTCGGCAATGACAAGCTCACCGGAAATCCGTGCGAGCGAGGCCCCTTCATTGCCTCCTTGGGTCATCTGACTGCGCAGATCGAGGACCAGATCGCTCAGGCGTTGGACGTTGCCTTCGAGGATCGCCACGCGGCTCGGATTGGGCTGGGCATTCTGGAGCAGCTCCTGCAGGCGCAGCTTCTCGGTGTTCATCTCGACCTCCAGCGCGGAGATCTGCGACATCAGGCTTGTGACCTCGAGATCGGCGCTCAGCACGCCACGGGCCTGCTGCAGGTCGAGAACGCGGTTCTGGGCGTCCCGCACCATCGCTTCGGCGTCCTGATAGCTGTCCCTGGCACCCTGCATCTGATCCGCCCGCAAGCGCTGTGTCAGGTGATCGACCTGTTCCTCGGCATAGGACAGAAGCGCTTCGGAAAAGGCCTGGCTGGTCTCGGGATCGGCGGCAATGACCTCCATCCGGACGATGCCTTCGGTGGGATCGAAACTGATCTTCACCCGCTTCTTGTAGACGGCAAAGGCGTCTTCATAGCTCGCATCCGGTTCCAGCCGCTGGAGCGGGTCGATGGTCTCCGCCGCGAAATGGCTCCGGAAGCCAAGATCCTCGTCCAGACGCAGCATCGCCTCGCGCGAGGTCAGATAACTCTGAACCGCGACGGCATCCTGGGTCGTGGCCAGCATTGTGCCCGAGAACATCCCGCCCAGCCCGCCAGCGCCCGCCGACGGCTCCGCCTGCTGGATCACGAACTCGGAATGGGTGGCGAACATGGGCGTCGCAACCTTGAAGAAGTAGTAGCCCGCGAGGAAGGTCGGCAGGAACACGAAGAGCATCACGCGGGCCGCGAGCAGCAGGAAACGCTTTCTGCGGCGGCTGACGATCTCTTGCTGGATCTTGCGCACCTCGCGGGCAACATCCGCCTCCGTATGGACCTGCGGCGAGGGCACCTCGGTATTGGGGATGGTGTCCGGAAGCTGGATTTTGCCAGAGCCCCGCGCCAGATCGAGGATCGTCTCGCGGGTGAAGGGATCGATCCCCTTCTTGCGCAGCATCCGCACAGCCTCGAGGTCATTTGCGGGCTCTAGCCCGTGGCGGTTTGCAACCCGTCGTGCAATCCGCAGCTGTCGACCTGTCAATCCTTCTGCAAGGATGGCGGCATCGCTGTCGGGGTCGAGTTTCTTGCCCTTGCCACCCGGCTTTTTGGCAGGCTTGCCCTTGGCAGCGGGCTGCGCAGGGGGGGCGGTGTCCTTGCCCGGGGCTTGCGCCGCGGGGGACTCTCCCTCTGGCTCCGGGTCTTGCGCCTCCGTGGTGCGCACGGCGTCCTGCATGCTGGGCTTGAGATCCACGCGGCGCGATGACTTGGCCTCGGCTGTGCGCATGGCGGCATCCAACTCGCTGTCGGCGCGGGCTTCGGCATTGGGGTCACGGGGGGCCTCGGGCCGCTCTGCTGCCTCGAGAGAGGCGGCGACATCCTCGCGACGAATGCGGTATTTCTTAGCTGTGGGCTTCGTAGTCATAGAGCCTCTTTGCCTCTTCGAGCGTATCGAACATGTGAAGTTTACCGTTTTGCAGCACCGCTGCGGACCGGCAGAATTTTTCGAGCGTGCTGGCCTGGTGAGAGACGATCACGACCGTCGCCCGCTCCAGCCGCTGTTTCAGAACAACCGCGGCCCGCTTGTTGAACCCCACATCCGTGGAGGCGGGCATGCCCTCGTCAATCAGGTAGATGTCGAAATCCAGCGCCAGCATCAGGGAAAAGCAGAAACGCGACCGCATCCCGGCGCTGTAAGTCCCCACGGGCATGTCGAAATATTCTTCGATCCCGGAAAGATAGCGGCAGAAGGCTTCGACGTAATCCGCATCCATATGATAGAGCGTGGCGATGTAGCGTGCGTTTTCCCGCCCGGAATGCTTGCCGGTCACGCCGCCCATGAAACCCAATGGGAAGGAGATCCGGCTCTTGCGGACGACCGTGCCCTCATCGGGCTGCTCAAGTCCCGCCATCATGTTGATCAACGTGGTCTTGCCGGTCCCGTTCTGTGCGAGAATGCCCATGGAGCGCCCGAGATCGACGCGAAAGGACGCCTGGTCAAGGATGACCTTGCGGCTTTTTCCGGTCCAAAAGGACTTACTGACCTGATCGAATTCGATCACGAGGGGGCTCCGTCGCTGGTTTGTCGTATCGATATCGGCAACAGTTTAATGAATGTTCCAGATGTTCCAGAAATTTAGCTTCAATGCCATCTATATCGCAGCCCCGGCCAATCTCGGCCGGAGCGGGGCGGTGCGGCCTGCCTATCCGGGGATGTTTCGGCAAAAAGAGGGGGCGGGGGCGTCTGCCCCCGGGAGGGCGCGTGCTAGGCCACCATGTTCCAGACGAGCCCGGCGAGAATGGCGCCCGTGACCGAGAAGCCGAGATAGGAGGCAAAGACCCGGGGCTTGACCAGAGCCCAGACCGCCACTGCCGCCGGGATGCAGCTGACCCCGCCTGCGATGACAAAGGACATGGCGGCGCCGGGGGACATGCCCTGCTCCAGCAGTCCGGCCACCAGCGGGACGGCCGCATAACCATTCAGATAGGCGGGCGCCCCCACAAGGCTCGCGATCAGGATCGGACCAACGCCGTCACCGCCAAGCACGCCTGCGATCATCTCCGAGGGAATGTAGCGCAGCATCAGGGATTCCAGCACATAGGCCAGCAGCAGCCATTTCCCGAGAAACAGCGTGTTCTGCACCGCAACCTCGCGGAATTCCTGACGCCGCGGCGCCTCGGTCCAGAATTTCCAGACCGGCTTGCCCTCCAGTTCTGCGGGGCCGCAACTGCCGCAGCAGCTCAGCTTCGGCGCGGATTTCAACGGGTCCGCGTAGAGCGCGGTGCCCGCCAGCAGTTTGACTGAGAAGCCTCCCATCATGCCGAGCGCGATGGCAGCGACGGTCTTGCCCAGGGCAAACTCGATCCCCAAGGCGCCGGAGGTGATGAAGAACATCGCCGGATCCATCAGCGGCGACGCGAGCCAGAACGCCATGACCGCGCTCAGGGGCGCACCCACCGCCAGCAACGCGGCCACAAACGGGATCACTTCGCAGGAGCAGAAGGGCGAAAGCCCGCCAAAGGCCGCCGCCATCAGGATCATGCGAGTCTCATTGCCCTGAAAGGCCTTGGCCAGCAGCGTGGTCGCCCCGGTCGCCCGCAGATAGGCGACGCTGCCAATGGCAAAGAGGATGAAGATCAGGGTGTGCCCGAACGAGCCCAGCGTGTTCTCGATCACGGGTCTCAGGGCCGCGCGATCCAACAGGGCAAGCGCCAGGAGTGCCAACGCGATCAGGCTCAGGGCCGGATCGGGGCGGGGCAGGCGGCGACGCGGAGCGGGCGCGCGCAGCTTAGGAGGCTGTGTCGAGGTCTCGGCCATGGTCATGTCCTGTGGTGGTGTCCGCGCAGCATTGCGCCAGAAGGTAATCCGAAAGCGCCTCGACCCGGCCATAGGCCACGGTACAGCGCATGATCCGCCCCTCACGGGTTTGCGTTACGAGCCGGGCCTGAACGAGCGCTTTCACATGGTGGGTCAGGGTCGAGCCGGTCACTCCCGCACGCTCTCCCAGTACACCGATCGGCAGGCCCTCGGGACCCGCGCGCACGAGCACTTCGAGAACGCCCAGCCGTTGGGGCGCACCCAGCGCGGCAAAGGCCGCGGCGGCGTCGAGGCGCGTGGGGGCAAGGCGGGGAGGGGACTCAGATGTTTCCATATTTCTATAATTGTAGAAATGTAGAAAAAAGCAACCCCCTTGGTGAAAACGCCATCCTGCCGCATTCTAAGTTATGACCGTGTCCCAAGTGACGGAGGAGTTGCGCCGCTGTACCCTCTGTGCCGAGCGTTTTGCGGCAACCGCCTCCGGGCACAGCCCTCGTCCTGTGACATGGTTCGACCCGGCGGCGCGCATTCTGATCGCGGGGCAGGCGCCGGGGATGCGGGTGCATCTGTCGGGCAAACCCTTCACGGATCCCTCCGGCGACCGGCTGCGCGACTGGATGGGGGTGTCCGACACCCTGTTTTATGACCGCAGCAAGGTGGCGATCGTGCCCATGGCCTTTTGCTTTCCGGGCTATGACGCCAGGAAATCCGACCTGCCCCCGCCCAAGATCTGCGCCAAGACATGGCGCGCGCCGGTGCTTGAGGCGCTTTCCGAGATCCGCCTGACCCTGCTGATCGGTGCCTATGCCCAACGATGGCATCTGGGCGACCGAGGCAAGGGGGGCGTGACCAAGACGGTCCAACACTGGCGCGACTTTGCGCCCGAGGTTTTCCCCTTGCCGCACCCGTCTTGGCGCAATACCGCTTGGCTCAGGAAAAACCCCTGGTTCGAGGCGGAGGTCCTGCCCGCCCTGCGAACCCGTCTGGCCGAGGTGCTTGCATGACCGATCTCAGCCCGCTCGACATTGCCCATGCAGCAATGGAGGCGGCCCCCGAAGATGACGCGGCGCGGCTGCGATTTTACGAGCGGCTGGCGGATGCGGAGCTGTTCATGCTGCTCGCGGGGGAGGCAGAGGGCGATCAGGTCGCGCCGCAGCTCTTTCCGGTCGAGGACGATACCTACGTGCTGGTCTTTGACCGCGAGGATCGGCTGACGCGGTTCGCCGAGGGGGCTGCGGAATATGCGGGGCTCTCCGGGCGCACGGTGGTGCAGCTCTTGGCGGATCAGGGGCTTGGGCTGGGTGTCAATCTCGATGTGGCGCCGTCGGCGACGCTCTTGCCGCCGGCCGCTGTGGCGTGGTTGGCCGAAACCGTGGCCGAAGACCCCGAGGAGGTCGCCGCCACCCCCGAAGAGATCCTGCCCCCCAAGGGCCTGCCCGAGGCGGTGCTGACGGCGCTCGACACCAAGCTTGCAACCAGCGCTGGGCTTGCGCGCACGGCCTATCTTGCGGGCGTGCGCTACGAGGGCGGGCGCATGGGTCACCTGCTGGGCTTCCTCGGGACTGTCCCGGGGGCGGAACCGGCACTAGCGGCCGCCGCGCGCGAGGCGCTCGTCTTCTCCGGGATCGAGGCAGGGGCGCTCGATGTGGGCTTCCTGCGCGACAGCGACCCGGTGGCCAGTGCGCTTGCGCGCCACGGGCTGCGGTTCGATCTGCCCGAGGCCGAGAGCTATACCGGCCCCGCAGCGCCGGGCATGGACCCCGACCGCCCGCCACGCCTGCAATAAACGCTCAATACCCCGCGCTGCGGTCCACGAGATGGAGCAGCGGCTCCCCGGCTTCGGCGCGGCGAATATTCTCGACCACCACGCGGCTTGCGGTGCCGGGCCGGGTCTCCGACGCAATATGCGGGGTGACCGTGACCTTGGGATGGGACCAATAGGGATGCTCTGGCGGCAAGGGCTCGGTCCGGAAGACATCGAGCGTGGCGTGCCCCACCCGCCCGCGATCGAGCGCGGCCAGAAGTGCATCATCATCGATCAACCCACCGCGCCCGGGGTTCAGCACCACGGCGCCCTCGGCCAGTTGGTCCAAGCCATTGGTGGTCAGGATCCCGTCCGTGGCCGGGGTGTAGGGCAAGAGGAGGATGACGATTTCCGCCCCCTCCAGCGCGGCGTGCAGATCGTCGCCGTGGAAGCTGTCGACACCGGGCAGGGATTTCGGCCGGCGGGACCAGCCGCGCACCTGAAAGTTCAGCCCGACCAGAGAGGCACAGACCGCCGCCCCCAGCGCCCCGAGCCCCAGCACCGTGACCCGGCGATCCCGGGCGAGGGGCGGGATGAACTCGAAATGTCGCCAGATACCGTCCTGCGCCGCGAGCATCTGGTCCATCCCCAGATGATGGCGCAGCACATGGCCCGTGCACCATTCGACCATCCCCTCGGTCAGCCCGGTATCGACCATCCGCGTCAGCGGAATGTTCAGGGTCGGGTTGCCCACCACCCCCTCAACCCCGGCCCAGAGGTTCTGGACCATCCGCGCGTTGGTGAAGGGTGTGAAATCCTCAACATCCCCTGCAGGGGCAAAGATGATGTAATCCACGCTGCCCGGATCGCTCAGATCGCAATCGAGCCGCGCCTCGATCCCGGCGTCGGCCAGTGCGGCGCGCAAGGGGGCCTCATACTGCGCCCAGCGTTGCGCATGGGCGGCAAAGAGAATGCGAGGGGGCATGGGCAGGCTACCTTGGTCGATGGATATGGGCGCTCTGGACAAGGCCGAAGGCAACGAGCAGCACCAGCATCGCCGAGCCGCCATAGCTGACCAGCGGCAGCGGCACGCCCACCACCGGGGCCAGCCCCATCACCATGGCCATGTTGACCGCAAAGAAGAAGAAGAAGGTCGCCGCGACGCCGATGATCAGCAGGCTCGAGAACCGGTCCCGCGTGCGCAGGGCCGAGACCAGGCAAAACGCGATGATCAGCCCGTAAAGCGCCAGCAGGGAGATCCCGCCGATAAAACCGAACTCCTCGGCCAGCGTGGTGAAGATGAAATCCGTATGCTTCTCGGGCAGGAAGTTCAGACGGCTCTGGGTGCCTTCCATGAAGCCCTTGCCGGTGAACCCGCCGGATCCCAGGGCGATCTTCGACTGGGTGATGTGATAGCCCGCGCCAAGGGGGTCGTTTTCCGGGTTCAGAAAGGTGTCGATGCGCCGGTACTGGTAATCCTGCAGGAGCTGCCACTCCGTCCCGCGTGAATAAATCACCGCAGTGACAAGACCGACCCCGGCACAGATCACCACCGCGAAATAGAGCCAGTGCACCCCGGCGGCGAACATCACCACACCGCCCCCCGCCATGAGCAGGATCGATGTCCCCAGATCGGGCTGTTTCAGCACCAGTGCCACGGGCACCATGATCGCGATCAGCGGCAGGATCACCCAGAGCGGGCGCGAGGTCTTCTTGACGTCGAGCACGTCGTAATAGGTCGCGAGCAACATGATAAGGGTCACCTTCATCAGCTCGGAAGGTTGCAGCCGCATGAAGCCCAGATCGATCCAGCGCTGGGCCCCCATGCCCACGACCCCGAAGAACTCCACCGCCAGAAGCAGGACCAGCGAGACGAGATAGGCCAGCACCGAGAGGTTGCGCCAGACATAGATCGGCACGAAAGCGACGATGAACATCAGCGTCATGCCGAGGGCAAAGCGCTTCATCTGCGGCTCGACCCAGGGCGTCATGGACCCGCCCGCCACCGAATAGAGCATCAGGAAGCCAAAGCACGCGACCGCGATCAGCAGCAGGATCAAGCCCCAGTTGAGATGCAGCGCCTTGGCAAAGCCGGAGGGGACGCGCTGAATCTGGGACTCAAGATAACTCATGCGCGGCTGCGCCCTTCGGTCGGCTCGAGACGCGGACGCAGTTCCAGCGCGCGCTGACGTTCCTCGATCATGTTGTGCTGGTGGGCCGGGTAGGCGCTGAGCGGTGGCAGCCCGTCATAGAGCGCCTGCAACAGGACATCCCGGGCGATCGGGGCCGCAGCCTTGGAGCCACCGCCGCCATGCTCGACCACGACCGAGATCGCGTAGCGCGGCGCATCAAACGGCGCATAGCCCACGAACAGCGCGTGGTCGCGCCGGTTCCAGGGCAGATCCGCATTGCGGAACACCCCGCGGGCGCGCTCTTCGGCGGTGATGTTGCGGACCTGGCTGGTGCCGGTCTTGCCCGCGATGCGGTACGCCTTCTCGGTGACGCGGCTGCCATAGGCGGTGCCCTTGCGCAGGTTGCTGACCTCGTACATCGAGCGCTGGATCACCTCGAGATAGCGCCGGCGGATGCCCAGAGACGAGGCCTCGGCCACGGGGACGGGTGTGTTGTCGACCTTGCGCACGAGGCGGGGCATGATCTCGCGCCCCGTGGCGAGCCGCGCGGTCATCACCGCCAGTTGCAGGGGCGAGGTCAGCACGAAGCCTTGCCCGATACAGGCGTTGAGCGTATCGCCCACCAGCCAATCCTCGCCGCGATTGGCGCTTTTCCACGCCTTGTCGGGGATCAGGCCCTCGGCCACGGCCGACATCGGCAGATCGAACCGCTGGCCCAGCCCGAACCGGCGGGCCATCTCGGCGATCTTCTCGATCCCGACGCGCTGGGCGATGTCGTAGTAATAGACGTCACAGCTCTCGCGCAGGCTGTCGACCATGTTCATCCAACCATGACCGCCGCGCTTCCAGCAGTGGAAGCGCCGCCGCCCAAGCTCTGTATAGCCGCCGCACCAGACACGCTCCTCGGTGTCGATCAGCCCGGCCTCGAGCGCGGCCAGCGCCGTGATCATTTTAAAGGTCGAGCCCGGCGGATAGGTGCCCTGCACGGTCTTGTCGGCGAGCGGGCGGTACTCATCCTCCAGCAGGGCGCGGTAGTCGGGGCCCGAAATGCCGCGCACGAACTTGTTGGGATCAAAGCTGGGCGCCGAGGCGATGGCGCGGATATCGCCATCCGCCATGTCGAGCACGACGACCGCCGCGCTTTCCCCGGCCAGCCGGGCCTCGGTGAAGTTCTGCAAGGCATGATCGAGGGTCAGTTGCACATTCGCGCCGGAATTGCCCGCATCCCGGCGCAGCTCGCGCATCACGCGGCCCGCGGCATTGACCTCGATCTGGCGCGTCCCGGCGGAGCCGCGCAGGTCCCGCTCGAGCTTGGCCTCAACCCCGGTCTTGCCGATCTGGAACCGCGGGATCTGCAGCAGCGGGTCATCATCCTGCAAGCGCTCCAGATCGTAATCGCTGACCGGGCCCACATAGCCGATGGAATGGGCGAAATCCTGATCCAGCGGATAGACCCGGCTCAGACCGACCTCGGTGGTGATGCCGGGCAGGGCGGGGGCGTTCACGCCAATCTCGGAGAACTGCTCCCATGTCAGGCGGTCCGCGATGGTCACCGGGACAAAGGGCGAGCGGCGGCTCATCTCGCGGCGGGCTCGGACGAGATCCTCTTCGGGCAGGGGGACGATATCAGTCAGTGTCTTGAGCACCGCGTCCACATCGCCCGCATCCTCGCGCACGATCACCACCCGGTAATTCGGCGCATTCCCGGCCAGAAGCACCCCGTTGCGGTCATAGATCAGCCCCCGTGCCGGGGGCAGCAGGCGAATGTTGATCCGGTTTTCCTCGGCGAGAAACTGGAACTGCTCGGCCTGTTCGACCTGCAGTTCGCGCATCCGGAGCGCGAGCACGCCCAGCACACCGGTCTGCAACCCGCCGAGGATCAGGCCCCGCCGGGTGATCGTGCGCACACTGAACTTGCTGTCTTTCTCGGAGCGTTTCATGGACGCATCCCCCGGATTCGCGGGCCATCGGTGGCAAGCGGGCGCACCCCGAGCATGAACACGCTGATCGCGACGACGACCGGATAGATCGCAATGGTGGTTGCCAGATGCAGCAGATGCGCGCCGAGGCTCGGTTGGGGCACAAAGGCCACCGCCAGCAGGACCCGTTCGGCCACCATCATGCCGGTGATCGTCGCGGCCACCATGCCATATTCCAGAAGGAAGGGGATCTCGCCCTCGCGGTAAGCCTGTCGCCGGATCACCTCGGAGCCGATCAGCACCAGCAGGGCCCAGAGCCCGGGCGGCCGCTGGAACAGGAAATCCTCAAGCAGGACCGCCGCCACGACAAAGAGCACCGGCAGGACATCGGGCCGCCGCAGCACCCAGGCCAGCGTCACGCAGAGCACGAGGTCGGGGCCCGGAAAGCGCGGCGCCTCGACCCGCAGGGGCAAAAGGGCCGTGATCAGCACCACGGCAACCATCAGCGCAAAGATGGTCCGCAGGCTCCACCGTCGGAGATCGAGCGCGCTATCCATCGGCCAGCGCCTCTAGTGCGGCGAGGGGCGGGGTGACGATGCCGTCGATTGGGGCGGCCTCGGGCAGAGGCGGCGTCGGCTGGCTGCGCAGCACGCGCAGGAATTTCAGCCGCTCGTAATCCGCCGAGAGCCGCAGGCGGAACCGTCCATCCGTGGCGCGTGCCACCTGACCGGCCAGAAGATCCGCGGGAAACAGACCGCCATCGCCCGAGGTCACCACCCGGTCGCCCGGGCGCACCTGCTCGGGCGCTTCGATGAAATCGATCAGAGGCGTGCCGGAATTGTCACCCACCAGCATCGCGCGCTGGCCCGAAGGCTGCAGGATCACGGGCACGCGGCTCGATGGATCGGTCAGGAGCAGAACGCGCGCCACGGATTCGCCCGTCCCGGCGATCCGCCCCACAAGGCCCAGGCCATCCATGGTCGCCCAGCCATCCTGAACCCCATCCTCGGCCCCCACATTCAGGATCACCGAGCGGCGAAAGGGCGATCCGCTATCGGCCATGACCACGCCGGTGATGAACGTCAGCTCCGGCTCGATCCGCACGGTGTTGAGATCCTTAAGCTGGGCATTCTCCTGTTCCAGCTGCAAGGCCGCCTCGCGCCAGGCCTTCATCTGCTGCAATTCGCGGCGCAATTCCTCGTTCTGCTCATAGAGCCGGGCATAGGACTGAAAGTCCTCGGCCATCCGCGACAGCCCGGTGATCGGCGCCATCGCCCAGTCGAGCCCGGGCACGACGCGCTCGACGATATCCATGCGAATCCGCTCGACCCGGGGGCTGTCGATGCGCCAGAGCAGGAAGAGACCAAGTAGCCCCACAACGAGACAGCCGACCAGCACACGGCGGATCGGCTTGAAGTAACTGTCGTCGTCGTTGCGGTATCGTGCCAAGGCCCCTCCTCAGCGGGCGGTGCCGCCGGGTTGCGTTAGCTTTCGTAGTCGATCGCGTGGCGCAGCTGCTTCTCGTATTCCAGTGCCTTGCCTGTGCCCAAGGCTACACAATTCAGCGACTCGTCGGCAATAGAAATGGGCAGGCCGGTCTGTTCGCGCAGGGCAAGATCCAGCTCACCCAGAAGCGCGCCGCCCCCGGTCAGCATCACGCCGCGATCCACGATATCCGCGGCCAGATCCGGCGGGGTCGCTTCGAGCGCGGTCATCACCGCCTCGCAGATCTGCTGCACCGGCTCGGCCAGCGCCTCGGCGACCTGCGCCTGATTGAGCTCGGCCTCCTTGGGCACCCCGTTCAGAAGGTCGCGGCCGCGAATATGGATCGTCGCCCCGCGCCCGTCATCGGGCATCCGCGACGTCCCGATGGAGGTTTTGATGCGCTCTGCGGTCGCCTCCCCGATTAGGAGGTTCTGCTGGCGGCGCAGGTAGTTGATGATCGCCTCATCCATGCGGTCGCCACCCACGCGAACCGAGCGCGCATAGACGATATCGCCGAGGCTGAGCACCGCGACCTCGGTGGTCCCGCCGCCGATATCCACCACCATGGAGCCTGTCGGATCGGTGATCGGCATGCCCGCGCCAATGGCCGCGGCGATGGGTTCGGCGATCAGACCCGCGCGCCGCGCGCCCGCCTTGAGCACGGAATCGCGGATCGCGCGTTTCTCCACCGGGGTGGCGCCATGGGGGACACAGACGATGATTTTGGGCTTCGAGAAGAAAGTCCGGCGGTGCACCTTGCGGATGAAATGCTTGATCATCTCTTCGGCCACGTCGAAATCAGCGATCACACCCTCGCGCATGGGACGGATCGCCTCGATCGAACCGGGCGTCCGGCCCAGCATCATCTTGGCGTCTTCGCCCACGGCCAGAACCTGCTTCTTGCCGTCTTTGACGTGATAGGCCACCACGGAGGGCTCATTCAGGATGATGCCCTTGCCTTTGACATAGACCAGCGTGTTCGCCGTCCCGAGGTCGATCGCCATATCCGTTGAAAAGAGCGAAAAGCCACCTGCCATTGCCCGCCTACCCCACGTCTAGAATCCTTGGCACAGACTCGGGCGCGCCGAGGTGCACGTCTTAATGACCGCTGCACCGCAGCGGGTAAAGACCCATTCCCCCAGCCTATGGCAGCTTTCCGCCATCAGGCCAAGCCGAAGGGGCGGGGTCTTGACGGGGGCCGGGATGGCCCGCCGTCGTCGGTCTTCGGACCGGTCAGCTCACATCCTTGTAGGACACCTCGCGCCGGTCGCTGCCTTCGGGCGTCTTTTCGCGCCGCACCAGCAGACGGTTCAGCGCCTGAACATAGGCCTTGGCCGAGGCCACCACCGTGTCCGTATCCGCCGCCTGGCCCGAGACGATACGACCATCTTCTTCCAGCCGGACGGTGACGGTGGCCTGGGCGTCGGTGCCCTCGGTGACCGCGTGCACCTGATAGAGCTGCAGCCGCGCGGCATGGGGGAACAGGGCCTTCACCGCGTTGAAGGTCGCGTCCACCGGACCATCGCCCTGGGCCGTCATCTGGGTGTCGACACCATCGACGGTCAGAGTCAGATCCGCCGATTGCGGTGCTTCGGTGCCGCAGATCACCCGCAGGAACTTGACCTGCAGCCGCTCGCGGGCGGGATCCGTGCTGGCCTCGCCCATCAGCGCCACGAGATCCTCGTCATAGATCTCTTTCTTGCGGTCGGCCAAGGCCTTGAACCGGACAAACACATCCTTGAGCTGGTTGTCGCCCAGCTCATAGCCCAGATCGGACAGTTTGGCGCGCAGGGCCGCACGACCGGAATGCTTGCCCATGACCAGGTTCGTTTCGCTGAGGCCGATATCCTCAGGACGCATGATCTCGAAGGTCTCGGCATTCTTGAGCATGCCGTCCTGGTGAATCCCACTCTCATGGGCGAAGGCGTTCTTGCCGACGATCGCCTTGTTGAACTGGACCGCAAAGCCCGAGACTGAGGCGACCCGGCGGGAGATGTTCATGATCTTCTGCGTGTCGATGCCGGTCTGGTAGGGCATGATGTCATTGCGCACGCGCAGGGCCATGACGACCTCTTCCAGCGCGGTGTTGCCCGCGCGCTCGCCCAAGCCGTTGATCGTGCACTCGATCTGGCGCGCGCCCGCATCCACGGCGGCCAGGGCATTGGCGGTCGCCATGCCCAGATCGTTGTGGCAATGGGTGGCAAATGTGACGTCCCCCGCGCCGGGGATGTCGCCGATCAGCCGCGCGATCAGGTCGGCGCTCTCGCGCGGGGCAGTGTAGCCCACCGTGTCGGGGATGTTGATGGTGGTGGCCCCGGCCTTGATCGCGATCTCGATCACCCGGCAGAGATAGTCATACTCGGTGCGCGTGGCGTCCATGGGCGACCATTGAACGTTATCGCACAGGTTACGCGCATGGGTGACCGTGTCGTGAATCCGGTCGGCCATTTCGTCCATGGTCAGGTTCGGGATCGCCCGGTGCAGGGGCGAGGTGCCGATAAAGGTGTGGATCCGGGGCTGGCGAGCGTGGCGCACTGCTTCCCAGCAGCGGTCGATATCCTTGAAATTCGCTCGCGCCAGCCCGCAGATCACGGAATTCTGAGCATTCTTGGCGATTTCGCTCACCGCGGCAAAGTCGCCATCCGATGCGATGGGGAAGCCCGCTTCGATGATGTCGACCCCCATTTCGTCGAGCAGACCGGCAATCTCCAGCTTCTCGTCATGGGTCATGGTCGCGCCGGGGCTCTGCTCGCCGTCGCGCAAGGTCGTGTCGAAAATCAACACGCGGTCCTGTTTCGTCTTGTCGGTCATGGGATGTCTCTTGATTTAGCCGTTTGTCTCTGTCGCGAAGTGGCGCAGCGAATACCTCTGAGCGGTCGCGCCGGACGGCACGCTCAGAGGCGGCTAAGAAGAAGGAGACGTGCAGGAAGGCGCGCGCCGGTCATGGCGCGCGGCAACATCGTGTCAGAGGCGGTTTGCAGCGTCATGGGCCCCTTTATACGGGCGGCTCCGCGAATTCCAAGCTGGAAATCATGCAGGCCGACGGCAGCGCTTCGCCAAACGATCCCACACTTGTGGGGCTGTAGTCGAAGACCGCGATCACGCCGCCCTCGTCAAAGGCCACATAGACCTGGGTGCCCTCTGCATTGATCGTGACGCCCTCGGCGTCATTGCCCGCGAATTGCAGAGAGGTCACCGATTGCAGCACGCCATCGGCATCGAACTCGAACAGGCTGTCGGACGCATCGGCGTCATCCACCACGAGGATCGTGCCATGGACCGGGTCCTGGGTGATGCCCTGAGGCTCCATCAGTTGCGGGCTCTGCATGTAGCCGATCAGGCGGCGCACCGTGGTCCCATCCTGGCGGATCTGCACGATCTCGGCTGCCGTGTCATCCGCGACCCAGTAGTCCGAACTGCTATTGTCCACATAAAGGCCGTCCGTATCCCGCAGGGTCAGGGACAGCCGGAACGGCTCGCCCAGAGCCTTGCCATCGCGCGAGACCCGTTGATAGAGGCCCGAGCCGTCAGAGATCAGCAGGTGGTCACCTTCGACGGCGACCGCATCAACCCGGTGAAGCGGCGCTTCGAAGCTGCGCACCTCGTTGCCCCAGAGGTCGATGAGCCGGACCGTGCCGGTCTCGTTCGCAACCCAAAGGCCGCAGAAATTGCGATCATAGGCGAGGCCCGAGGGGCCATCGGACGGGAAGCTTCTCAGAAGGTGTAGCTCAATCGCGGACGCAGGAGCCCCAAGCAACAGGGATGCGAGCGCGGCAATGAATAGTCTGGTCATTCGTCAGTCTCACTCTACATTACCTCCCTCAGCCTTCTGAAAGGCTACTCTGAATTCCTTAATAAAAGCCCTCGGCAGATTGCCGCTGCGACCTAAGTGTCACGCCGATGACAAGGAGAGACGCTATGGCCCCGCGCGCGCTGATCCTCGGCAATTCGGGCGGTATCGGTGCCGCGTTGCAGGTCGAGCTCGAAAAAACACATGAAATCATAGGTCTGTCCAGGAGTGAGACGGGCTTCGATGTCACGGACGCTGCAGCGGTCGACACCCAGCTCGGCGCGCTGGAGGGGGTGTTCGACCGGGTGATCGTTGCGACCGGTGCCTTGGAAATTGCCGGTTCTGCCCCCGAAAAATCCCTGCGCGACCTCACGCCGCAGGCCCTTTTGGACCAGTTCTTGGTGAACGCAGCGGGGCCTGCGCTGGTGTTGCGCCATGCGCAACGGCTCTTGCCCAAGGACCGTCCTGCGGTCTTTGCGGTGCTCTCGGCGCGGGTCGGATCGATCGGGGATAACCGGCTGGGCGGGTGGTACAGCTACCGCGCGGCGAAGGCGGCGGTGAACCAGCTGGTCCACACGGCGGCGATCGAAATCGCGCGCACCCATCGCGAGGCCGCGGTGGTTTGCCTGCATCCGGGCACGGTCGCGACGCCCTTTACGGCCAAGTATCTCGGCCGCCACCCGTCCGTTCCGCCGGCCGAGGCTGCGGCCAATCTGGTCCGGGTCATGGACCGGGTGGGCGCGGCCCAGACGGGGCAGTTCTTCGACTGGTCCGGGGCCGAGGTGCCCTGGTGAGCGCGCTGCGACTGATCCTGATCCTCGGCGACCAGCTCTCGCCCCAGATCGCCGCCCTGGCCGAGGCGGAGGCTGGCCGCGACGTGGTGGTCATGGCGGAGGTGATGGACGAGGCCTCCTACGTGCCCCACCACCCCAAGAAGATCGCCTTTCTCTTTGCCGCCATGCGGAAATTCGCGGCCCGGCTGCGCGATCAGGGCTGGACTGTCGCCTATACCGAGCTGGAGGATCCGGAGAACACGCAGTCGATCCCCGGCGAGCTTCTCCGCCGTGCCGACGCGCTGGGCGCGACCGAGGTCATCGCCACGGAACCCGGGGAATGGCGGCTCATCTCGGCGTTGGAGGATTGCCCGCTGCCGGTCCACCAGATGCCCGACACGCGGTTTCTGGCCAGCCACGCGGAATTCGATGCCTGGGCCGAGGGGCGCAAGCAGCTGCGGATGGAGTATTTCTATCGCGAAATGCGGCGCAAGACAGGCTACCTGATGGAGGGGGGCAAGCCCGAGGGCGGCAAGTGGAACTACGACCACGACAACCGCAAACCCGCACCCGAGGATGTGGCTTTCGAGGGGCCGCTGCGTTTTGCGCCCGATGCGGTCACCGAAGAGGTGCTCGCCCTCGTCGCGGACCGTTTCGGCGAGAATTTCGGAGAGCTCACGCCCTTCTGGTTCGCCACCGATGCAGAGCAGGCCCAGCAGGCGCTGGATCACTTCATCCGGCATGCGCTTCCGAAATTCGGGGATTATCAGGACGCGATGCTGTCAGAGAACCGGTTTCTCTATCACGCGGTGATCGCGCAATACATCAATACGGGCCTGCTGGATTGGCGCGCGGCCTGTGACGCGGCGGAGGCCGCCTACAGGGACGGAACCGCGCCGCTCAACGCAGTAGAGGGGTTCATTCGCCAGATCATCGGCTGGCGGGAATACATGCGCGGGATCTATTTCCGCGAAGGCCCCGACTATACGCAGCGCAACGCGCTGGGCCACGACCGGCCCTTGCCGGCCTTCTATTGGGATGCCGACACGGATATGCATTGTGTCTCGCAGGCGGTCGGCCAGACCCGGGACGAGGCCTATGCCCACCATATCCAGCGGCTGATGGTGACGGGCAATTTCGCGCTCTTGGCCGGGATCGATCCGGCGGCGGTGCATGAGTGGTATCTCGCGGTCTATGCAGATGCCTATGAATGGGTTGAGGCGCCGAATGTCATCGGCATGAGCCAGTTTGCCGATGGCGGTGTGCTGGGCTCAAAACCTTACGTGTCGAGCGGCGCCTATATCGACCGGATGTCGAATTACTGCAAATCCTGCGCCTACAAGGTTAAGCAGAAGACAGGGGAGGGGGCCTGCCCGTTCAACCTGCTCTATTGGCAGTTCCTGATCCGGCATCGCGCGAAGTTCGAGGGCAATCCGCGCATGGCGCAGATGTACCGGACCTTTGACCGGATGGACGAGACACGGCGCGAGACTGTCTTGGCCGAGGCCGAGGACCTGCTGGCGCGGCTCGACCGGGGCGAACGGATCTAGGCGGGGTTACTCGGTCGGCGTGGCCGCGTCGTCATCCTGGGTGGCAGGGCTGGGCGGTGCTTCGCCGCCATTGCGCAACAGCGCGCCGTTCTGCCATTCGCCGGATTCGACCTGCCCGCCCACATAGGTCAGCGTGCCCTGGCCCGAGCGTTTGCCGCCTTCGAACGTGCCCACATAGACATCGCCATTGGCATAGGTGGCGCGGCCAAAGCCGTTGATCTCGCCGCCGGTCCAGTTGCCCTCGTAGCGGAACCCATCCGCAAGCACGACTACGCCCTCGCCCTCGCGCATCCCGCCCCGGAACGCGCCGCTATAGACCGAGCCGTCGGGATAGGTGGCGGTGCCTTCGCCCTCCTTCTCGCCCGCGACCCAGCCGCCGGTATAGCTGTAGCCGTTGGGATAGGTGATCGTGCCGGTCCCGTCGGTCAGCGCGTTGCGGAACTGGCCTTCATAGACGATGCCGTTGGCGTAGCGCGCCACACCGTCGCCCTCGATCACGCCCGCGACCCAGGTGCCCGCATAGGTGGAACCGTCGGGATAGGTGATCTCGCCCATGCCATGGGGCTTCTCGTCCACAAAGCTGCCCACATAGCGCGAGCCGTCGGGATAGACGACGGTGCCTTCGCCCTCGATCTTGCCCTCGACCCAACTGCCTTCGTAGCGGTAGCCATCGGGGCCTTCGAACACGCCCTGCCCGTGGCGCTGATCGTCGGCGAAGCTGCCGGTATAGCGCAGCCCGCTGGCATAGATCATGGTGCCTTCGCCCTGCAGCAACCCATTGACCAGCGTACCTTCATAGATGTCGCCATTGGGCTGGATCAGGCGCCCCTGTCCGTTGAACTGGCCATTCGCCCATTCGCCATCGTAATCGAGCCCGTCCGGTCGGGTCAGTCGGCCCGCCCCGGTGCGTTCGCCCGCCACGACCGTGCCTTCATAGACCGCGCCATCGGCATAGGTGATCCGGGCCTGTCCATGCATCACGCCGTCGACCCAGTCTCCGTCATAGATATAGCCATCCGCGGCCTCCATCCGGCCCGGACCGTTCTGGCGGCCATTGAGGAAAGAGCCGGTGTAGAGCGCGCCATCGGCATAGCTCGCTGTGCCGTCTCCGGTCATCCGGCCATCGACCCAGTCGCCTTCGAAGGTCGCGCCATCGGGATAGGTGATCCGGCCCTGCCCCTCGGGTTTGCCCTTCACGAAGCTGCCCACATAGACCGAGCCATTGGGGAAGCGGGCCTCGCCCTGTCCGCGGATCTCGCCGCGGACCCATTCGCCGGAATAGACATAGCCATTGGGGAGCGTATAGGTGCCGACCCCGTCCTGCAGCCCGTCAACAAAGGTCCCCTCATAGATCCCGCCATCGTCGAATTGCTTCACAATGGCCCCGTCCTGAGCCAGTGCCGGGCCCTGCGCGGCCAGCAGAAGGCCCGCCGTCAGGGCGATCCGGCGCAGGGAAGAGACGGGCGGAGACTTATGCGGCATGGGTTCTGTCCTGTCGGGCCTGCGCGCGGGATGCGGCGGCGTTCTCGTTGGGCAAAAGGCTAATGGACCTCCCGTCAGGGGGCAATGGGCTAGGCGGGGGGCCGCGAAGGCGCGCCGAGCCTTTCGCCCGGCGGAGGACCTGCTACAAACGCCCCAACGGCGAAGCGATGCTTCGCAGCGACAGTCAATCCGAGGCGCCCCAGATGACCCAGACCTTTCGCCTGACCCTGGCCCAGCTGAACCCGACCCTCGGGGCGCTGGATGACAATGCGGCCAAGGCCCTGTCGGCCTGGGAGGCCGGCAAAGCGGCGGGCGCGCAATTCGTGGCCCTGCCCGAGATGTTCCTGACCGGCTACCAGACCCAGGATCTGGTCATGCGTCCGGCCTTTGCCGCCGATGCGGAGCGGGTGCTGGCCGCCTTGGCGCAGGATTGCGCCGACGGGCCCGCGCTGGGCATCGGATCGCCGCATATCGAAGGCGGCAAGCTTTACAACACCTATGCCATTCTCGAAGGCGGGCGCGTGGTGGCGAGGGTGCTCAAGCATCACCTGCCCAATGCGGATGTGTTTGACGAGGAACGGCTTTTCACCTCGGGGCCGGTGAGCGGGCCGTACCGGATCGGGCCCCTGCGCATCGGGACGCCGATCTGCGAGGATGCGTGGTATCCGGATGTGACCGAGACCCTCGCGGAATCGGCGGCCGAGATCCTGCTGGTACCCAATGGCTCGCCCTATCACCGCAACAAGCATGACACCCGGCTCAACCTGATGGTGGCACGGGTCATCGAGACCGGTCTGCCGCTGATCTATCTGAACATGGTGGGCGGACAGGACGACCAGATGTTTGACGGGGCGAGCTTTGCCCTGAACCCCCATGGGGCGCTGGCCTTGCAGATGCCCGCCATGGATGAGGCGATCACCCATCTGGATCTCGACGAGACGCCCGAGGGCTGGCGGATCCGCGAGGGCGAGAAGGCCGCGCTCCCCGACGAATGGGAGGCCGATTACCGGGTGATGGTCGAGAGCCTGCGCGATTACCTGCGCAAGTCGGGTTTCGGCAAGGTGCTGCTCGGCCTGTCCGGGGGGATCGATAGCGCGATCGTTGCCACGATCGCGGCCGACGCGATCGGACCGGAGAACGTGCGCTGCGTGATGCTGCCGTCGGAATATACCTCGGAGCACTCGCTCGAGGATGCGGCCGGCGTGGCCGACCGCCTTGGCTGCCCGCTGGATACGCTGCCCATCGCCGGGCCGCGCGCCGCAGTCTCGGAGGCGCTGGCGCCCTTCTTCAACGGGACCTCGCCGGGGATTGCTGAGGAAAATGTGCAATCGCGGTTGCGCGGGTTGCTTCTGATGGCGCTGAGCAACAAGTTCGGCGAGATGCTTTTGACCACGGGCAACAAGTCCGAGGTCGCCGTGGGCTATGCCACGATCTATGGCGACATGGCGGGGGGCTACAACCCGATCAAGGATCTCTACAAGACCCGGGTTTTCGAGACCTGCCGCTGGCGCAACGAGAACCATCGCGACTGGATGATGGGACCGGCGGGCGAGGTGATCCCGCAGCGGGTGATCGACAAGGCCCCGTCGGCGGAGTTGCGCGAGGATCAGAAGGACGAGGACAGCCTGCCGCCCTATGGGGTGCTCGACGCGATCCTCGAAGGCCTGATCGACCGCGAAGCCTCGGTGGCGGAACTGGTCGCCGAAGGGTTCGAGCTTGAGACGGTCAAGAAAGTCGAACACCTGATTTTCATCAGTGAATACAAGCGGTTCCAATCGGCACCCGGCGCAAGGCTGACCGAGCGGGCCTTTTGGCTCGACCGGCGCTATCCCATTGTGAACCGCTGGCGCGACACCTCGGCGACGCGCAACCACTGACACGCTCTGAACCACGCTGAAACCGGGTCCTGGGGGTCGGAAGGCTGGCGCTCAGGGGCGCGGAAGCAGTGGACCCGTGCCCTTCTAACAGGTCCGCCGGAACGGCTTGCGCGCAGGTGCGGCGCGGCGGGTCTGGTCCCGCGACGGCAGGGCCGAGCGGTGCGGGCCGACGTCTCCTATGCCCTCGCGGATCGCGCCCTGATCCACCCGCGCAAGCCCGCTGCAGACCGGTGCGAACCGGCGCAACGCGGCCCCGGAAAGGGGCGCGCCGGGCCTGCCAGACGGCGGTCGGCCCCCCGTCGGACAGCTGTCGGACATGTGTCGGGCAAGTGTCGGGCACGGGCGCGCGTTACCCCCCAAATCGCGCAACACTACTCCCACCAGCGGTCGATGGCGGCGATATCCTCATCGGACCAGCCGAAGTGATGGGCGAACTCGTGGACGGTCACATGGGCGATCAGATCGGGAAGGCGCACGCCCTCGCGCTCGCGCCATTCTGCGAGGATCGGCTGGCGAAAGAGCCAGACCGTGTCCGGCTGCATCGGTTGATCGAAGACGGATTTCTCTGTCAGCGGCACCCCGTCATAGAGCCCGGTCAGATCGAGCGGATCCGGGATGTCGAGATCGTCGAGCATCCAGTCCTGAGGCATCTCTTCGATGACGATGGAAACCTCCGCCGCCAGCGCCGCAAAGGGCGCGGGAAACTCGGCCACCGTGGCGCGGGCCATCTGTAGAAAAGCGGTGAGATCGGGGGCGCGGTCAGACATGACCCTCTATCGCAGGCACGGGGCGGCGAGGGAAGAGAGGGGCAGGAGCGGCCCGCCACTGTTTCGAAGGACGCATTTGAGCCCGAGCCGATAGATCGTGTTTTCGCCGCTTCGGCGACAGTTGCGGCCACGGCCCCTCGCCGCACTGTGTCTGGTCGCTCGGTGGGCACATCCTGCGATAGCCTCTGGAATGCACTCAAGTCAGTCCTGGTCCAGAGCCCTCGCAATGTAGACAGATGGACGACCACGCCCCTTGGTGTCCCCCCGGATGTTCCCTGCCGTAAGTTTTGCGCGTATCGGCAGTCACTTCGGAGTTCCGAATGATCGACGGAGCATCTCGCCTGCCCGAGCTCCTCCAAGACTTATGTCGACCTGCTCATGCCAGCACTCTGAGCGGTGGCTCTGAGCTCGGCAACTTCCGCCACCTATGCGTCTGGTCGCGCCAGAGGTTTCCGGGCTGAGCGACTGGCGGTCCGCGAGAGGCCGGAGCTGCATCGGGATCGGCGGGGCGCTTGTCGACAACAGCAAGATCCGTCTGATCGGTTCCGCGGCGGGGTCGCGACCGGCTGCCCGAGGCGCGTGCCGTCGGTCAGCGGTCGAACCCGTCCGGGAGATAACCGCACTCCGTGAGCATCCGGAGGGCAAACTCGCGCCGGAAATTCCTGATCTCGCCATAGGTGGCGGCACGGGCATAGAGCGCGAAGGGGATCGGTTGCATTCCGGTTCTGGCCACCCATCCCACATACCAACCTTCGAAGGGGCGTGAGAAATCCCCCGGGACGAGGGGCCCCGATCCGGTCTTGCCGTGGAGGCTGAGCTCGGGGCTGCGACGGTCGAGGCTTGCTGTGGTGAGCGCCTCTAGGTTTTCTGGCGCCACATCGAGAGACCCCGAGAGCAAGCGGGAGAGAAATGCGACCTGCTCCGAGACCGAGATGCGCAGGGTTCGGTCCAGCCAGAACCTGTCCGACGCTTCGGGCGCGGCGGCATTGCCATAGCGCCACGCGTCGAGAACTGTCCGGTAGGTCTGCGCGCCGACATCGAGGGCGATATCCCGAAAATACCAGGCGGCCGACCGTCTGAAGGCGCTTTCGAGTGTTTGGTCCCGGCGCCAGTCCTCGGGCCAGTATCCCGCCGCCGGTCGGCGTTGCGGATCCCAGGATCGCGCGGCATGCAGACCGTCAGCCGCGCCGGTTTCCAGCGCGATCAACAGATTGGGGATCTTGAAGCTTGACCAGGGGCCATGGCGTGTTTCGAGATCGCTGTTCTCGAGGAGGCAGGCCTCCTGCGTTTCGAGATCGCGGGCCAGGAAGCTGACATCGCGCCCGGTCATCTCCTTGGCGAGAGGGGCTGCGGCGATGACGCTGCGTGTTTCGGCCCGCGCCTCGCCCGCGAGACAGGCGATCAGAGCGCAGACGGAGCAAGCGGCGATGGCGGTCTGGAAAGGCATGGGGCAGGTCACTGTGGTTGGGTGTTGTCATGTCCAATCGGCGCTGACCATCCGGGCGGGAGGCCACAAGGGTCGGCGGGTTGGGCCGCATTGGGGTCGGACATGGCTTCCGCCTTTGTCGTTCCGGAGACAAGCCGTCATGCGACGAACTCGGTCGGGTGGCAGAAATGTGCCGGAGTGCCGGCCCGGGGATCGGGGCGCGCACATACATGCGGGGTGGCCTGCGGGTTTGTCACGTAATCGCGCGATGGTAGCGGTATCGGCGCATCCCTAAATGTCACTCACAGGCGGGAACACCCGGTCCTCCTGGCCCCAAACGCCCGGTGCATGCGTGTCGCTATGCACCGTGGCGAGCGTCTGACACACCTTAGGGCGCACACCCTGTTGGACGGCGCTGGGCGTCACCACTCACGAGACCGGGCGGGCTCTGTTCGCGACACACACCGCGAGCAGAGCCCACAGAGCCTTCAGCCCCCCTAAACGCAAAAGCAGGCCCGGAGGCCTGCTTGTCGTCCCGAGAGGGGGCGTGTTCAGAGCATCAGCTGGTAGCTGTGCGGGATGTAGCGGAAGCCGTCGCCGCGGGTTTCCACGAAGCCGACCCCGGGGAAGGGCATGTGGTAGCCGATCATCGGGATCCGCTCATCGGCGATCTGGCCCAGCACCGCGCGGCGGGAGGCGGCGGCCCCGGCCTTGTCCATGTCGAAGCGCACTTCCCAGTCGGGACGCTCCAGCGACCAGATCGGGTGGTTCGCCAGATCCGCGATGAGCATCAGGGCCTGGCCCTCGCTCTCGATCCGGTAGGTCATGTGCCCGGGGGTGTGGCCGAAGGCGGCCATGGCGGTGATGCCCGAGGCGACCGAGCCGCCATCATCGAGGAAGGAGAACTGCTCGTTCAGCGGCGCGACATTGGTGTTGAACCGGTCATTGGCCGCGTTGGACCAGTGGTTATGCTCGGCCGCGCCAGTGATATAGCGCGCATTGGCGAAGGTCGGGTCATCGCCGGACATCAGCCCGCCGATATGGTCGCCATGCATATGGGTGAGGACCACCGTGTCCACCTGATCCGGGCTGTAGCCTGCGGCGGCGAGGGCGCTGGTGATGCCGTCGGGGTTCAGGCCGGTGTCGAAAAGCACCAGCTCGCTGCCGGTGTTCACGACCGTCGGGGTGAAGAAGAACTGCGAGGCGTCGGCGGGGATGAAGTTCTCTTCGCTGACCTTCGCGAATTCCTCGGGCGAGACGTTCATGCCGAAGATCGACTGGATCTCGTCGCGCTTGGTGGTGCCGGCCAAGAGGGTCGTTACCTCGAACCCGCCGAGCTTGATGCGGTTATGGGTCGGCACCGTGGCGCCCTTCATGTCGGCGGCGGCCAGTGCCGGGCTGCCGGCGGCGGCGGCCAGGGGCAGGGCGGCACCTGCGGCGAGGGCTTGGCGGCGTGTGAATGTGCTCATGTCTCGTCTCCTTGAGTGATCGCTCATATCTAGCGCGCTGCGACAATTTGGCGAGCGCCCAATCGCCATTTTGGTTGGAGGTCGCCGAGACGTTATCGGGCCGTTTACGGCCCCGTGGATACTGTTACTCTGCGGGCGCGGCGGACACGCCCGGGGCAGGCCAAGGGGGCGTGCCGGTAACGGAGCTTTGCCATGGAAGACCTGCTTCTCACGCTGGTACAGGAAAATCTCGTGATCCTGCTGCTGGCGGCGTTCATCCTGCTCTGCGTGTTCCTCGGGATTCGGATCGTGCCGCAATCCGAGAAGCATGTGGTGGAACGGTTCGGGCGGTTGCGCGCGGTGCTGGGGCCGGGGATCAATTTCATCGTGCCGTTTCTCGACCGGGTCGCCCATGAGGTGTCGATCCTCGAGCGGCAATTGCCCAATGCCAGCCAGGACGCGATCACCAGTGACAACGTGCTGGTGCAGGTGGAGACCAGCGTGTTCTACCGGATCCTGGAGCCTGAGCGCACGGTCTACCGGATCCGCGATGTGGACGGCGCGATTGCCACCACCGTCGCCGGGATCGTGCGGGCCGAGATCGGCAAGATGGAGCTGGACGAGGTGCAGTCGAACCGCAGCCAGCTGATCAGCCAGATCAAGGCGCTGGTCGAGGATGCAGTGGATGACTGGGGGATCGAGGTGACCCGGGCCGAGATCCTCGACGTCAATCTGGATGCGGCCACGCGCGAGGCGATGTTGCAGCAGCTCAATGCCGAGCGCGCGCGCCGGGCCCAGGTCACCGAGGCCGAGGGCCAGAAACGCGCGGTGGAGCTGGCCGCCGATGCGGAGCTCTATGCCGCCGAGCAGGAGGCGAAGGCCCGCCGGGTGCTCGCCGATGCAGAGGCCTATGCCACCAGCGCCGTGGCCCGGGCCATTCAGGATAACGGGCTGGAGGCGGCGCAGTATCAGGTCGCGCTGAAACAGGTCGAGGCGCTCACGGCGGTGGGGTCTTCCCAAGGCACACAGACGGTCATCGTCCCTGCGGATGCGGTGGATGCCTTCACCAATGCCTTCCACATGCTGAAAGGGCGCGGCTGATGCTGGTCACGCCATGGTTCTGGTTCGCGGCGGCGCTGATCCTCGGCTTTGTCGAGATGCTGGCGCCCGGCTATATCTTTCTCGGGATCGCGATCGGCGCGGGGCTCGTGGGTGGGCTGCTGCTTGTCACCCCGGCGGAGCTCGGCTGGACGCAATCCGTCCCGATCCTCTGCCTGATCTTTGCGGTGCTGTCGCTGATCGCGTGGCTGGCCCTGCGGCGGATCTTCGGCCTGCGTCAGGGGCAGGTGAAGACCTTCGAGCATGACATCAACGACGACTAGGCCGGGCTCGCGCCACGGCCGCTAGGCGGTGGGCAGCTCGGCCAGCACGGCGCGCGCGGCGGCGGCCGGGGCCGCGGCCTGCCAGATCGGGCGCCCGACCACGATATGGTCGGCCCCGTCGGCGATTGCCTTGGCGGGTGTGGCCACCCGTTTCTGATCCCCCAGCGCGGCGCCGGTCGGGCGCACGCCCGGTGTCACGATCAGCTTGCCATTCGCCTCGGGCAGGGCGCGGATCACCGCGGCCTCCTGCGGGCTGGCGATGACGCCATCGGCCCCGGCCTCCAGCGCGCGGCCCGCGCGTTCGAGCACCAGATCCTGCACCGGCCCCTCGGGCATCAGGCAGGCATCCAGATCCGCCCGGTCCAGCGAGGTCAGGATCGTCACCCCGAGGATCTTCATGTCCGACCCGGCGGCGCCCTGCTTGGCGGCCGCGACCACGTGGGGATCGCCATGGACGGTCAGGAAATCGATCTCGAACTGGGCCAGCCCGCGCACCGCCGCCTCGACGGTCGCGCCGATATCGAAGAGCTTCATGTCGAGAAAGATCCGCTTGCCATGCTCGGTCTTCAACTCATTGGCCAGCGCCAACCCCCCGCCGGTCAGCATCCCCAGCCCGATCTTGTAAAAGGACACCGCATCCCCGAGCTTGCCGGCGAGTTCGAGCCCGGCCAGCGCGTTGGGAACATCCAGCGCCACAATCAGGCGATCATCTGCGGTTTGCGTCATCGGGGCCTCCATGGTTGCTGCCTTCCCCTGCCAGAGGCCCGGCCCCCCTGCAAGGGGCGCTTTTTCGCGCCCGATTTCGGGTCTGTGGCTCTTGCGCAACGGTTTCTTCACGCCCATCTGAGATGTGAGGCTTGCAACAGATGTGCCGCGAAGCGGGCGTCTCACCGGGCAAGCGCTTGGAAAAAGGAGAAACCGATGAACCTGGAAAAGTTCACGGAGCGGTCGCGCGGCTTCCTTCAGGCCGCCCAGACCATTGCGATGCGGGAAAATCACCAACGGATGGTGCCCGAGCATCTTCTGAAGGCGTTTCTGGATGATGACGAGGGCCTGGCGGCCAACCTGATCGAACGCGCGGGCGGGGATCTGGCGCGGGTGCGCGAGGCGTTGGAGACGGCGCTGGACAAGCTGCCCAAAGTGTCGGGCGATGGCGCGCAGACCTATCTGGATGCCCAGACCTCGAAGGTGCTGGACGAGGCGGAAAAGATCGCGACCAAGGCCGGCGACAGTTTTGTCCCGGTGGAACGCATCCTGACCGCGCTGGCCGTGACGAAATCCGGCGCCAAGAGCGCGCTGGAGGCGGGTGGCGTGACCGCCCAGAAGCTGAACGGGGCCATCAACGACATTCGCAAGGGGCGGACGGCGGATACGGCCTCGGCGGAATCGGGCTATGATGCGCTCAAGAAATTCGCGCGCGACCTGACCGAGGCCGCGGCCGATGGCAAGATCGACCCGATCATCGGGCGCGACGAGGAAATCCGCCGCGCCATGCAGGTGCTGAGCCGTCGCACCAAGAACAACCCGGTGCTGATCGGCGAGCCGGGCGTCGGCAAGACCGCGATTGCCGAGGGGCTCGCCCTGCGGATCGTGAATGGCGATGTGCCTGAATCCTTGCGCAACAAGAAGCTGATGGCGCTGGACATGGGCAGCCTGATCGCGGGCGCGAAATATCGCGGCGAGTTCGAGGAGCGGTTGAAATCCGTGCTGTCGGAAGTGACGGCGGCGGCGGGTGAGATCATCCTGTTCATCGACGAGATGCACACGCTTGTGGGCGCGGGCAAGGCGGATGGGGCGATGGATGCTTCGAACCTGCTGAAACCGGCGCTGGCGCGCGGGGAGCTGCATTGTGTCGGGGCCACAACGCTCGATGAGTACCGCAAATATGTCGAGAAGGACGCCGCCCTGGCCCGCCGGTTCCAGCCGGTGATCGTGCAGGAGCCCACGGTCGAGGACACGGTGTCGATCCTGCGGGGCATCAAGGAGAAATACGAGCTGCATCACGGGGTGCGGATTTCGGACAGTGCGTTGGTGGCGGCCTCGACCCTGAGCCACCGCTATATCACCGACCGGTTCCTGCCGGACAAGGCGATCGACCTCGTGGATGAGGCGGCGTCGCGGCTGCGCATGGAGGTGGACAGCAAGCCCGAAGAGCTCGACGCGCTGGACCGCGAGATCCTGCAGAAGCAGATCGAGGCGGAGGCGTTGCGGCTGGAGGATGATCTGGCCTCGCGCGACCGTCTCGCGAGCCTGGAAAAGGATCTGTCGGATCTGCAGCAGCGCAGCGCAGAGATGACCGCCCAGTGGCAGTCCGAGCGCGACAAGCTGAGCGCGGCGCGGGACCTCAAGGAGCAGCTCGACAAGGCGCGGGCCGAGCTCGAGATCGCCAAGCGCGAGGGCAATCTGGGCCGCGCGGGGGAGCTGTCCTATGGCGTGATCCCGGGGCTCGAGAAGCAGCTGGCCGCCGCCGAGAATGGCGAGAGCGACGTGATGGTCGAGGAGGCCGTGCGCCCGGAGCAGATCGCCTCGGTGGTGGAGCGCTGGACCGGCATTCCGACCTCCAAGATGCTGGAGGGCGAGCGTGAGAAGCTTCTCCGGATGGAGGATGAGATCGGGCGTCGGGTCATCGGTCAGAAATCCGCTGTGCGTGCGGTGGCCAATGCGGTGCGCCGGGCGCGGGCGGGGCTGAACGACGAGAACCGGCCTCTGGGCTCGTTCCTCTTCCTCGGGCCGACCGGGGTCGGAAAGACCGAGCTGACCAAGGCCGTGGCGGAGTTCCTCTTTGACGATGACAGCGCGATGGTGCGCATCGACATGTCCGAATTCATGGAGAAACACGCGGTCGCGCGGCTGATCGGGGCACCTCCGGGCTATGTCGGCTATGACGAGGGCGGCGTGCTGACCGAGGCGGTGCGGCGGCGGCCCTATCAGGTCGTGCTGTTCGACGAGGTCGAGAAGGCGCATCCGGATGTCTTCAACGTGCTGTTGCAGGTGCTGGATGACGGGATGCTCACCGATGGGCAGGGCCGGACCGTCGATTTCAAGCAGACGCTGATCGTGCTGACCTCGAACCTCGGGGCGCAGGCGCTGAGCCAGCTGCCCGACGGGGCCGATACGAGCGGGGCCAAGCGCGACGTGATGGATGCGGTCCGGGCCCATTTCCGGCCCGAATTCCTCAACCGGCTGGACGAGACGATCATCTTCGACCGGCTCGTGCGCGAGGATATGGACGCGATTGTCGATATCCAGCTCGCCCTGCTGCAAAAGCGGCTGGATGGGCGCAAGCTGACGCTGGCACTGGATGACAGTGCGCGGACCTGGCTTGCCGATGAGGGCTATGACCCGGTCTTTGGCGCGCGCCCGCTCAAGCGGGTGATCCAGCGGGCCCTGCAGGACCAGTTGGCGGAGATGATCCTGTCGGGGGATCTGTCCGATGGCGACAGCATTCCGATCAGTGCCGGGGCCGATGGTCTTCTGGTCGGGGACCGCGTGTCGAGTTCCCAGCGCACACCGCCGGAGGATGCGGTGGTCCATTGACGCCAGACGGCACCTGAGGAAGGCCCCCGGATGCGGGGGCCTTTTTTGTTTGCGTCCGTGACGGGGGCCGGTCAGTGTCAGGAGGACATCGCCAGATCAGGAGGCCCAGCCATGTTCCGACCCCTCGTGTTTGCCACAGCGCTCGCCTGCACCGCGCCCATGGCGCAGGCCAATTCCGATGTCCTGCCCGCTCCGGGCACCACGTTCAGCGCCTATGGGTCGATCGAAGGCTGGACGGTCTTTGTCAATGAGGACCGGAAGACCTGCATGATCGAGAAGGTCGATGCGGCGGAGAATGTTGTTCAGATGGGCCTGACCGTGGATCGCGGCTTTGGCTATCTGGGCGTGTTCACCAAACAGGACACCCCGTTGGAGACGGGGGAGGAAACGGTCGCGGTGCTGCTGGGCGAGAACCTCTATGTGGGCTCGGCGCGCACGCTCAGCTCGGGCCTGCGGGACGGGTATCAGGGTGGCTACATCATCTCGGATGATCCGCAATTCGTCACCGATATCATGCAGCAATACGAGATGATCGTTCTGCCCGAGACGGATTTCGCATTCGTGGTCGATCTGACCGGGACGATGAAGGCGATCGAGGCTGCGCGCGACTGCAATGCGGCGCAGAACGGCTAGCGGTCGCGCGGGCGCCTAGCCGTCCAGATCCACGGTCAGCCGCACGCCCGTCTCGGTCTCTTCCCACCGCGCGCCATGTTTGCGCAGCGCTTTTTCCAGGGCCCGGACCGTGTCATAGCCCGCCCCGGACCCACCCTCGAGGCGTTTGAGGGTCTGCACATGCACGCCGGCCGCATCGGCCAGCTCTTTCTGCTTGAGCCCCGTGGCCCGGCGCGCCCGCGCGATGATGGTTCCGATCTTCATGGCGAGGTATGTGTCACAGGCGTTAATCTATGGCAACGCAGAAGATGATAGTTGATACAAAAAGTATAAATCATTAGGCTTTTAACGGTTTCTTGACGGGATCGGCGGATCCTGTCCCGAACCGTAGAAAAGGAGCCTTCGCATGTTTCCCCTCGTGGCCTTCGTTCTGTTGCTCGCGGCTCCCAAGGGGGATGTCTATGTGGCCGATGCCGGAACCCTCGTGATGTCCGGAACGGCGGTTCGGCTCGAAGGGATCGCGGTGCCCCCGCCGAACAGTCCGCAGGGCGAAGCGGCGGCCGAGATGTTGCGCGCGATTGTCGAGGGCAAGCTCGTGACCTGCCAGATGCAGGGGGCGGGCATCCAGAGCTTTGCCTCGGGTACCTGTCAGGCGGATGGCGAGGATATCGGCGCGGCCCTGATCGCCTCGGGCCACGCCACGATGATGCGCTGACGGCCGGTCGCGCCTGAGGGGCGACGCCCCTAGCGGCGCAGGGCGGGCAGGCCGATGCCCGTGGCCTCGAACCCGCCATCGGCGGCGAGCACCTGCCCGGTGATATAGCTGGCCTTGTCCGAGCATAGAAAGGCGATCGCCTCGGCGATTTCCTGTTCCGAGCCATAGCGGTTGAGCGGGATCGCGTCGTGATAGGCGTCGATGATCTCTTGCGAGTGGACGGCCATGGCGAGCTTGGTGCGCACGGGGCCCGGGCAGACGCAATTGGCCCGGATACCATATTCGCCGAGCTCGACGGCCTGTTGCAGGGTGAGCTGGATCACCGCCGCCTTGGAGGTGCCATAGGCCACCCGGAGGGTCGAGGCGCGTAGGCCCGAGATCGAGGAAATGTTGACGATGGCCCCGCCGGTCTCGCGCAGGGCCGGGGTCGCGGCCTGCACGCAGAGGAAGGGGCCGTCCAGATTGGTGGCCATCACCGTACGCCATCGCGCGTAGGTCGTATCCTCGATCGGACCGAAATCGGCCACGCCGGCATTGTTGACCAGCGCATCGATCCGCCCGAACTTGCGCAGGGTCTCGGCGATCATCCCCGAGACCGAGTCCGCATCCGAGACGTCGCAATCGATCCCGTGGACATTGTCGAGGCTGGTGATCGCATCGGCGAGCGCCTCTCCGTCGCGGTCGATCATCGCGACCTTCCAGCCGGAATCGGTGAAGAGGCGCGTGGTGGCGAGGCCGATGCCGCGGGCGGCTCCGGTGACGACGGCGATTTTCTCGGACATGTGATCTCCCATTTGCGCGGGGCGCTTTGGGCTCAGAGTGCGGGAAGCTCCGGGCGCAGACAAGAGGGGGCGGGGCTTGCACGAAAAAGCCCCCGACGCGGCGGCGCCGGGGGCTTGGGTACTCGAAATCAGAGCACTGGTAACGCGGGTCGGGTCCCGATCAGGGCAGCAGAACCGTGTCGATCACGTGGATCACGCCGTTGGAGGCCATGATGTCCGCCGCGATGACGGTGGCATCGTTGACCTTCACGCCGTCGGTGCCGTCGACCTTGACGGTGCCGCCCTGCACGGTGGCGACGTCGAGCATGGCGCCGGCCAGATCGCCGGAGGTCACCGCACCGGGCACCACGTGATAGGTCAGGATCGCGGTCAGCTGATCGATATTGCCCGGCTCCAGCAGGGATTCCACGGTGCCGGCGGGCAGTTTGGCGAAGGCCTCATCGGTCGGGGCGAAGACGGTGAAGGGGCCGTCGCTCTTGAGGGTGTCCACGAGGCCGGCGGCGCCCACGGCGGCGACCAGGGTGGAGAACTGGCTATCAGATGCGGCAATATCCACAATATCGGGGGAGGTGCTGGCCATGGGGTCACATGCTGCGACGAAGGCGACGGCACCGGCGGCTGCCAAGGACTTGAGTGCGAAACGACGGTTCATTGGGGTCTCTCTTTTCTTCAAAAGTGTGGTGCTGGTCCGGCCGGAACCCCGGCCGAACCAGTGGGCGGGTGACCTTACATGGTCGGCAAGATGACCGTGTCGATCACGTGGATGACACCGTTGGAGGCTTCGATATCCGCCGCGGTGACGGTCGCGCCATCCACGGTGACGCCGCCCTCGGTCATGATCTTGACCGAGCTGCCCTGCACGGTGGCTGCTTCCATGCCGTTGGACAGATCGCCGGACATCACTTTGGCCGGGATCACGTGATAGGTCAGGATCGCGGTCAGCTGATCCTTGTTCTCGGGCTTGAGCAAGTCTTCGACCGTGCCTGCGGGCAGGGCGGCGAAGGCCTCGTCGGTGGGTGCGAAGACCGTGAAGGGACCTTCGCTCTTGAGGGTCTCGACCAGACCGGCGGCCTGAACGGCGGCGACCAGCGTGCCGAAGCTGCCGGCTTCCACGGCCACGTCAACGATATCCTTTGCCTTGTCGTCGTCGCTCATCGCGAAGGCCGCACCGGCCATCATCACTGCGGTGGAAGCGGCGAGAAAAGTTCTGCGGATCATGAGTGTATCTCCCTGTCAAACATCCGCCCCCATGGCGGATCTCTTGTTCGATGACGGGCAGTTAGGTGTGTTTTCGAGCGGGGCTTTCCGCCGACGGAGTTGACGACAGCGGCGCTGGGCCTAAGCCCTCTGAAAAGCTGAATGCGAGACACATTTTTGTGAAGCGTCGTGACAAATGACGGCAAAGTGTTTCGGAATTCATCGCCTCCGGGCTGGTTTTGCGGCGGGGGGATGCCTAGCCTTGGCAAGATATTGCGGAGGTGAGCGATGGATATGATGGAGAGCGCGGACTGGGTCGCCCGGGTCCTGTCGAACGGGTTCATTCTGGTTCTGGGGGCGATCGCGGCAGGGCTTGTCGTGCTCTTTGTCATCGACCGGATGCAGACCGCCGACGCGATCCGGCGGAATTACCCGGTGATCGGACGGTTCCGGCATATCTTCTCGACCCTGGGCGAATTCTTTCGCCAATACTTCTTTGCAATGGACCGGGAGGAGCTGCCCTTCAACCGCGCCCAGCGGGAATGGGTGAGCCGGGCCTCCTCGGGCAAGGGCAACACGGTGGCCTTTGGGTCGACCCGCAATCTGAGCGTGGTGGGCACACCGATCTTCGTGAACGCGGCCTTTCCGCCCCTGGACGAGCAGGCGAGCGCCGCCGGGCCCATGCTGATCGGTCCCACGGCGCGACAGCCTTTCGTGGCCCGCTCGATCTTCAACATCTCGGGCATGAGTTATGGCGCGATCTCGAAACCGGCGGTGCTGGCCCTGTCCAAGGGGGCCAAGGCGGCGGGATGCTGGCTGAACACGGGCGAGGGGGGCTTGAGCGCGCATCACCTGACCGGGGGCGCGGATATCGTCTATCAGATCGGGACGGCGAAATACGGGGTGCGCACGCCCGAGGGGGCGCTGGATGACGAGAAACTGGCGAAGATGGCCGCCCATGAGACCGTGCGCATGTTCGAGATCAAGCTCAGCCAGGGGGCCAAGCCCGGCAAGGGCGGGATCCTGCCCGGCGAGAAGGTGACCGCCGAGATCGCCGAGGTGCGCGGTCTTGCGGTGGGGCAGACGAGCTATTCGCCCAACCGCCATGTGGAGATCGACGATTGGGAGGACCTGCTGGATTTCGTGCATCATGTGCGCGAGGTCACCGGCAAGCCCGTGGGCATCAAGATGGTGGCCGGGGCGGAACGCCCCTTTCGCGAGCTTTTCGAGGCCATCAACCGGCGCGGCCCCGAGAGTGCGCCGGATTTCATCACGCTGGACGGGGGCGAGGGCGGCACCGGGGCCGCGCCCATGCCTTTGATCGATCTGGTGGGGATGACCGTGCGCGAGGCGCTGCCCATGGTCGATGACCTGCGCAGTGAATACGGGCTGCGCGAGCGGATCCGTCTGATCGCCTCGGGCAAGCTGGTCAATCCGGGCGATGTGGCCTGGGCCCTGGCGGCGGGGGCGGATTTCGTGACCTCGGCGCGGGGCTTCATGTTCAGTCTGGGCTGTATCCAGGCGCTCAAATGCAACAAGAACACCTGCCCCACGGGCATCACCACCCATGATCCCCGGTTTCAGAAAGGGCTCGTGGTCGAGGAGAAGTACAAGCGCGTGGCGAATTACGCGACCGGTCTGGTGAAGGAGGTCGAGACGATCTCTCATTCCGTGGGGGTGCAGGAGCCGCGCCAGATGCGCCGTCATCATGTGCGCCTTGTGCAGCCCAACGGCACATCGGTCCCGTTCGACCAGTTGCACCCCGTATTTCAGGAACCCGCTACAACGTGAGCGCCTGTGTTTTGGACCTCGGCCTCAGTTCGCCTATCTCAAGCGAATAGAACCGGAGACCTCCATGACGCGCTTTCGCCCAGACCTCAGATATTCCGACATCACCCCCAAGGACGTGTTCCTGAACCGGCGCAGCTTTCTCGCCAGCGCGGCTGCGGCCGGGATCATGGCCGGAAGCCAGGTCTCGGCGCGGGATTTCGCGGGCGGGGAAGAGCCCAACACCTTTGAAGAGATCACCAGCTACAACAATTTCTACGAGTTCGGCACCGATAAGGGGGATCCGGCGCGTTATGCCTCGGCGCTGACCACGGACCCCTGGTCGATCAAGGTGGACGGTCTCGTGGACCGGCCCGGCACCTATGACATCGCGGATCTGGTGGATGAGGCCGAGATCGAGGAGCGGATCTATCGCTTCCGCTGTGTCGAGGCCTGGTCGATGGTCATTCCGTGGAACGGGATCGAGCTGAGCAAGATCCTCGCCAAGTTCGGTCCGCAGCCCGGGGCGAAATACGTGGCCTTTGAGACGCTGGTGCGCCCCGAAGAGATGCGCGGGCAGGCCGGGCGCAGCAATATCGACTGGCCCTATCGCGAGGGGCTGCGCATGGATGAGGCGATGCATCCGCTGACCCTGATGGGGACGGGGATCTATGGCGAGCCCATGCCCAAGCAGAACGGTGCGCCGATCCGGCTGGTCGTGCCGTGGAAATACGGGTTCAAGTCGATCAAGTC
>NZ_JBNAGD010000005.1:0-415000 GCF_049801015.1 Dinoroseobacter sp. S124A | reverse complement strand
CTGACCTACAGCTAAGGCCCCTAATTCATGGCTAAGTGGGAAAGCAGGTGGGACGACCAAAACAACCAGGAGGTTGGCTTAGAAGCAGCCATCCTTTAAAGATAGCGTAACAGCTCACTGGTCTAATTAAGTTGTCCTGCGGCGAAGATGTAACGGGGCTCAAGCCATGAGCCGAAGCTTAGGATGCACATAGTGCATGGTAGCAGAGCGTGGTGTGAAATAACCCAGTCCTCTACAGCACCTTCGGGTGTTATGGAGGATCGGGTTTGACTGTGAAGCCGGCGCGTGAGCGATCCGGTGGAGTGATCACCAGTGAGAATGATGACATGAGTAGCGACAAACAGGGTGAGAGACCCTGTCGCCGAAAGTCCAAGGGTTCCTGCTTAAAGTTAATCTGAGCAGGGTAAGCCGACCCCTAAGGCGAGGCCGAAAGGCGTAGTCGATGGGAATCCGGTTAATATTCCGGAGCCAGGAGGATGTGACGGATCGAGACTGTTGTTCACCCTTATCGGATTGGGTGGGCCGCTGATCGGTTCCTGGAAATAGCCCTCCATGAGATCGTACCCTAAACCGACACAGGTGGACTGGTAGAGAATACCAAGGCGCTTGAGAGAACGATGTTGAAGGAACTCGGCAAAATACCTCCGTAAGTTCGCGAGAAGGAGGCCCCGTTTGTAGGCAACTATAGGCGGGGGGCACAAACCAGGGGGTGGCGACTGTTTACTAAAAACACAGGGCTCTGCGAAGTCGCAAGACGACGTATAGGGTCTGACGCCTGCCCGGTGCTGGAAGGTTAAAAGGAGGAGTGCAAGCTCCGAATTGAAGCCCCAGTAAACGGCGGCCGTAACTATAACGGTCCTAAGGTAGCGAAATTCCTTGTCGGGTAAGTTCCGACCTGCACGAATGGCGTAACGACTTCCCCGCTGTCTCCAACATCGACTCAGCGAAATTGAATTGCCTGTCAAGATGCAGGCTTCCCGCGGTTAGACGGAAAGACCCCGTGCACCTTTACTACAGCTTCACACTGGCATCAGGCCATGCATGTGCAGGATAGGTGGTAGGCTTCGAAGCAGGAACGCCAGTTCTTGTGGAGCCTTCCTTGAGATACCACCCTTGCATTGCTTGATGTCTAACCGCGGTCCGTTATCCGGATCCGGGACCCTGTGTGGCGGGTAGTTTGACTGGGGCGGTCGCCTCCTAAAGCGTAACGGAGGCGCGCGAAGGTTGGCTCAGAGCGGTCGGAAATCGCTCGTTGAGTGCAATGGCAGAAGCCAGCCTGACTGCGAGACTGACAAGTCGAGCAGAGTCGAAAGACGGCCATAGTGATCCGGTGGTCCCGAGTGGAAGGGCCATCGCTCAACGGATAAAAGGTACGCCGGGGATAACAGGCTGATGGTGCCCAAGAGTCCATATCGACGGCACCGTTTGGCACCTCGATGTCGGCTCATCTCATCCTGGGGCTGGAGCAGGTCCCAAGGGTACGGCTGTTCGCCGTTTAAAGAGGTACGTGAGCTGGGTTTAGAACGTCGTGAGACAGTTCGGTCCCTATCTGCCGTGGGTGTAGGATACTTGAGAGGAGTTGCCCCTAGTACGAGAGGACCGGGGTGAACGATCCACTGGTGGACCAGTTGTCGTGCCAACGGCAGTGCTGGGTAGCTATGATCGGACAGGATAACCGCTGAAGGCATCTAAGCGGGAAGCCCCCCTCAAAACAAGGTATCCCTGAGGACCGTGGTAGACCACCACGTCGATAGGCCAGAGGTGTAAGCGCAGCAATGTGCTCAGCTGACTGGTACTAATGGTCCGATAGGCTTGATTTGATCCAGTAGACGGCAAATGCCCCTGCGGATAATCAAAGCATACATAACAGACGTATTTGGCTTGGACGCCGATGTGAAAAAGCGCACCACACCTGACAGTGTTCAATGTGGTACGCCCAGCAGATCAACGGTGTTGGAACGCGTTGTCGACTTTGTCGAAACGCTGCCTCCAACTAAAAGCCTTTGCTCTGCAAAGGCTTTTTCCTTGGTTTGGTGGTCATAGCGCGAGTGAAACACCCGATCCCATCCCGAACTCGGTCGTTAAGCACCGTAGCGCCGATGGTACTGCGTCTTAAGGCGTGGGAGAGTAGGTCACCGCCAAACCTAGAAAAAAGCCTAGAACTCTCAATACGATCTCAACAAAAAGCGCCAGGCAGAAAATGCCAACGCAACTGGCGCGGGATGGAGCAGCCCGGTAGCTCGTCAGGCTCATAACCTGAAGGTCGTAGGTTCAAATCCTACTCCCGCAACCAAAATCATAATATATCTCAGAACCTTAGCGCCCCACAGGGAGCTCTTGCGCTCGCGCATTCGAAGCAGTGGAAGAAGGCAGGGTACTTTGAGATGTGCGGAACGCTGAAACTGCAGCGGACTCTACACATGAACGCTCGGAGGCAGGGCGCGGGCCTCGATCCAGAGCATGGGGATCCAGACAGAGACTAAGTGGTCTTCATGACCGATTTGCGTGGGATGATTTGTGCGGGCAACGCGACGGAGTTGATCGTGGAGCCCTTCTCAAGTCTCGCGACGACCGACTCCGCCGCGACTTGCCCCATCTTGGTTGCGGGCAAATCGATCGTGGTCAGGCTCGGATGGGACTCCTTTGCCCAGTCCAGGTTGTCAAATCCCATCACCGACATGTCGTCCGGGATCGTCATTCCGACGCTTTGCAAGTGGAACATCACCCCGAGGGCCAAGACATCTGACAGGCACAGAATTGCGGTCGGGCGCTGAGAGGCCTTCAGAATGTCCCGGGCGGCATCGCGGCCCCCTTCAACGCTCAACGTGACATCCACGAAGCGCGGCTGGATTTTGCCAAGGTACGCGTCAAGGACCCCTTTGCATCGTGAGACGGTTCTATCGCTCTCAAGATGCGGGCCATGCACGACCGCAATGCGTTCATGACCATGGTCCTGCAGGAAGGTGACCGCATCGAAGGCGATCTGCCGATTGTCATAGCCCACGGTGGGCACACCACAGGCCGCGTCGAACACCGAGGTGAACACGACCGGTTTCGCGCGAAGGTTCAGCAGGTCCATCAGGTCGGTGTTGTGGTCCGCACCCGTCAGGATAAAGGCCTCAGCGCCCATCGCAATCAGTTGTTCGGCGGCGTTGAGCTCCTGTTCCAGATCGGCGTTCGATATCGCCAAGACGAGGGTATACCCCAGACCGCTGAGGGTATGCTCCACGGCGGTGATGTATTTTGCATAGACCGAGTGTTCGATGCTGGGGATGATTGCCGCAATGGTCTTGGACTTTGCGGTTGAGAGCGCTCTGGCTGCCGGGTTGGGCACATAGTTCAACCGCTTTGCCGCCTCCAGAACTCTGGTCCGCATTTCCGGGTTCACCTTCGGATTCCCGTTCATCACGCGGGACACGGTTGCTGTGGACAATCCGGTGTCTCGCGCGACGGCTCTGATTGTGCCTATTTTCTTAACCACTGAAATCCCGGCTGTTTGTCTTTCCACTATTTCGCTTGACTCGAAAAACGATCAGATCATTAACTTCTGCATCTCTGGAATGCTATTCGATCGTTGTCCGACGGCTAAGTCTTCCTCCTAAAGTAACCGGTTACTGAATGGCAAGTAACAGGTTTCGCACAAGGGCTTTGATGCAGAAAATGCGACTGGAAGGCCATATCCTCAACGGCGCGCGCCCAAGACTGCGCGGCCTCGGTAAACCCACGGTTCTGGTCGAAGACGTGCTTTGCGGTGAGGCTGCGCGACTGGACGTCAAAGCGGGGTCCACGCTCTCGGTGACGAATGTTGACGGTGGTGGGCCAGCCCTGCTGACGCTTCTGCTGCCGGATCAAAGGACCTATTCCGCGACGCCTCTTGGCGTGCCAGTGACGGATCAGGACCCACTGCCCCTGGAGCGCTTTGATCGTCGAGAGATGGAGGCTTTGCTGCGTGCCCGGGATGGCGAGATTGCCGATGCGACGGGCGTTGCTCTGTTTGACACGACCTCCAAGCCGGGTGCTCTGCACGTCACCAAGGTGACGCAGGATTGCTCTGTTTTCGTCATTGCCCCGGTGACGCGCGGGTTTGTCGAGACCGGTGGTGGATCCCGTTTCGCGTTGCGCGTACAGCCGCCCGACAACCCATCGACCGAACTCGCCCTGCCGCGACCGCTTGGGCGGATCAAGGACGAATGGCGCATCGCGCGGGGCACGGCCCTGGCCTATGAGGTCCGGAAGGGCCAGTTTGTTCAGGTGATCGATGTGGAAGGGCAGCAATGCTCGGATTTCATGGCGATGCGGGCTTCGGCGCTGGATGACGGGGTGGAGCGTTATATCGACTCGACCGTGTCACGTACAATGGCCCGCGCTGCCTATCCTCTGCCGGGGTTGCACGACAAATTCTACGACCAGGATATTCGCCCCCTTTTGGCCGTACGCCAGGACACGGTCGGACGACATGACACATACGCCCTGGCCTGTACCGCGCGCGGCTATGAGGATCGTGGATTTCCGGGGCATATCAACTGCTCTGACAATATCTCGAACGCGTTCGCACCCTATAGCATCGCCCGACGAGCGGCATGGCCGGCAATCAACTTCTTTTTCAACTCATGGGTGGACCCGGGGCATGGCGGCCTGAGCTCAGATGAGGCGTGGTCCCGCCCCGGCGACTACGTCGCCATGGAGGCGCTGACAGATCTGGTATGCGTCTCGACCGCCTGTCCCGATGACGTCGACCCGATCAACGGCTGGAACCCAACGGACATCCACGTTCGCATCTACGAAGAGGACAGCTCGATTACACATTCCGTATCCTGGCGGGCGCAGCCAGAGGATGGTGCGAAACTCACGCGGCACTCTGCCTTCCATCCGCGTACGTCAAAACTGACCAGCCATTTCCTCGTCTCACGTGATCTTTGGATGCCCACCCATTTTGATGCCACAGGAGCGATTGAAGAGTATTGGGCCTGCAAGACGGCTGCGACGCTTCAGGACATGTCAGGTCTGCGCAAGTACGATGTGATTGGTCCGGACGCCGCCGCATTGTTGCAGCATTGCCTGACCCGCAACGTGGAAAAACTGGCGCAGCATCGCGGGTTCTATGCCTTGATGTGCGACGAGCGCGGCAGCGTGCTCGATGACGGGACGCTCTTTTGCATCGAACCTACGACTTACCGGTGGTGCTGCGGTTCGGACAATTCTGCGCTTCACCTGCGGGAAATGGCGGAAAAGCTGGGGCTGCAGGTGCATGTGCGTTCTCTTGGGCACCGAATGGTGAACCTCGCCCTGCAAGGCCCCAAGTCGCGAGATATCCTGAGCAAAATCGTCTTCACCCAGCCGGGGCGCCCGCCACTTGAGAACATAAAGTGGTTTGGCTTCACAATCGCGCGCCTCAAAGACCGCGACGGCCCGGTCTTCATGCTGTGCCGGACGGGATTTACGGGTGAGCTGGGCTATGAGATTTTCTGCGACCGTGATGACGCTCTTTCCATTTGGGATGGCGTCATGGACGCCGGAGCGCCCGATGGGTTGGTCCCGATGGGCGGGGCTGCGCTTGATATGGTGCGGATAGAAGCCGGGCTGATGATTGCAGGCGCCGAGTTTGGCCCGGATGTCGACGCGATGGAGTCCGGGTTGGGTTTCGCCGTCGACTTCAAGAAAGACGATTTCATTGGCCGCAAAGCGTTGGAGCGCAACAAAGCAGCGATGCGCCGACGTCTGGTCGGGCTGACGTTTTCGGGCAAGGAAATGCCGGAGCATGGTGATCCGGTGTATGTCGACCGCGAGCAGGTGGGCGTCGTCACCAGCGCCACGTATTCCCCCCAGCTTGGCCATGCAATCGCAATGGCCCGGGTCGCCGTCGAGAACAGCGACGACGGACAGAATCTCGAAGCCGGGCGTCTGGACGGACATATGAAACGGCTGCCTTGCACCGTCTGCGCCCTGCCGTTTTTGGATCCAAAACGCGAGAAGGCCCGCGCCTGAGCGCAGCAAAACAAGATGTCATCGTTTGCAAGGGCGTTTGGACACTCTTCGGCAGCCGAGCGGGGCGCGCCACGGCCGCCGCGCGATCGGAGGGCCTGTCAAAGGCAGAGCTGCTGGATCGTTTCGGCCTTGTTGTCAGGGTGCGCGACGTCTCAATCAGCGTTGGAGAGGGCGAGATCTTCTGCATCATGGGAGTGTCAGGCTCCAGCAAGTCGATGCGTGTATGCCATATCACCTGATTGATTGAGCCGACCTCAGGTGAAATCCTGATGAACGGTGCCAAGGTCGGGAACATGGGCCCAGAGGCCTTGCGCGAAATACGCGCCGACGAGATCGGCATGGTGTGTCGGAGCATGGCTTTGATCCCGCACCGTACCGTCCGCGACAATGCAAGTTTCTCGCTAGAATTGAGTGGTTTCGATGGCATCACCGTCTTCCTCCGAGTGATGCTCAATGCGATCAGTGCTGAATTTGTCGGCCCGCCATGGATGATTGCGATGGGGGTTCTGACCGCTCTTGGCGGTCAGCAGGTTCCTGCGAACACGTCAGATGCCGCTCTGGCCTTCGGTGCGAAGCCACGACATTTTCTGACCAAGGTGGAGCGGCCGCGGGCGATGCCCTCGATCATGGCAGGGATCAACCAGCTCGCCATGATGAGCTTGTCGATGGCTTTGACTGCGGATCTGACCGGCGCGCGCGCCACTGGAGAGGTCGCCAAGGCTGTGATAGTCGAAGGCCTGTCGGACGGCAGTGTCGGTGCTGGGGGGCATGTCCCGCGCTTCCATCACCTCTCGGGTACGCCAGCCCAGCCTTTTCACTGGGCAACGTCGCCAGCTGTGGACGGCGCGTTGGAGGAACCTCTTTGAATGCTGTGGCAAGCCCTGCGCTGCGTTGAACGTTCTGCCCCCGGCCGATCCTGGAAAGGGAGCCTCAAGAGGCTCGCTCTTCGCAGGGCCAGGGGCGGGACTTGTCAGGTCTTGTCGATTGAAAGATCCGCGCTCTCCTGACGCTCGGCCGGAGGGGCGAGTGTCGGATCCTTGGCGTTCTCCACGAGGCTCTCGGCCAGCCCGGCCACCCCGTTATCCATGGACACACCAAGCTCCTCTCCGATCTTCTTCAGGGCGGGCAGCTGAACAGCCATGCCCATGATCGAGTCGAGTGCCTGGTTTACGGGCGGCTTGTCTGCACCACCAGTCCCACCGCCAGCACCTCCCGCACCGCTCAGTCCGGAGACCTGGTGAATGCGGATCGTATCGATCTTCTCGGCCGGTTTCACCATCTGGGCGACCACCTCCGGCAGCTTCTCGAGACGCGCCAGCGCGATCTTCATATTGACGATCTCTGCCGCAATGGCGTTTTCCGCCTCGACGATGGCCTGCCGCCCTTCTGCCTCGGCCAGAAGGTCGGTTTTCTTGGCCGCCGCGCGGATCGTGAGCGCATCGGCATCGGCTTGCGCCTCTTCGCGGTGCGCTTCCGCACGGTCCTGCGCGGCATCCTTCTCGGCTTGCGCTTCAATCTTTATCCGCGTCGCCGCGCGCTCGGCCTCCTGTTGGGCGTGGATCAGAACGATTTGCTTCTCTCGCTCGGCCATGGCGACGGAGCGCGCGGTTTCGATTGCCTCCTGCGCCTTGGTGGCTTCGGCGCGGGCCTGGTCGGCACTCGCCTTGGCCTGGCTTTCCTCTTCTGACTTCTTGTTGATGATGATCAGCCGTTCCTGATCCGCCACCTGCAACTCGCGGTCCCGGGTGATCTCGGCCTCGCGGATCGCCTTCTCGCGGGCAATGTCCGAGGCACGGATCGCCTCTTCGCGCTTGATGCGCGCCTGTTCGCGTTCGCGCGAGGAATCCTCTTCACGCCGCGCGATCTCTGCCTGCTGGGCGGCTTCGAGCGTCGCGATTTCCTGCCGTTGTGCGATGGCGGCCTGACGCTCATCCTGTTCGATCTTTAGTTTCAGACGTTCCGCTTCCATCGCCGCGCGCCGGACAGAGACATCGGCATCCGCGTCGATCTCGGCGCGCTCCTTCTTGGATGTGGCGATCACCTCGGCCAGCTTGCGCATCCCGACGGCGTTGAAGGCGTTGTTCTCGTCCAACGCTTCGAACGGGGTCTGGTCCAGCGCGGTGAGCGAGACGGATTCAAGCTCCAGTCCGTTCTTGAGCAGGTCTTCTGACACGGTGTTCTGTACCTCCTGAACGAACTCTGAGCGGTTCTCGTGCAGCTCATCCATGGTCATCTGCGCGGCCACGGCCCGCAGCCCGTCGATCAGCTTGCCCTCGATCAATTCCCGGAGCTGGTCCACGAAAAACGTGCGATCCCCCAGTGTCTGCGCGGCCCGGCTGATGCCTTCCTCGGTGGCGTTGACGGAGACGTAGAATTCGACCCCCACATCCACCCGCATCCGGTCCTTGGTGATCAAGGCGCCATCGGCATTGCGCGCCACCTCCAGCCGGAGGGTCTTCATATTCACAGGGCTGATTTCATGCAGCAGGGGCACGACGATCGTGCCTCCGTCCATGATCACCGTCTTTCCGCCAGCGCCGGTCTTGACCAGCGAGACCTCCCGAGTTGCGCGCCGATACAGGCGCCCCAGCACCAGCCCGACAAAGAGCAGGAAGGCGAGGACTGATCCGACAATGATGCCAAGTGAAACGAAATCCATGAAGTTCTCCTATGTTGTTGATCAGCTTTCGGGGCCGAGAGGCACCAGTCGATACCCCTCTTCAAACCGGTGGCGCAGAACCAGGACTTCAGTCCCGGCAGGGATCTCGTCCTCGTCCTTCAAAGGCTCTGCCCGCAGGTAATGGGTATTGCCATGCCGGTCCGAGATGCGGACTTCGGTCGGCTTTCCCCGCTTTGCCGTGCCTTGTGTAACGACCCCGATGCGGCGTCCGAGATGGCGCGCCGAGAGCGCTGTGCTTTCTGTTTTCGGCAGCATGCGTGCGAACACTGCGCCGAATGATCGTGCGAACCAGAGGCCGGCAAAGACCGCTGGGAGAGCGGCCAGAACGGCGGGGAGCGCGGCTCCGAACACTGCAACGGCAGTGCTTTGCAAGGCGACCCCCGTGACGCCAAAGCCGAGCAATGCTGCGGCGAACCATATCAAGGTCGGCACCTTGCCAAGGCCCAGCCAGGACGCCACCCCCGGTGCCACGGTCTCAGTGGCCTCAAGCGCGGCATCGCTGCTCGGCCCGGCATCTGCAAAATCAAAGAGCTCCGGATCGGCATCGCCGAAATCTATGTCGAGATCGCCGAGGTTGGGCTCAGCGACGTCTAGATCGAGGTCAATCTCTGCATCCGCACCCAACCCCAAGAGGGTCACGCCAAGCAGCGCCAGGACGAGTTCCAGCGCCAGGAGCCCGAGCAGAAGCGCGAGCGCAATTGTAAACGGAGCGACCGGCTCCGTTAAGTAGAGGTCGAACATCGTTCGGCCTTTCTTCTGTATTCCGTGGTATACATCTAATATGGATGCTCACGTTCCTGTTACAAGGCCATTCCGAAACGCACTCCTGAGTTTCTGGTCAATTCCTGATGGATGATTTGGGCGAAACGATGTTACGCATAGGGCTGCCAAGCGGGTTCCCACCAAAAAGATCCGGGCGCGCTGAGCAGATCAGTAGCAATGGGAGAAGACGCAATTCCACGAATGGATCTCGCGCCGATCGGTTCAGTCTAGTTTTGACCGAACTCTGGCAAAACCTGAGGTTTTGTGCGGTTTCTGGAAGCCTGCACGTGATCCTTGTGCGGTTCCTGCGGTGCACAACAGCCCTTTGAGGTCATGAGAAATATGCCCGTGTAATTCGGGTGCAGTCATCTGAAGAACACTGGGAAAAAGCGCTTGCCATTGCGCCAGATTTTACGGAACCCGCAGCTCTATCTCGGATAAAGCTGAGTTGTTTCAAATTGTTCTTTTGACGTTTGGTTAAAAAATAGATTTTCAGAAAGAAACGATCTTCACCCGATAGAAGGTCGAATGAAACTGGGCCCGTATTCGGGCCCAGTTTTGCAATATCTCAATCACTATCCGCGCCCACCGGGTCATTCGTCGGGTCATCGTCAGTCCAGACATTCAGGATTTCTCCTGTCTCCGCGTCCACCTTGAACTCGATTTCGTCCCCAGCCGCATTCACGACCTCAATGTCATAGGCCGCGCGCCCCTCGAACTGGTCAAGTTCGGCCTCGGCAATGGTGCCGGTCTGGGCGGCGAGTGCGACGGCTGTGGCTTGGTTCCTCGTGACGGCGGCGCTTGGCGTTGTTTGTGTGAGAACGGGCAGGCTGAGTGCGCCAAGGGTTGCAGCCAGCGTGTTGAGCGGTGGACTGTACCCATGCCGCGGCAACGAGGATGCCGATGATTGCCCCCGCGATGGTCGCAGAGACGGTATGCGCATCGAGCAAGTCGCGCGTAGTGCCCTTCGGCGATGGTTGTCTCAGGTCCGTGGAGGCATATCGCGCGGCAAGCGCCCGATCAGACGGCCGCTTGGCGCTGGCGCGCGGCCCAGAGAAGGGCAAGCGCCATCCCGCCGACAATGGGCAGCGCCATGAGTGCGAGCACCGTCCAGCCCGCTCCGTTCACCAGCGCCCCAGAGGCAAAGGCGCAGAGGGAGGCGCAGAGCGCAATGACCGTATCGTTGAGGCCCTGAACCGAGGGGCGCTCTTGCGGGGCGAGCGCGTCTGCCAAAAGGCTCGTCGCGCCTACGAACCCGAAATTCCAGCCCAGCCCGAGAACGATCAATGCGCCGTAGAAATGGGGCAGGGTCACGCCACTGGCGGCAATCACGCCCGAGCCTCCGAGCAGCGCGAGACCGGTCATCACGATCCCCGTGGCTCCGAAGCGCTTGATCAGAAACCCGGTGAAAAAGCTGGGCGCGAACATCGCAACCACATGCCAGCGCACCACGTCCCCGGCCGTGGCCTCGCCGAACCCGCATCCGACCATGGCGATGGGTGTCGGCACCATCAGCAGCACCATCACCCCCTGCGAGACCGCGGCAGCCGCAATCGCCACGGCGACCGCGGGCCGCCTCAGGACCTGCGCGACGCGGACGGGCGACGTGGTCGCCGCGTCTGGCCTCTGGGGTGCCTGCGACCCGCGCAGGAAAAGAAGCGGGATGACCCCGATCACGTTGAGAAGGATGATCGCCCCATAGGCGCCGGCAAAGGGAATGGGGGCAAGCAGGTCCTTTGTGCGGGCAAACACCTCGGGCCCGGCAAAGGCGGCCAGTAGGCCGGAGGTCAGCATCAATGAGATCGCCACGGGCTTCCAGCGTTCCGGCACAACCTCGGCGGCGGCGAAGCGAAAGAACTGAAAACAGGCCAACGCCGCCCCGATCGCAAAATGGCCCAGCAGCAGCAGGACGAAGCTGGAGTGCATGACACCGACCACACCCGCCGCCGCGCCCAGACCCGCAACCACAGCCCCCACCATGAAACCAGCCCGACGGCCATAGCGCCCCATGAAGAGCGAGAACGGTGCCGCAGCCACCAGCCCCGCGAGGGTCGAGACAGAGGCGGGCAGGGTGGCCAGCGCCGGTGTGGGCGCCAGAAGCAGACCGGCCAGCGCCCCGAGGATGATCATCATCGGCATTGCGGATCCAAGGATTGCGTTGGCCCCCAAAAGCAGGGCGAAGTTCAGCGCGCCCACGGGCGGTGTCTTGGGGGCCGTCACGTTCATGATCTCGTCCATTCCCGGCATCTGCGCCTCTTGGTGCAGAAACCTTTAGGCGGTCTTGCCTCTGGCTGAAATGACAGTCAGGCGTCAAAAACGGCCAAAGCCGCACCGCTCTGTCGACGGATACATGGCGCGTCCGAGGGTTGCGTCAACGCGTGGGAGGCGCGTCCTAGGACAGGCGCAGGCCGGTCTCTGGATCGAAGAGATGGAATTGGCCCGGCTGTACCGAGAACCGCTGTGCCGCGCTCGAGCCCGGCATGGCATGCACACCCGGCAGGCTCAGGGTAAAGCTGTCCGGATGCCCCGCCAGTTTGCCATGGAGCAAGGTGTTGGCACCCAGGGGCTCGGTCATCTGGATGGTGACCGCCAGCGCACCGCCTGTGTCCGGCACCATATGCTCAGGGCGGACCCCGAACTTCACCGGTCCGTCGGGATGGCTGGTCTGGGCGAGGCTTTGCCCCTCCAGCACGACCTGCCCGTTTGCGATCTGCGCGTCGAGGATGTTCATGGCCGGGCTGCCGATGAACTGCGCGGCAAACAGGGTGCGCGGGGTTTCATAGACCTCCAGAGGCGTGCCGATCTGCTCGGCCACCCCGCCATTCATCACGATCATCCGATCCGCCATGGTCATGGCCTCGACCTGATCATGGGTCACATAAAGCGAGGTGATCCCCAGCTTGGCCTGAAGCTCGCGGATCTCGAGACGCATCTGCACGCGCAGCTTGGCATCGAGATTGCTGAGCGGTTCGTCAAAGAGAAACACCGCCGGTTCCCGGACGATAGCGCGGCCCATGGCGACGCGCTGGCGCTGTCCGCCCGAGAGCTGCTTGGGCTTGCGGTCCAGAAGCGGCGCAAGCTGCAGGAGGCGGGCGGCCTCCTCGACCTTGGCGTTGATCTCGTCCTTCGGCAGGCCCGCGATCTTGAGCCCGTAACCCATGTTCTGGCGCACGGACATATGCGGGTAGAGCGCGTAGTTCTGAAACACCATGGCGATGTCGCGATCCATGGGTTCCTTGTCATTGGCCCGCGTCCCGCCGATCAGGACATCGCCGGATGAGACGGTTTCCAGCCCAGCCACCATCCGCAGCAGGGTGGATTTCCCGCAGCCCGACGGACCGACAATGACGATGAACTCACCATCGGCGATCTCGACATCGATCCCGTGGATCACGTCCGTGGCGCCAAAGCTTTTCTTGACGTCCTGAAGGGTGACTGTCGCCATATCTATTTCTCGCTGTCTACAAGGCCGCGGATGAAGAGCCGCTGCATCCCCACCACGACGATCACCGGCGGAATCATCGCAAGGATGGAAGTCGCCATGATGGTCGGCCAATGGGCAAAGTCATCGCCCGAGGGGAACATCTGCTTGATGCCCATGACGATCGTGTTCATCTCCGGATCGGTCGTGATCAGCAGCGGCCAGAGATACTGGTTCCAGCCATAGATGAAGAGGATCACGAAGAGCGCCGCCACATTTGTCCGGCTCATGGGCACGACGATATCCCAGAAGAACCGCATGGGCCGCGCGCCATCGACCCGGGCGGCCTCGGCCAGCTCATCTGGAATTGTCAGAAAGAACTGCCGGAAGAGGAATGTCGCCGTCGCCGAGGCGATCAGCGGAAAGATCAGCCCGGAATAGCTGTTGAGCATGCCGAACCCGGCCACGACCTCGAAGGTCGGCACGATCCGCACCTCCACCGGCAACATCAGCGTCAGGAAGATCATCCAGAAGAAGAGGTTGCGCCCGGGAAAGCGGAAATAGACGATGGCGAAGGCCGAGAGCAGCGAGATGGCAATCTTGCCCACCGCGATCCCGATCGCCATGACCAGCGAGTTGAACAGCATGGTCGCCACGGGCACGTTGACGCCCGAGAACAGCGCATTGCGATAATTGATCCAGAACTGGTCGCCCGGGATCACGGGCATCGGGGGCTGGATGATCTCTTGCTGGGTGACGGTCGAGGCCACGAAGGCCAGCCAGATCGGAAAGAAGATTACCAGCACGCCGAGGATCATGAAAACATGGGTCAGCCACAGGCCTGCACCGCGCTTTTCGACCATTCCGTGCACTTCGCGGGCCATCAGTAATGCACCCGCTTTTCAATGAACTTGAACTGGATCACGGTCAGCAATCCGACCACCACCAGCAGGATCACCGACTGGGCCGAGCTCGACCCCAGATCCTGTCCGACAAACCCGTCCGAGAAGACCTTGTAGACGAGGATGGTCGTGGATTGCTGTGGCCCGCCCCCCGTGATCGTGTGGATCACGCCGAAGGTTTCGAAGAAGGCATAGACCACGTTCACCACCAGAAGGAAGAACGTGGTTGGTGAGAGCAGCGGCAACACAATGGTGAAGAACCGCCGCCAAAACCGCGCGCCGTCAATGGCCGCGGCCTCGATCACCGATTTCGGCACGGCCTGCAGGGCTGCGAAGAAGAACAGGAAGTTGTAGCTGATCCGCCCCCAGGCCGAGGCGACCACCACAAGGCCCATGGCCTCGCCGCCATTCAGGACGTGGTTCCAGTCATAGCCAAGGGTGCCGAGATACCACGAGATCACGCCCACCCGCGTGTTGAACATGAACAGCCACAGCACCCCGGCCACGGCAGGGGCCACCGCATAGGGCCAGATCAGCAGGGTGCGATAGACGCCCGAGCCCTTGATCAACCGGTCCGCGATGACCGCCAGGAACAGAGCCGGGATCATCGAGCAGAGCGTGACAAGGATCGAGAAGACCGCCGTGGTCACGAAGGATGCGCGGTAGAAAGGGTCGCTCAGCAGGAACTCGAAATTGCCGAGCCCCACGAATTGCGAGGAGAGCCCGAACGGGTCGGGAATGAACAGCGATTGCCAGATCGCCTGCGCGGCCGGGTAAAAGAAGAACACCGCCGAGACGAGCACCTGTGGCGCGATGAGAAGAACCGGCAACAGCCAGCCGCGAAAGGTGACGCGCTTTTCCATGAACTTGCCCCCGCAAGGAAACGGGCAGGCCGCGTGGGCCTGCCCGATCAGGTCTTAACGGTTGGCGGATTCAAAGCGCCGCAGCAGGGCATCGCCCCGTGTCTTGGCGCTGTCCATGGCCGCCTGGGCCGTCTTGTCGCCGGACCAGATCGCCTCGAGCTCTTCGTCGATGATCCCGCGGATCTGATCGAAGGATCCAAGGCGCAGACCCTTGGAATTGGCCGTCGGCTCTTTCGCGGTCATCTGGATCACCGCGATATCGGTGCCAGGGTTCTCTTCATAGAACCCGGCGGCGCGGGTGGCTTCCCCGGCCTCGGCTGTGATCGGAAGATAGCCGGTATCCTGGTGCCATTGCGCCTGAACATCCGAGGACGAGAGGAAGGCCAGGAACTCGCCCACGCCCTTGTACTCGTCGCTTTCATGCCCTTCGAGCACCCAGAGGGACGCGCCCCCGATGATGGTGTTCTGCGGGCCGTTGCCGACACCTTCCCAATAGGGGAGCGGGCGCACATCGAAGTCGAACTGCGCCTCGGCCTTGATCCCGGCATAGCCTGCCGAGCTCTCGGTAAAGAGCGCGCATTCACCAGACCGGAAGTTCGCGCCACCCTCGTTGCGGCGGCCCGTATAGATGAACTTGCCGTCTTGGGCCCACTGACCCATCGCGGTCAGATGCGCGACCTGTGCTTCGCCATTCAGCATCAGCTCGGTGTCCAGACCGGCAAAGCCATTGTCCTTCGAGGCGAAGGGCACGTCGTGATAGGCCGAGAAGTTCTCCAGGTGGATCCAGCTCTGCCAAGCGGTGACCAGCGGGCAATCCTCGCCCCCGGCTTTCAGGGCATCCAGCGTCGCGCCGACATTCTGCCATGTGGACAGGTCCGTGTCCGGATCCACGCCCGCCGCCTCGAACGCGTCACGGTTCACCCAGAGAACCGGGGTCGAGGAGTTGAAGGGCAAGGACAGCATCTCGCCATCGGTCGTGGTGTAATACCCTTTGACCGAGCCGATATAGGCATCCGGGTCAAAGGTCGCGCCGCTCTCGGCCATCACTTCGTAGACCGGCTTGGTTGCACCCGCGGCGGACATCATGGTCGCGGTGCCCACTTCGAACACCATCAGGATATGGGGCTGCTCGCCCGCGCGGAAGGCCGCGATCCCGGCGTTCAGCGTTTCGGAATAGTTGCCCTTGTGGCTTTCGACGACGACGAAATCGTCCTGGCTTCCGTTGAATTCTTCGACCTGGGCTTTCACCAGCTCGCCGAGGCGGCCCGTGAAGGCGTGCCAGAACTGAACCTCGGTTTGCGCGTAGGCAGCCATGGGCGACAAAGCGGTTCCGGCGAGCAGGAGCGCGCCAGTAAGGTGTTTTCTCATTCTTCCTCCCTTGCACGTCGTTGCGTGCGTTCTTGAACAGCGTTCTTGTCCGAAGCCATCTCAGATGTCCGACATTACCCTCGCGGAGCCGCATTGCAAGGGTCGCTTGTCATTTCAGGGATTTGGCCTAAGGGGCGCCCAGGGGGCGAGCGCTGTCCGCCCCGTCCGCCATGCCGGAGGTTGCGCCGTTCGTGCTATTTCTCTTCACCGGGCGCCGGTTGACCGCAGCTTGCCAGCCCCCGGCCCGGCGGCGCGTCCTTGCGGGCGGATGCAATGCGCCGGAGGTCGAGGCCGCACCCATTGTCGTCCACCACCAGTCGACAGCGGCCGCCCTGCGTCGAGAGGGTGACATCGATCTGATCTGCGCCGCTATGGGTCAAGGCATTGCGCATCGCCTCCTGATAAATCCGGAACACATGGTTCCGCACTGGCGCCGGCAGGTCCAGATTCGCGGGCGCGTCCAGCGTGATGGCGTGCCGTGTCTGCAAAGCGAGGCGCGAGGCGAGGTTCCGCATGGCGCCCACCAGCCCGTGATCGTCCAGAAACACCGGTGACAGGTCCTGCGCGACCCGGCGCGTCTCTTCGAGCGCGTTGCCCATGTCCGAGACAAGCTCTGTCAGGGGATCGTTTGCGGCGTTTGGGTCCCGGGGGGTCTTGGCCTTCAGAACCTCAAGCTTGATCTTCACCACCGAAAGCCATTGTCCGACGCCATCGTGCAGGTCCTGCGCGATCCGGGCGCGCTCCTGTTCACGGGCCGTCAGCACGTCTGAATTCGCGCGCAGCACCGCCGTCTCGAGGCGCAGGACCCGCTGGCCGAAAATGTAGAACAGCGACAGAAGCAGCGCGAGCACGCCGAGCTCGCCGAGGCGCACACCAAAGGTGGTCTCGAAGTAGTCTGCGGGCAGCATGAGATCGACAAGGATCGAAGCGCTCAGCGCGCCGATACCCACCAGAAGGGGCCGGGCGTGGTCCAGGTCCTGCGCCAGGGCAATCACGCTCCAGACCACCATCAGGATCAGGGCCACGACCACCTCGCTCTGCCATCCGCTGTCATCATAACCCGGCTCGGCGAAACCCGGGGCATCTGCCGCGAGCATGAGTTTATGGCTCCCGGACAGGTTCAGTTCGGCAGCCTGCGCCATGGGTGCCAGGAGAAGTGAAACCGCCATCGCAAGCTGTCTCAGCACGCCAGACAAGGGCCCGCGATCAGTCCACGAGCGCCGTGTACGTCCTCCCCTCCGAAGCCTCATAATGGCGTGTTGTCCAGTCACTTAAACTCCAACGCATTGTGCACAGGCGAAAAAAGAGGGAATACTGGACCTTCGACCAGTGTTGGCGCGCGTTTCCCGTGGCTGGTGCGACAGGGGGGCTACGAGAGGGGCGCGACGGTTTGCGCGCTCTCCGGGTCGGGTCGGGAGCGTATGGGGCCGACATGCTCAAGGTTGCAGAGCTGCGCGAGGCGGGGACTATTTGTGCTGCCGGTTTGGCCTTGGGGTCGGACATCGGTTCTGTGTCAACGCCAGACTTCACATAGTCTTTCGAGGCCGGACCCTGTTCTCCCAACGCTGCCGCGGGCGCGGTGAGCGGTCCATTTTTCGGGCTCACCGACAATGGGACCTCCGCCGCGACCACAATTGTCCCGCGCGGCGCTGGGCGGCACCCCGCTTGAGCTCGACGCCCCGGGTGCCTTGCGGAGCAACAGCTTCGACCGGGCTTTGTTCGATTTCGCAGACCCCGAGAGGCTTGGCCCGACCCCGTTCGGGGCCGGCATGCGCCCCTGGCCTGCGATCGAGGTGTGGCTGATCACCGGGGTTGCCGGACGCGCCGGGCTGCGGTGCCGGGTGTGCGGTCCCTGCCTGACGGTGCGATCTGACTACGGCCCGCAACGCGGCCAGTATGCGGCGTCAGATCAACCTCCACCACCCTGGGCAGGCGGAGAGCCTGGGGCGCATGATCCAGATGCGGCCCGACCGGTGCTCAGGTCGGCTCCCAGATATAGTAGTTGTCCAGCGCATCCGAGCGCTCGCAAACAAACCCGCAAGAGGCATAGAAGTCATTGGCGGGGCTGCCCCCCAAGGCGCGCAGGCGCACCGGCAGTCCCGCCGCGCGGGCTTGATCCTGGATCGTGGTCAGGATGCTGCGCCCGGCGCCGCCGCCCTGATGCGCGGCCTCGATATAGATGTGATTGAGGTAGATGTGGTCGGGCAATTGCCGCAGAACGTAAAACCCGATCAGGACATGGCCCGCATGGATCAGCCGCGTATCCGCCGCGCTGTAGCTGTCGAGGAACCGCTGGCGCGCGCTCTCGGGGTCGAAGCGACCAACCGCTTCGAGGCTGGGCCGCATGGCCTCGACCCGCATCGCGGCGAGGATCTCGGGGTCGATCCCATCGGCCGACGTGACATTCAAGTTCTCCATGCGGATGGCATAGCGCTGGCGCGCCGCAAGGGCCAGAGCCCGGCTGCGCGTCGTCGTGCTCCCGCCTAGTTCTTTCGGCCCGGCAGGGCGAAGAGGCCCGCAACGAGGATCAGCGCGATGCCCAGCAGCGCCACGCGCCCCGGCACCTCGGCGAAGACCAGCGCGCCCCAGATCAGGCTGAAGACCAGATAGCTGTAATCGAACGCGGCCACGGTGGCGGGTGGGCCCTTCTGATAGGCGATGGCCGCGCCGACACTGCCGATCAGGATCAACAGCGCGAGCCCCGCGACGGTGATCAGCAGTCTCAGATCGACGCTCTGCCATGGGCCGAGCATGAACGACCCCTCGCGGCCGGAAAAGAGCCCGAGGACCAAGCCGCCCAGGATGAAGCTCAGGTTCAGCACAAGGGCGAGGCCAAAGGGGTTCTCCTCCCGGCATGTGGCGGCGGTCAGCACCATGGCGGCGGCATAGAGCACGGCCGCGAGCACCGGCAGCAGCGTGCCCGGCGCAAAGCCCGACATGTCCGGGCGAATGATCATCAGAACCCCGATGAAGCCCGCAAGAATGGCCAGCAGTGCTTGGCGACGCGGCCAGCGGCGCGCCACCAGAGCGGCCAGCACCACGATGAACAGCGGCCCCGTGTAATACGCCGCCGCTGCCAGTGATAGCGGCATCAGGGGCAGGGCCGTATAGTAGCAGAGCCACATGGCCACGAGCAGCCCCGCGCGCAGCAGCGCCCAGTGGGGGCGGCGCAGAACCGGCCCGCCCCCGCGCCGTGCCAGCCACCACAGGACCGGCGCCACCAGCGCGGAGCGCAGGATCAGCATCTGCCACAGGGGCAGGGCCAGCCCGGTCGCCTTGATCACCGCATCCCCGAGGGACAGGGCCGCAACGGAGAGAAGGATCGCCAGCACCGCGTGGCGCGTCTCGATGGGGTGAGGGCGGGATGTCATGCGGGGCCTCTCAGCTTTGTCTCGCTGTGGCAGGGAAATCATGTATGATCGCAAATGAAAAAGGAGTTCTCATGCGATTAGCATGACCAAATGGAATGGATGGTCCGCCATGTCCCTGCCGCCCCTCTCGCGCCTGAAACCCTTTGAAGCCGCTGCCCGACTGGAAAGCTTCTCGCGCGCGGCGGATGAGCTGGGCATGACCCAGACCGCGATCAGCAAACAGATCGCCGCCTTCGAACGCGAGATCGGCGTGCCCCTGTTCGAACGGCGCAACCGTGCGGTGTTCCTCACCGAGAGCGGCAAGCGCCTCGGGCGGGTGGTCAGCGCGGCCTTGTCTGAGATCAGCGAAGAGATCGCGGGATTGCAACACCGCAGACGCAAGACCGAGCTCGTGCTCCATTGCCAGCTGTGCGAGGCGTTCTACTGGCTGATGCCGCGCTTGCCCCGGTTTCACGAGCGCCATCCGGGTACCGAGCTGCGAGTGGTGTCCAGCTTGATCCCCCTGACCGAAAGCGGCGAGGCGTTTGATGTGGCGCTGCAGACCACCGGGCGTCCTTCGGGCACGGCCCGGCGGATGTTCACGGCCGCTGATGATATCTTTCCGGTTTGTGCGCCGGGTCTGGTCGCAGATCGCGCCCTGCCGCTGGACCCGGCAGCGCTGCTGTCCCTTCCGCTCCTGTCCCATGCGGTGGCTCCGCAGGACTGGATGGAGTGGCAGGACTGGTTTGTCCGGGTCGGCGTGGACGAGGCGCGCCGTCCGCGACTGACCCCGTTCGACAGCTATCCGCTGGCCCTGCAGGCGGCCGTGGCGGGGCAGGGCGTGGCCCTGGGATGGCGCAGGACGACCGAGGCCTTGATCGCCGAAGGCAAGCTGATCCGTCCCTATACCGCGCTGGTCGAATGTCCGACTGAACTGTCGGTATTTCGCGGCCCGGCGCGCCAGACCCATCCGCAAACCGAGCAATTGCTGGACTGGCTGCGCGAGGAGCTTTCGGCCTGACGCGCCACCACGGTCTCAATCCCGCAGCAGGGCCATGATCGCCTCGATTTGCCCGTCGCAGAGCTTGTGGACGGAAAAGTGGTCTTCCAGATCGTCGAATTTCGCAAACATCTCGCGCGACAGGGACAGGGTCACATTCGGACCAATGACGAGATGAGGGACGACGCCGAAATCCTGTGCCTTGAAGCTGCCCAAGACGACCCCGTCACTCACGAGATCCTCAAGGGCGGCGCACTGATGCGCGATGTCATCGCTGTGAAAGCTCAGCGCGACGGCGGGCATGGTTCGGGAGACTTCGGCGACCAAGGGTGACAGCCGCCCGGTAGGAGAGACCACAATCGTGTCATAGAGGCTTTTGATCGCGGCGCGGATCTTGGCCTCGTCTCCCAGGTCCTTCCCTGTGCGGATCTCAAGCAAAGCATTGACTGCACCGGCATATCCTTCGGTCACGCGTGCGATGAACTGATCATCCTTGCCCGCGCTGGCCTCGATCCTGCCCTTGCGGTTCACCCGGCGGATCGCGCACCAGCGCTGGCTGGACCGAGCGGCGCGCCACGCTGGTCACCACCCGGGCGGGGCTGTGTTTGGCACCACGGCGGTGTTCGCGGTGCTGGCCATGGCCTCCATCCCGCGGATCGAAGTGAGCGATAAATGGACCCAAGTCCTTCTAGCCGCGACTCGAATTTCGGCAAGCGGTCGAGGTGGCCAAGCCGTTCTCCGGGACTGAACTCATGGAATTCGTGATAGATTCCGGGGCACCGGGCAGGCGACGGATCCGGAGCTCCTTAGGATCGTGGACGACTTCACCCACTGGCTGCGTGCGCAGGACACTGTTGTCACCCACGCCTTCGCGACTTCCGACATCCTGAACCGCCTGAACCGAAACCTGAATGGCGAGGACCCGGCCACGACCCGCGACGCAACGACCACCGAGACTCGCCAGTTCATCGCCGAGGCGGAGGCCAAGTTTGCTGCCAATGGGCAGGGTCTGGCGACGGTCTAGGTGGCCGGTGCCGAGAAGCTCTTTGCCTTTGTCGCTCAGCGCAATGTCGAAGCGATGTTCTAAGGCGCGGTGTACCTCGTCGTTGCGATGTCGGCATCCTGTCGATGACCTGCGGGTCGCTGCGGGTGGGGCTGATGAGCCTTTTGCCCAATGCGCTGCCAATCCTGATCAACTTTGGCCTGTGGTCCGCGCTGTTGGGGGACGGTCGGTTTCTCTGTGGCAGCCGCCGGGGCCGTCGCCGTCGGGCTCGTGGTCGATTTCACGGTGCATTGCCCGTCGAAATACCTGCGTGCCCCCCGGGGAAAGGGCCGAACCGTTGCCGTGGGCATTCCCGATGCCTTTGATACGGCCGAGACAGCGATCCTGTCGACCGCGACTATCCTGAGCGGGGGCTTTGCCATGCTCGTCACCTCTAGCGTCCAGTTCAACGCCGATCTCGGGCTATTGTCCGCCATGGCCATCGTGATGGTGATGCTCGTCAGTTTCCTCCTTTTGCCAAGCCTTCTGGTGCTCGGCAATCGCAAGGCTCCCACCTCAACGGCGTCTTTGAAAGGGGCTTCCTGATGACCCGTCTCACGATTGTCGCCTGTGCGACCGCTCTCGTTCTGATCCCGCTGGCCGGTATCGCGCAAACTGCCGCCGAGAAGGGCTCTGCCAGCGCCCAGAAGAGCGATCTATCCGACAAGGGCTTCGGCAAGCGCTCTGTCGCGGCCACCATGACCCTGACGAACCGGGCGGGCGCGCGCACAACCCGCGCATTGCAGATCGACACGCTAAAGAAATCGGGCCGGGGGGGACGGAGCTCGCTCAATGATCCAGGTCTTCTCCCCCGGCGATGTGGACGGCACGGCGCTCCTGTCCGATGCCAAGGTCGCGGCCGCCGATGATCAAGGGCTGTTCCCGCCTAGCCTCTCGCGGCTCAAACGGATCTCCTCGGCCAACAAGTCTGGGACTTTTTTGTCGGCTTGGAATTCTCCTTCGAGGATTTGACGATCTCCGAGCTGGGCAGGTTCGAGTATCGGTATCTGGTGACGACATCCATCGACAGAGTGGAGATGAGCATTCTCGAATGCATCCTCGCCTATCGCAGCTCGGGTCATTCGCGCATGCTGCGCCATGTCGACACCAAGACCTGACCGCCGCGCAAGTTCGTCTTCTTCGATCGCGGTGGGCAGAAGCTCAAGGCGCCGACCCTGACCGATTACAAGCGCTATGGCTCGGTTTGGCGAGCGCAGAAGCAGAGCATGGTCAACCATCTGACCGGCAAGGCCACGGTGCTGGAATCCGGTCCTTTCGACTTCGCTGCCCGTCAGGGCCGGGGCGATTTCGAGCCAGCAGCACTGGACAGGCTCTGACATGCGATCTGGTCCGAGATCACTTGCCGGGAGGCGCGTTCTGCGGCGTCCTCATGCTCGCCGGGGTTGCCATCGTGCAGAACCTTCGGGCGTCGCCGGAGGTTGCCTTGGAGTTTGCCGGCTTTCCTGAAAAGCCGCAGTTTCCCGCAACCCTTTCGACGATGACGTCTTCCCTGGCACCCGGATCACCTGGGACGATAGCGACGATACCGAGCTGCGGGCCGGGGCGATCTTCGACGTGACTGACGGCGGCACACGGTACAGCCTTGAGTATCAACGCAGGCTTTTCGAAAGGAAGCTGCTGGGACTCGAGCTTCGGGCTGTGGATGCGCAGGACGATCCTCTGCTTCGGGCCGCCGCGCGGCACTCCGCCTGCTGATCCGCTGGATGCGCTTTTTTTTAGCCGGGTGTGGCGACATAGGGGTGTCGCGGGCGATATCCCTCCACGGTGCGGTCGCCACGATCCAAGAGGGATCGCCGCAGGTTTGTCAGGTCATTCTGTAACCCACATGGCGCAGGGCCACGATGCGCTTGCCTTCGGGGACCATCTTGCGGCGCAGCCGCCCCACATAAACATCGACCACATTGGTCAATGGGTCCGCCTTGAGCCCCCAGACCGCGTTCAGGATCCGTCCGGCATTTGTCAGAAACAGCAAGAGCAGGTCGCGCTCTTTCTTGGACAGGCTGATTTCGACGCCCTCGACGGTGACTTGCAGGGATGTCCGGTCAAAACTGATCGCGCCATTGGAAATCAGGGTCTCGTTGACATCCGTCTCATAGCCATTGGCCCGGCGATGCAGTGCTTCGACGCGGGCGACAAGTTCATCGAAATCGAAGGGCTTGGCGAGGTAGTCATCGGCCCCGATGGTCAGGCCCTCGACCTTTTCTTCCGGGCTGTCCAGAGCCGTGAGCATCAGGATCGGGGTTTTGGATTTCCGGGCCCGCAGCTCGCGACACACATCCTGGCCCTGAATGCCGGGCAGCATGAGATCCAGCAGGATGACATCGTAGCTGTTGGTGGCAGCATGCTCGAGCGCCTCTTCCCCATCCGGTGCATGGTCCACGGACCACCCTTCCGCGGCCAGACCGCGCCGAATGAAATCGGCCACGCGGGTTTCGTCTTCGACAAGCAGAATGTTCATGCCTGGCTCCGCGACGGGCTTGCTGAGGGCCGGACATGGCCGGATCGGGGCGAAAGGATAGGGCGTCTGAGCATTCTGTGTCACTCCGGGAGGTTTGAACCGGTGGATTTCCGCGGAACCACGGGAGCGACGGTGCGCATCGGAGCCTCCTTGGGCAGGTCCACGATCACACGCAGCCCTCCGCCCATCCGATCCTGCAACTCGACGGTCCCGCCATGGGCCTCGACGATGGATTTCACGACGGGCAGGCCCAGACCGCTGCCTGCGGTCCCAAGACCCGAGACGTTGGAGCCCTGTTAGAACCGGTCAAAGGCCTGCGATTTCTCGGCCGCGTTGAGGCCGGGCCCATCATCCTCGACGGCAATGATATGTCCCGTCTCTCCATCCAGCAGTTCGACCGAAACCGTCAGGCCACCATACCGGCGCGCATTCTGCGAGAGCGCAAGGATCGACTGGCGCAGACGCACCTCATCGACCCGGGCCATCACCGGGGCATCGGGGATCTTGATCTGTACGGCTTTGGGGAGCATCGAAACCGCATCATGCATGATTTTGCGCAGGTCGGTTTCCGTCCGATCCAGCCGCAACTGTCCTGCTTCATACCGGGCCACGGTAAGCATATCGTCAACGATCTGGTTCGTGTGCTTGGCGGACTCGCGGATGCGCGCGAGGGAATCCGAGAGCTCCTCACTCAGCTTGCCCGCCGTCCGCAACGTCACGTCCGCTTCCCCGAGAGTGATGGCCAGCGGCGTTCTGAGCTCGTGACTGATATCCGCCATCAGGGGCTTGCGGTTTTCCTCCCCGATCTCGAGTTTGTCCACGAGGCTCTTCAGTTCCGCAGTGCGGATCGCGACCATCTCTTCCAGCCGGCGCTTCTGCTCTTCCCGGCTGGCCTCCCGCTCGGCGAGCTTTTCGCCCATCTGGTTCAGAACCCCGCCAAGATCCCGGAACTCGCGGCTGCCGCCGAGATAGACCGCCTTCGCATATTCGGCATCGCGCAGCCGGTTGATCCCATCCTTGAGCCGGATGATCGGCTTGCGGATCTGCGCGTCAAACGAGACCAGCGCCACGACCAGCGTCGCGATCCCGACCAGAACAATCGCGTAGACCAGCCGCTTGTTTCAGGCGCGGAAGGCGGCTGCCTTCAACAGAACCTCTTCGGTTTCTTCCAGCTCCTCTTCGAGGGCTGCGTTGATCTTCTTGTCCAGCTGGTCGTCGATATCCCCATCCAGAAGCGCTGCGAGGCGTTCGATCTGAACGAAGGTTTCAGTCGGATCCCCGGAGCGTGTGAGGCTCGAGATCGCCGCATTCACGGCGCGGATGTCATCCTCGATGGCGTCGAGCAGTTCGAGCTCCTCCATCTCCTCCTCAAGTGCCATAACCGACAGGCTCGCGGCAAGGGTTGCCTGCGCGGTACCCATCTGGCCTGCGGCCCAGAACAGCGCGAGGCCCGACAGGGCGAGCCCGCCCTGTAGCAGGGCCTGAAGCCCGGCAGTCCGTCCCCGTCGGGCCACCGCCCGGTCGCGCAGGCTGGCGCTGTCCCGATCCAGCCCCCGCAACTCCGGAAACGTGATCTGCCCGTTTCGGTTTCGGTCCATGGAGGACAGCAGGCTGCGCGCCCCGCGCTCACCGAAGGCGGCAACCAACTCGTCGAAATCCAGTACCCGGTCCCCATTGGTGTCCACGGATCTGAAGCTTGCGGTCTGGGCCCAACTGCTGTCCGCGCCGATGCCGGTCAGGAGTGTCGAGGTCACCAGAACGGCGAGGCAGCGCGTCAGTCCAGCCGTTCTGCGCGGTCCACCACTCGGTTTTGACATGCTGACTACTCTGTCCTCTTGGGAATCGCATCGCCTCAAGCCTCTGTCCATCCCATAGCGCCATGACATCTGCCCATGCGCCCAGATGAACGGCAGATGAACGAAGGGCATTGCGGCGCCAGATCTGGTGGCATTGGCTGTGGGGCACGGGACGGGGCAAAGGATCGCGCGGAATGGGCGCGGCGTGCCTTGCGCGGGCGGCGGGTCACGTATGGGGAGGAACAGAGTGAATGCGGGCATCCGCAGACGGGCCGTGCCCGTCAAGGATCCTCACCGAGGATCCTCGCGCCAGCAAGGACAGCGGATCAGAGAATGAGGGATGCGACGCGCCCGGCGCTGGCTGGCGGATTTCAAGCCTTCGGCATCAGCCTGGCGGGTCCGCGTGGTTCCGGTTTCGGAACCACGCCACCGGATGGGGGCGGGCACGGCCTGCCCCCATCCAATTGTTACTTGGCGAGGATCGTCCCGATCGCCACACCGAGCAGAGCGGCCCCGATCTCACCGGCCCCGCTCGACTTGCTCTTGGAGCCACCGCCACCGGAGTTCGAGCTCCGGACAGGGGCGGTATAGGGCGTGTAACGGCCCTCGGTCTGCGACACGAGCAGCTGGTATTGCGGCACGTTCAGATAGCCAGAGGGCGGCAGTCCGTTGGCCAGCTGCCAGTTGGAAATCCCGGCCCGGGTCTTGCGGCCCCATTGCCCGTCGACCCCGCCGACATTGTGGCCCGCTGCGTTGAGGCGCGACTGGATGTTGCCTCGACGGGTCCGGTCCAGCTCCAGCATGGACTCGGTCGCCTGGCTGGATGGCAGGCTCCGCAGGGTCGCGGAAACCGGCAGCACGAGCGGCCCGACCTCGTTGATCTGGGCGCTGCGGGAATTTGCCGGCGGCGCTACGACGGCTGCCACGGCCTGTGTCCGGGTGTTCTGCACCGCGCCACCCTCGAGCTTGCGGATCGTCCGGCGCGCATTGTTCGCGTAGAGCCCTTGCGGGAAGCTCTCGAGATAGGCGCGGTAGTCATCCACATCGCCGGTTTCCCGGGCGAGATCAAAGAGCAGTTTCTGCTCTTCGAGGCGCTGGGTGCCGGGACCCGTCGCCGGGGCTGCGGCTTGCGGCGCAGGCGTTGCCATGGCGAGCTGGTCGGTCGGAGCGGGCTGCTGCAGACGCACAACAGGGTTCAGCATGACCGGCCCGGTGAGGGACACGTTCAGCCAGGGGCGCTGTTGCTGGTCGGTGGAGTTGTAGACATCCCCGGTGACCCGCGTGAACACCTCGGCGATATCGGTGTTCTCGGCGTCCAGATGCTTCAGCAGCGCAGTGGTGAAGGGCGAGTTCACGCCCTCGCCGTCCAGCGCCACCTCGCCCGGGCTGGTGGCAAAGGCAATCGCCATGCCCTTGCCGGTGTTCGACACTTTCATCTCGGCCAGGCCATTGGCCACCGCCGCCGACCGCGTGCCGCCGCCGATCGAACGCGACAGGGTATTGGCCAGCGGATTGTCCCGGCAGGCATCGAGGAACACGAGGTTCACCGCATCCGACAAGGACATCTGCCGGGTGATGAAGTCCACCGCGACCGCTTCGAAGTCGAGCGCAGTTTCATCCTGAAACGCCGCATCCACCGGCACCAGATAGTTCACGCCGTTCACCGACATCCCATGGCCGGCATAGAAGAACACGTTCACATCACTGGCCCGGGAGGCGCGCGAGAAGTCGCGCAGCAGCCGTTCCATTCCGAACTTGTCCAGATCAAAGCCCGTATAGGTCTCAAAGCCGAGCGCTTCGAGCTTGTTCGACATGGCCTGGGCGTCATTCACGGGGTTGGTCAGGGGGCTGGCATGCATATAGGCGCCATTGCCGATCACGAGGGCGACCTTGCGCTCGACCGAGGCGCTAGCCGTGTGAGCGGTGACAACCAGGGCCATGCACACAAAGATGGATTTCAGGGTTCTCAGCATTCGAACGTCTCCTTTTGTGTGCCCGTCAGGACAAGGGTTGCAGATTGATGATCTCGACCCGCCGGTTCAGCGGATTGAGCAGGTTCGTCGGATCCATCGGGCGGGAGAACCCATAGCCGATGGGAATGAGCGTTCCCGGCGGGATCTCGAAATGCACAGTCAGGAATTCCACCACCGCCTGGGCGCGCCGCTCCGAGAGGCGCTGATTCATCAGCGCATCCCCGCGTCCATCCGTATGGCCAGCCACCTGAAAGGTCATGTTCTGGACACTGGGATGGTGCAGCGCCTTGGCCAGCGAGCGCAGGGCGAGCATCCCGTCATTGGTCAAGAGCGCGGAACCCAGCTCGAAATTCACGGTGAGGTCCACCTTGGGCAGGTCCACCATGGGCGGCAACGGGCCCTGAATGTTGATCCCGCGCTTGGCCACCGAATTCATCGAGCGCACCATCGGCCCGGTATTCTGCGGCATCAGCTGTTGCAGGATCGCCTGGCTGTCCTTGAACCCCTGAGCGGCGGCAGGCATCGCCAGAAAAATGCACAGTGTCATCGCGAGCAGTCTGGATAGTGTCGTCATCAAGGGCCTCCTCATGGGTGGGCTGGGTCAACCGGGAATAACGGTCAAATGAAGCACTTCTGCGGAAATTTCGCGTCGCCCGCTGCCCTGTTCGAACTCGTCATCCAGACTTGAGTTCAAAAGGTCGAGAAACACGGACTGATCCAGGATGCGTCCGCTGGCATCCCGGGCGGGGTATTGGCCGGAGGCCCCCTGCTCGAGATCCTCGAGCGCGTCGATGGGGCTGCGCGAGGCGATGCCGATGATCGCTTCGGTCCCGGCCGGAGCCGTGGCGGTATAGGTCTGACGCCCCTCCTGGCCATCGCCAAAGCGCAGGACCGTGCGCGGCGGGTGTTGCTTGCGGATGAAGCTTCGCCGCGGCAGCAGGTTTACCACCGTCCCGTCCGCCTGCAGATAGGCGAGGTAGACGAAGGCGTAGAAATCCGGGGTCACCACCTCGAAGGCGAGACTGTCATTGTAGGGGATGCGGGACTTCCCGCTCAACATGCGGATCGCCGGTTTCTTGTCCGAGGTCAGCGGCAGCTCCAGCGCTTCGAGCGCCGAGCAGACCGGGAAGGGGCGGGCGACGACATTCTCGGTCAAGGCAGGGCCGAAGCGCGTCTGCAACTCGGCGAGATCGCCGGGGTCCTGCACATGCCCCGTCAGGTTCAGGTCCCCCGTTGCGGACACCTGCCAGAACAGGCTGGCGCATTCATAGGGCAGATCGATCCGGACGCGGGGCGCGATCCGCGCGGCGCATTCGCTCAACGCGGGCAGGCGGGCCAGCGAACTGTCCAGCAGGTCCTGCCGCCCCATGGCGCGCAGATCATCGCGGCAGGTGCCATCGGCAATCGCGACACTGGGGTGGTCGGCAATCTGTTCTGCCAGATCGCTCAGATCATCCGACGCGCTTGTCGACAGGACCGGGCGGATGCTGCCGGTGGCGCTGGCTCGGCGCATGCCGGCCTCCCATCGCGAGAGATTGGCTTCGATCTCTTCGATGGCGATCTGCATCTCGAGCACCTGGCGGTTCGCCTCGTTCACGAGGGTGCGGACCTCGCGCAGGGCCTCGCTCTGTTGTGCGGCCACCGGGGCGAGCGGTGCGGCGAGCATCGCCAGGGCGGTCAGGGTCACTCGCACCATGCCGCAGCCTCCCGGAAACCGCGCTGACTGCGTCGGTAGGAATTCAGGCTCGTGCGGGCCCGGGCATAGCGGGCATCCATGTCCAACACGCTCCCATCTGCTTCGGTTGCGCCTTCATCGGGCCAGCAGGTCTCAAGATGAAACACGAGATCGCTCAGATCCCGCCGTGACACCGAGGCAAGCTGCCGGTCCAGGGTCGTCAGCATATCGCGCATGAATTTTGGGCATGATCCCTGCTGGTGAATGCCCTTGAGCCCGTCAAAGGCGACCACGGTTGTGTCCACGGTGCCGATCAGGGCCTCGACGGTTTCGAAATACCCATCGAGCGCCCCGAGCGTGTCATGCCCGGTATCGGAATCCCGGAAGCACAGCGCGTTGGAGCGCGCACGATCCGTCCGATACACCACGGTCTCGGTCGTTTCCGGCTCCGTCGGCGCGGGACCAAGCGCCGAGGCCGCTCCGGACCCTGCCCCTTTCAGGAGCTCTACCTGCGAGGCGATCTGATCGATAGTCCTGTCGATCGATGAAAGGTCGAGCGTCGCCATGTCGTCATCGCTGACAATCTGCTGTGCCAGAGCGTTTCCCGCGCTGAAGATCAGAAAGCCCGCTGCTAAAACGTCAATTGCGCGTATCACTCTCAATGGCTCATTTACAGTTGCGATGAAAGACGAATCGATTGAAACTTAAAGATGAGTTGATGATAGTTTGACCTTTGATACGCCGCAACGATCGGTGAAGGTGTTCTTAATTTTGATCATTCCGCGATCTGGAATTCTGGGTTTTCTGGCGCTTTTTGCGGCATCTTTTTTCCCGTTTTCAAGTCAAGCATCGCAAACCTCCGACGGGTTGCTGGCGCAGATAGGCGGCCCGGTTCAGATCCAGTCCTGCCAGGACGTTCCGCTGCTGGAATGGCCGAAATTTCGGACCGAATGCGGGTTCGAGTACCTGCGGGCCCTGCCGCTCTATCTGGAGGCGCGCGAGGCCCTGCGCCGGGAGCGGCTCGAGATCGAGAAAAGCCGGGCTTGGGTGTGGTTCGTGGCCCCGCCGACCGCGGGGAATTGCGCAGATATTCCGGAGCTCGAAAAAGAGAAATTCGCCTATCAATGTGCACCGAAGCGGGACAATAACGACCTCGTCGGGCTATTCGAGTGGGATCTGGCGCGGCTCAAGGATCAGCGCGACGCGCTCGCCGCGCGGGTTGAGATCGTCCGCAAGGACTATGATCGCCTCAGAAGTCGCCAGGACACGTTCGGCCGGTCCTCTCCCGAGATCGCTGCGCAGCTCGAAGGGCTGCAGGAGGTGCTGGACCGGCTGGATGCGGTTGCTCTGCGGGGCGATGTCATGCGGCGTTTCGTGATGGAGCTTGAACGCAACCGCGCCTTCGATCTGGGGCAGGTTGCGCGGATCACTCTGGACGAGGCGCCCGCCGCTCTGTCGCTGACGGCGGATCCCGACCCGACCTCCGAGCCGGTCGGACAGACCAACGGTTCGGGCGACATTGTCATCGTCATCGAAACGGTCGAGCCGGATCCGGAGACCATCATGTTGGTGCATGCGGGGTATGGCCTCGTTTACGCCGATAAATCAGACTTCTACGCGCGCTAAGGGGGTGCTCATGTCACGTGGCACAATTCTATCTTCACTCGGACGGCAGGCTCGCGTGTTCTTGGCCGGGGCGGCACTGGCCCTGTCGCTGTCGAGCCCGGCGGCGCTGGCGCAGGATGAAGAGCTGTATCTGACGATCACCACCGGATCGGAGAACGGCACCTATACCCGCTTCGCCCGCGAGATCGCGGCCATGCTGCCCTCGGTTCGGTTTGAAATCGTGCCCAGTGGCGGCTCGGTGCAGAACCTCAAGCGTCTGATCGGATATGAAGGTCATGACACGCAGCAGTATTTCCAGCTGGCGCTGGTTCAGGCCGACGTGCTCGACCAGTTGCGCGTGCGCGCAGAGGGCAACGAAGTGCTCAAGAGCGTGGTGGATCGCATCAAGGTGGTGATGCCGCTCTATGGGGAAGAGATCCATGTCTATGCGCACCAGTCCTGGGACATGAACTCGGTGGGCGACATCCTGAACGGTCAGGTGCAGGTGAACGCCGGGGGGGAGACCAGTGGCACGAACCTGACATCGCGCTGGCTCTTCGAGCAGTTGGGCCATTCGGACCAGACCGCGAACTGGGAGAATTTTTCCGTCGAACTGGGCCTGCCGAATATCGGGCTTGGCTATGATGTCGTGTTCGACGTCTCGGGCGCGCCAAGCAGTCTGGGCAAGTCGATCACCCCGGATCAAGAATTGGAGCTGTTGCCCATTAAGGAATACGCCTCGCTTCTGGACAGCGCGGAATCGCCCTATCGCAAGGCTCTGCTGACCCGTGACCAATATCCCTGGCTTGAGGAAGACGTGGAAACGCTCGCGGTCACGGCATTGCTGGTCACTTTCGATTATGACGAGGACAATCCCTATTGCGATTTGATCGCGCAGGTGACCCGTGCAATTCGGGATGGGCTCGAGGACCGGAAAAATCCGATTTCGGGCAGCCATCCGAAATGGCGGGAGGTCAATCTGGTGGAAGCGGGCAACCGGAAAGACATCTACAAATGCGCCGCCCGTGTCCTGAACGGACGCTAGAGCATTGGCCGCGGGCCCGCATATCTTCCGGAGTGCTCTGGCGGGGCTCGGTCTGATCGTCTTCGGGGCGGTCTCGGCCATTGCACAGGTTGCGCCGGATCGGTTGGCCTTCGTGATCGGCAACCAATCCTATGAAAGCAGCAGTGACAACGTGGCGATCAACGGCTCGCCGCTGAACCTGCTGACGCCGCGCAATGACGCGCTGGGCTATGTGGACGCGCTGGAAAGCGTCGGATGGACCGTGATCAACGAGTCCTTCTCCGACCGGTCGCGCAGATCGCTGGAAAATGATCTGGACGCGGCCTCGACGCGGGTGACCGAAGGGTCCGAGGTGCTGTTCATCTTCAACGGCCACGGGTTCACCGATGGCGGCGAGAACTTCCTCGTCGGGGTGCCTGAAACCGGCGAGCGATACCGGTCGATCGGGGATATGCGCGCCGGGTCGATCACGCTTGAGAACGTGATCCGCAAGCTCAATATCGGACGGCCTGCGCGGATCATCCTGATCATCAACGCCTGTGGCGATGAACCCCTGGTTTCTGAGGCGTCGCGCGCCCCGGTCCGCCCGCGCTTTGACGATGCCGGCAACGAGATCCTCGTGCTCTACAGTTCGTCGCCCCGGGGCATCGCCTATGACATCATGGATAACAGCGAACGGGAGCCAGCCGGCGGCGCACTTGGCCTTGGGCTGGAGCCCGAGGCACCGCTCTATTCCCTGTTCTCCCGGAACTTCATTCCGAAGATCGAGGATGACCGCCCGCTTCTGAGCCTCTTCACCGAAGTGCGCCTGGAGGTCGAGCAGCAAAGCACCTTTGCCGCCAGTGATCGTGGCTTGCCGCCCTTGGGTTGGCGGCAGATCCCTCACGTTCTCTACGATACGATCAGCGGCGGGTTCTCTCTGTCCCAGAGCCCCGCAGCAGGGGAGGTTGCCCAGACCGACGGCGCGGACTGGCGGCGCAATGCGCAGCTCTGCCGCGTGGATCCGGCCAAGCGGGACGAGGCGCTTGCCCTGCGAGCCGCCGCGGGATCGGCCGAGGACGGGCCGGATGGGGCGGCCTTGCGGGCCTGCATTCTCGAGGCGGCGCTGGGCGATCTCGGCATCCTCAAGCTCGGCTTTGATGCGGACGCCAAGAGCGTGATCGTGTCCGAAACCAATACTGCGTCGTCGTTCCGGTCCCAGGACCGGATTGCCATGGCAAATGTCGTCCTGCAGGGGCAGCCGCGCCAGCGGTTCTCATTTCAATCCCTTGATATCTTTCAGGACATGCTGGCGCGCCACTACTTTGCCGAAGGCAGCAAGTTCGTCTTTGGCTGGCGGCGCACCGATGGCAGCCTGCCAGCCTCCGGGTTCGAGCCACGAAATTTCTAAGGAGATGCCCATGCTGAAGTCTCTCGCAGTCGGTTTCTGCATGGCCGGGATGGTCACGTCCCTGCAGGCTCAGGAATTCAACAGCTGGCAGGTCCCGCGACCCCTGGAGCTTACCGAGAATGTGAATGCGGGCACCGGCACCATGTCGGGCAATGCGCGACTGGCCATCCGGACCAACACATTGTTCTCGGCGTTCCAGCTGATCCGCAACGAGGACGAAGACCACAAGATCGAGATGAAAACGCTGGATTTCGCGCCGATCCTTCTGCCGGCGGCCATCACCAAGGATGCGGGTGTCAAACTGTGCGCCGAGGTGCGCACGATCAACGGGTTTTACGAGGCGATCGGCACCAGCGTCAGCTTGAGCGAGCTTCAGGACGGCGACACGGCCAAGACCGAGGTCATCACCAAGATCAGCAGTCAGCATATCGACAACCAGTATTCCGAGGCCCTGATGCTCATGCGCGGCTTTCTCGCGCCCGATTGCACATCGCGCCGCTCCAGCTACTACGTGCCCATGTTCTTCTCCGACGAGGCGGATACGCTGCTCGCGGTGTTCGAAATCGGCAATGCACAGATCGACGCGACCCTCTACGGCGTCAGGGAGACCGGCGAGGTATCCGAAGACTATCTGAAACGGTTCGAATGCGTCGAAACCGAGCGTGTGGACCGGGGTTACGATTGCCGGTTGAACATCGACACGGTGCGGTCGAACGAGTTCATGCTCTACGAGGTCCGGCTCGAGGTGGTTCAGCCCCATCGGCCGGAGGCGCGGATCTTCCGCTCGCGCATCACGCTGCCACCGCCGGCCTCTGATGCCAACTGACTTTCCCAGCAAGCCCGAACCTGCAGCAGAGCCCGCCCCGGCAAAGCCCGGGCGCATGCGCCGTGCGATGCAAAGCTGCAAGGAAGCGACGACCACCCATAAGGGGCTCAAGCGGTTCTTCTGCCGCAGCGTGCCCTATCTCAGCGGTTTGATGTTCCTGTCGCTCTTCTGTCTCATGGTGCTCTCGCTGGTGTTCTGGATCATCTTCCCTTCGGGCGGGTTGTTCGTGGTCACGGCGCAGACGAGTCGTCTCGACTACGAAGTCACGAGCGCCGAGCGCAGCGAGATCGCCGTGCAAGGGGCGCTCGTGCAGGTCGGCTCGGACTGGGTCGTCGATGCCGCGCAGCTCGAGACCGTGACGGATGAGGTGCCCGCCATTGCCGACCACGCGGCGGCTTATTGCTATCGCGGTGTCATCAGGCCGGGTCCCGCAACGCGGGTGGAGCTGTCCTTCGAGGGGGGGGAGCAGGTGCTCCGCATCGACGCGGTTCAGCCTGACGCAGAGCGGATCGAAAGCTATGGCACGCTCAGCTATAATGACCGTGATCTGATGCTCAACGCGGACCGGCTCGCCCAGTTGGACGCCGGTGGTCCTGCCGCTGATCCCCTCGCTGCGCTGCTGCTGGATCCTCTGTCCGAGGGCGAAGACCTGGCGTCGGACGGCCTGCAGCCCCAGCGTGTGGGGGAGTTTCCGCTGACAGCGCCGTTCACCCTGGTGTCTGACCCCGCCTGTGCGGAGCTTATCCGCGAGGATATGGGCGAAGGCTCAGGCGCGGCCTTTGCCACGCGCTCGGCCCCCATGACCATCGACGGTCCCGCCGTCATCGGGCGCAAGTTGCGACAGGTCAGCGGGCTGATCGTGGTCGATGACGATATTCCCCATCTGAGCGGTCAGGTCGAGGTGATCATCCGTCAGGCGCTGTGCGTAGAACTGATCGCGACGATCTGGGAAACTGGGTTCGCAGAGTATGACAAGGCTTGCCGGCGGATCTATCGGGTGGAGGCTGAGCCCATCGCGCTGCCGCCGGGTTCGGCGCTGACAGGGGTCGTAACCCCGTGGTCGGAGCCCGAGGCCCCGTCTCAGTTCTATGGTCAGGTCAGTTTCGAAGACGGGCGCTATACCGTGGATGTCGCAACCGAGGCGGACAGCTTCAAGGTGCTGCGCCCCGGGGCAGGGGGGCGTTTGCAGGACAGCAACATCGTCTCGGTGCCCTTCATCGACCGGGTTCTGCTGGAGCCTTGGCTGATCCTCTGCGCCTCGCTGTTTTTCACCTTCTCGGGCCTCGTGTTCGGCATTCTGCAGATCGAGGACGAGGACTAGCCGCGGGGCGAGCCGGGCTCCCGCAGGGGCTCTCATGGCGAGCTGCCAAGCAAGGGGTGCTTTACGTGCCATGGCTCGTGTTCGCGCGGCCACTGAAACGCCGCAGCCGCCGCAGATTCAGCTCTCCAGCGGGTTGAAACAGGCAATCTCTGTCACCGCGTCGGTGCGGATCAGTTGAGGTTTTTCTTTCCGGCATCGGTCGGTGGCAAAGGCGCAGCGCGCGGCAAAGGCGCATCCTTCGGGCGGATGGAGCGGATCGGGCAACTCGGTTTCCCGCCCCTCGGGCGCTGTCAGTCCCCGCCCGACCACCGGCGCGCTATCGGCGAGGAGCTTGGTATAGGGGTGCTTTGGTCTGGCAAACACCTCCTCCGCCGGGCCGACCTCAACCACCGCGCCGAAATAGAGCACGGCCACCCGGTCGCTGACGGCTTCGACCACCGCGAGGTCGTGGCTGATGAAAAGGTAAGTCAGCCCGAACTCCGCCTTGAGATCCGCGAGCAGGTTGAGCACCTGCGCCTGCACGGAGACGTCGAGCGCCGAGACCGGCTCATCCAGGATGAGGATCCGGGCATCCGCAGCCAGCGCCCGGGCAATCCCGATCCGCTGGGCCTGCCCGCCCGAGAACTCATGCGGATAGCGGCCCAGAAACTCCTCACGCAGGTTCACCGCGGCAAAGATCTCGCGAATCCGCGCCTGCCGGGTCTCGGCATCCATCTGGTGGAGATGCTTGAGCGGCGCCTCCATGATCTCCCGGATGGTTTTGCGCGGGTTGAGTGACGAGATCGGATCCTGAAAAACATATTGGATCTTCCTGCCGAAGGCCGCCGGATCGGCGGCTCCGACTGCGTAACCGTTCAGCTCGATCGCGCCAGCGCTGGGCGGCAAGAGCCCCACGAGCATCCGCGCGAGTGTGGATTTCCCGCAACCGGATTCACCCACGATGCCCAGGGTTTCGCCCTGCTCCACCGTCAGGTTGAGCGGTTGCACCGCATGAACAAGGGCTCTTGGCGGGCCGAAGAGACGCTTGCCGACGGCAAAGGTCTTGCTCAGCCCGGTCACTTTCAGTGCGGCGGTCATTGCGCGGCCTCCTGACGGGATGTTTCCGGGTCCCTGCAGCGAACCAGATGCCCGGCCGCGTGGGGGGCGAGCGCGACTTCGCCCGCGCGGCAGGCGGGCTGCGCCTTGTGACAGCGATCGGCAAAGGCGCATCCCGCGGGCAACCTGTCCACCACGGGTGGCAGACCCGGGATGGCCTCCAACCGGCGGCGGCCCGCGCCAAGCTCGGGCACGCAGTCCATGAGCTTGGCGGTGTAGGGATGGGCCGGTGCGTCAAGGATATCCTGCGTGCTGCCCTGTTCCACGATGCGTCCTGCATACATCACCGCCACCCGGTCACAGAGCTGGGCCACCACGCCGAAGTCGTGGGTGATGAAGATGATGGCCAGCCCGCGTTCCCGGCGCAGATCGTCCAAGAGGGACAGGATCTGGGCCTGGACGGTCACGTCGAGCGCGGTGGTCGGCTCATCGGCGATGATGACCTCCGGATCATTGGCCAGCGCCATGGCGATCCCGACCCGCTGCCGCATTCCGCCCGACATTTCATGCGGATAGCTGTCTACGCGGCTCTCGGCGTTTGGGATGCGCACGGCTTTCAGCAGGTCGATGGCTTGGGCGCGGGCTTGGGCCCGGGGCGTGCGGTGATGGCACTGGACCGCTTCGATCAACTGCTGGCCCACCGTGTAAAGCGGGTGCAGCGTGGCCAGCGGGTCCTGAAAGATATAGGCCACCTTCTCGCCGCGCAGGGATCGCAAGGTCTCGTAGGGGGCACCGATCAGATCCCCGCCCTTGAACCGCACCGCCCCTGCCGTGATCACGCCCGGCGGCGACGCGACCAGCCCCATGATGCTCAGCGCGGTCACGGACTTGCCCGATCCGCTCTCGCCGATAATCCCGAGGCACTCGCCCGGATGCACCTCTAGGCTCACGCCGCCCACGGCCTTGTAGACCCGATCCTTGACGTGGAACTGTGTCTCAAGCCCCTGCAGCGCGAGGATCGCATCGCCTTGTGCGGCCGGGGCCGGACCATGGCGCGCGACGCGTGTGGTGGGCATGGGCCGTTCCAGCGCCCCCGATTTCAGTCGCGGGTCGAGCGCGTCGCGCACCCCGTCGCCCAGCAGATTGATCGCCATCACGATGATCAGGATCATCGCCCCCGGCACCACCGACGTATGCGGATTGGTGATCAGCGCCGAGCGCGCCTCGCCCAGCATAGAGCCCAGATCCGCCTGGGGCGGCTGCGAGCCGAGCCCGAGAAAGGACAGGCCCGCGGTTTCGAGGATCATCCAGCCAATGGTCGTGGACATGGCTATGACGATCACCGGGACCACGTTGGGCAGGATCTCGGTCAGGATGATCCGCGCGTCCGTCATACCCGAGAGCCGCGCAGCATCGACGAATTCCTTATGGGCGATCCCGACGGTGATCCCGCGGATATTGCGGGCGAAGAAGGGGATGTTGACCACCGCCACGGCGATGAGCGCATTCATCAACCCCGGACCCAGGGCCGCGACAATCGCAAGCGCCAGCAGGATATAGGGAAAGGCCATCAGCATATCGACGCCGCGCATGATGACATTGTCAGTCCGCCCGCCGTAAAAGCCCGCGATGATCCCGATCGCGGCGCCCAGCGTGGCCGCGATGACCGCGGCGGCAAAGCCCACGGCCAGAGACAGGCGCGTGCCCCACATCAACCGGCTCAACAGATCCCGCCCGAGATGGTCGGTCCCCAGAAGCGCGCCCTCCGAGAAGGGCGGTTTGAAACGGTTGCCCGTATTGGTCACATCCGGATCTGCCAGCGGCAGGATCGGCGTGAGGATCGCCAGACAGACCACGACGCCCATCACGATCAACCCCGCCAGCGCCAGCCGGTTGCGGGCCAGCAGCCCCAGGAACGCCATCATGTCTTGATCCTCGGGTCGAGCATGGACTGCGCAACATCTACCGCGATGTTAAAGAGCACGTAGCAGGCCGCCACGAAGACGACGCCTCCCTGAACCAGCAGGATGTCGCGCTTGAGGATGGCATCGACCAGCATGCGGCCCACGCCGGGCCACTGGAACACCATCTCGATATAGACCGCCCCCGACAGGACAAAGCCTGCCTGAATGCCCAGCACCGGGATGATCGACACCATCGCTGCGCGCAGGGCGTGTCCCCAGATCACGCGGCTTTCCCGGACGCCCTTAGCGCGGGCGGTGCGGATGAAATCCTGACGTAGAACCTCGAGCATTGCGGACCGGGCGAGGCGGGCGATGACACCGGTGGCCACCACGGCGAGCGCCAGCGCGGGCAGCATCAGATGGTCCAGCAGCGCCCAGATGTCCCGCGTGCCATAGATCGGCCACATGCCCGAGACCGGGAACCAGCGCAGGTTCACGGAAAAGATGAGGATCATCATCATTCCGAGAAAGAAGGACGGGATCGAGATCCCTAAGAGGACGACGAAGGTGATGACCTTATCCGCGACCCCGTATTGCCGTGCCGCGGAGACCACACCCGCTGCGACCCCCAGCAACGCGCAGATGACAAAGGCCGTGCCCGCAAGGATGAGCGTGGCGTTGAACCTCTCGAGTACCTCATCGAGGACCGGGCGGTTCAAAGCGAAGGAGCGACCGAAATCCCCCTGAAGCATGTTGGTCAGCCAGATGACGTAGCGCTGCACCAGACCCTGATCGAGCCCAAGATCGCGGTTCAGCTTTTCGACATTCTCGGGCGTCGCGAAGGACCCGAGGATCGCGGTGGCCGGATCGCCGGGGATCATCGCCATGATCAGAAAGACGATGATCGAGATGCCGAACAGCACCGGGATCGCGGAGAGCAGCCGCTTGAGAATATAGCCTGCCATGACACCCCCTTGTGACAGCCTGCGGAGGCTTGGGGCGCGCGTGACCGCCCGCGCCCCGAGACGAGTTGTCAGGCCCGGACCCGATCCGGGCGCAACAGGGTCAGTTCTTTACGACGTCGTCGAGCAGCAGAAAGAAGGACGGCTGCAGGGCGAAGTCCTCCACCCGGTCCGAGGTCACGGCGTTCTGCTTCCAGTTCGCCACAAAGACCCAGGGCGCATCCTGTTGCACGATGGTCTGCATCTCCTGATAGAGCCGGGCGCGTTCCGCCTGATCGGTCGCGGCGCGCGCGGCCTCGAGCAGTTCGTCCACCTTCGGGTTCGAATAATAGCCCGAGTTGAACCCGCCCTGATCCGGGAAAGCGGCCGTGCGCAGGGCGAGGAAGGGCAGCGTGTCCGGATCATTGGTCATCCAGGCCATCTGCGCCATATCCGCCTTGCCTTCGAGACCCGGATTCACATTGCCGAGAAAGGTGTTCCACTCATAGGTCTCGATCTTCACATCGAAGCCGACAGCCTCCAGATCGGCTTGCATGGCCGTGCCCATGGCCACCGGGTCGAGCATGCCCGAGCCGCCTTCGGTGACATAGAATGTAAGCTCTGCCCCCTCGACACCGGCCTCGGCAATCAGGGCCTTCGCCCGCTCCGGATCGTAGGGATAGGGCTCAAGCTCGGGGTTATAGGCCCAGGCAAAGGCGGGCGGCGTCGGGCCCGCAGCGACCTCGGCCGTACCTTCGAGCACATCATTGACGATCGCCTCCTTGTTGATCGCGTAGTTCGCGGCCTGCCGGACGCGGATATCGGCAAAGGGGCCTTCCTTGGCATTCAGAATGAGGAACCAGACATGGGGCCCGGCCTGCTCGTGCACCGTATAGGGGTCGGTCTGGAACTGGCTGAGGGCCACGGGCGGCACCTCCACCATCAGGTCGATCCCACCGGCCAGCATCTCGGCCGTGCGGGTATTGGCATCGGTGATCGGACGGAACACGACCGCCTGCAGCTCCGGCGCGCCATCCCAGTGGTCAGGGTTCGCCTCGACCACAACCGCCTCGTTGGAGCGCCACTCGATGAACTTGAAGGCGCCCGTGCCCGAGGGGTTGCGCCCGAACTCGGCCCCATGCGCCATCACGGCGGCGGGCGAGACGATCAAGCCGGTCGGATAGGCGAGATTGGACAGGAAGGGCGCATAGGGCGCGTTCAGGGTGAACTGGACGGTCATCGGGTCGATCACATCAACGCTCTCGACCGCAGAGAAGAAGAAGGCGAGCGGGAAGGGGCCTGTATCGTGATAGGGGTGGCTTTCGTCGAGCATGCGGTCGAAATTGAATTTCACCGCCTCCGCATCAAAGGCGCTGCCATCGTGAAAGGTCACGCCCTCGCGCAGTTGGAAGGTGTAGACCGTGCCATCCTCGGAGATCGTCCAATCCGTGGCCAGCGCCGGCTCGGTCTCCAGCGTGCCGTCCTTGTAGCGCACCAAGCCGTCATACACATTCATCAGAATGCGGAAATCATTCACCGCCGTGACCGCCGCCGGATCAAGCGCCTTGGGCTCCGCGATCTGGCCGACGATCAGAACGCCGGGCGGCGTTTGCGCAAAAGACCCGGTGGCGGACAGGGCCAGCGCCATGGCCGCGCCTGTCGCGAGGGCGGTTCTGCGGGTGAAGGTAAGTAGGGACATCTTGGCTCCTCTCTGCCGAATTTATCATGATTAATTACATCCAGACAAATTATCATTATAAATTCAAGAAAAATGTCTAAGGTGATGCGCATGACTTTCTCGATTCTCGCGTTCGATCAAAAAACAGGCACATACGGGGCTGCCGCCGCCACGGGCAGTCTTTGCGTCGGGGGATGGGTGCTGCGGGGCAGTCTGGAGGCGGGGCTGGTGGCCAGTCAGGGGACCGCCCCCTCGACGCTCTGGCGGGACGCCGCGCTGGGTGCCATGGCGCAAGGGATGGCGGCGGAAAACGCGGTGAAATCAATCACCCAGGCGGATGAGGGGCGCGCGCATCGTCAGCTCACCACCCTGGATCCGCATGGTGGGACGGGCGCTTTCACCGGTGGGGAAAGTGTCGTCTGGGCAGGACATCTGGCGCAGACCGGCCTTGTCTGTGCGGGCAACATGCTGGCCGGACCTCAAGTGCTCGACGGCTTGCGCAGCGCATATTCCCAGAGCACGCAGCCCATGGCGGATCGCCTGATTTCTGCGCTCCGGGGGGCGGCCCGGGCAGGGGGCGATTCGCGGGGGCTGCTATCGGCGGCGCTGCTGGTTCTGTCGCCGGATGCCCCGCCGCTCGATTTGCGGATCGACCATGACGCGCGGCCGATCGCGGCATTGGCAGAGCTCCTGCGCCTTGCGCGGTCGCGTCCCTATGCGGATTGGCTGCACGAGGTCCCTGTGGCCAGCGACCCCAATCGTGCGCCGAAATCCCTTGCCGCGCCGCAGTCCTAAAAGACGGACCACCCGGTTGCTCGGCTCAACAAGGCGGCGGCTTCGGTCCCCGCCTTGGAGTTGCCATAGGCGTCGAGCCCCGGCGACCAGATCCCGATCGAAGCCCGCCCTGGCGCGATCACCAATATGCCGCCGCCGACCCCCGATTTGCCGGGCAAGCCGACCCGAAAGGCAAACTCTCCGGACCCGTCGTAATGGCCACAGGTCATCATCAGCGCGTTGATCCGGCGGACCCGGTCCTGCGAAATCAGGCGCGGCGCTTGGGGGAGGGCCGCAAGACTGCGCCCGGCCATGGCGAGTTGCCGAACGGTCATCTCTATCGCGCATTGGTGGAAATAGGTGCCAAGGACCCGCTCCGGCTCATCCATCAGGTTGCCATGGCTGTCGAGGTAGTGGGCCAGCGCCTTGTTCCGCGCGCCGGTGGCCTGTTCCGAGCGGGCGACCTCCGCATCGATATGGATCGCGTCATCTTCGGCCAGCGCGCGGACCAGCCCCAGGATCTCGGCAAGGGCGATTTTGGGAGGGCGGCCCCCCAGCAGCGCATCCGTCACCACCAATGCACCCGCATTGACGAAAGGATTGCGCGGGTGGCCCTTCTCACTCTCGAGCAGGACGACGGAATCGAACGAGGTCCCCGAGGGTTCGCGCCCCACGCGTCGCCAGATCTGGTCCCCGATCCGGCCCAGCGTGGCCGTCAGCGCAAAGACCTTCGAGATGCTCTGGATCGAGAACGGAGTGTCCACATCTCCGGCCACATGGCATTGCCCGGCGGCATCGCAGACGGCGATCGCGAATTGCGCAGGGTCGACCTTGGCGAGCTGCGGGATGTATTGCGCGGGCCGGCCCCAATCGGCCCGGGCGCGCAGATCCGCGTCGATCTCGGCGATGATCCCGGAGAGATCAGTCAGGGAGGAACCTCCGGGCAAGGCGGGCCTCCTGATGCTGCATCAGCTCTTCCGCGGCGGCCATATGGGAGGCCATGGTCCGTCGCGCCCCGTCCGGATCGCCCTTGCGCAGGGCTGCGATCAGTTCGAGCTGATGGTGACGGCCGCGCCGCCACAGCTCGTGGTTGGGCATATCGTAGAGCTTTCGGTACACGGTCATCTCGGTCAGCATGCGCACCATGAAGGCGATCATGAAGCCCAAGAGCCGGTTGCCCGCGTACTCGGCCAGCTTGGCGTGGAAGGCCAGCGAGGCGATATGCTCGCGCTTCTCTTCCTCGGGCGATTGCGCCGGGGTCGCGTGGGACCCCACCAGCGCGGTCAGCGCGTCCAGCTGGGCTGCATCCAGCTGCCCTGCCAGCCCGGCCGCCAGTTCCGGTTCCAGCGCCTTGCGCATCTGGTAGATGTCGGCGAGCGAGAGTTCCTGGAAGTAGAAGTAATTGCCCAGCAGCGACAGCGCCCGGTCCTGCGAGACCTCGCCCACGAAACTGCCCCCGCCGGGACCGGTGCGCGTGGCGATGAGGCCCTGCGCCTCCAGAATGCGCAGGGCTTCGCGCACAGTGCCTTTCGAGACCTGAAACAGCGCGATCATCTCTGCCTCATTGGGCAGTTTGTCGCCTTGGTGCAGGTCCCGCTCCACGACCCAGGCCTTGATCTGATCGGCGACCTGAACCGGGCGCGACCGCTTGCCTTTGGGTTTGACCTCTTGTCCGCCGTCCATGCTCACCTCGATTTTCGTCCAGAGATAGACAACCTCGCGCGGTTTGTGTAGCACAAATTTATCATGATAAATAGAGGGTGCCATGCGCTGGGGTGAACTTGCACAAGACCGACTGGCCGAAATCGCCACTTGCAGTCTTCCCGGGCCCGGGGTGACGCGCTTTCCCTTCACACCGGAGCATAGGGCCGCGTTGGAGGTGATGCGCGGCTGGATGAGCCGTGCGGGCCTGTCGTCTCATCTCGATGCCGCAGGAACTCTTGTGGGCCGACAGGACGGGCAGGGGGCATGCGTGCTTCTCGGTTCCCATCAGGACAGCGTGCGCCATGCCGGGCGTTATGACGGGATCATGGGGGTCGCGCTGGCCTGCCTCGCCCTTGAGAAACTGCGCGCGGATGGCATGTCGCTTGCCTATCCGGTTGAGGTTCTGGCCTTCGCGGATGAGGAAGGCGTGCGCTTTCCCACGGCCCTGTTGGGACCGCGCGCCCTGGCGGAGACGGCTGATCCGGGGGTGCTGACCATGGCCGATGAGGAGGGGGAGGTCCTGGGCGCGGCTCTCGACGCCTTTGGCGGTGACCAGCGCGCGGTGCCCGCATTGGCCCGGGATCCGGCGGATATCCGGTGCTATCTCGAGTTGCATATCGAACAGGGGCCGGTGCTCGAGACGCTGGACAGGCCCGTCGGGGTCGTAACCGGGATCTGCGGGATAGAGCGGAACACGGTTCTCTTTCGGGGCGAGACCGGCCATGCGGGCACGGTGCCCATGCTGGGCCGGGCGGATGCGCTGGTCGCGGCAGCGGATTTCATCAGTGCGGTGCATGATCAGGCCCGTCAGACAGCGGATCTGCGCGCGACCATCGGCACCTGCCGGGTGGGGCCGGGCGTGGCAAACGGGATCCCCGATCGGGTAGAGCTCACGCTTGAACTCCGCGCTCCGGAGGATGTGGCCCGCGCGGCGTTTGCCGCGCGCATGCAGGCAGAGGCCGAGCGCTGCGCCATCCGACGCGGCGTGCGCAGTGCGATGACGCGGAGCTATGAGCAACCGGCGGTCCCTTGTGCGCCTGATCTGGTGGCGCGCCTGTCCGAAGCCGTGGCCGCGACCACGGGGCGTGAGGCCACGCGCCTTGCGTCCGGTGCCACCCATGATGCGTCCGCCATGGCGGATCTGTGCGATATCGGCATGCTCTTTGTCAGATGCCGGGGCGGGGTGAGCCACAGGCCAGAGGAATTCGCGAGCGCGGAGGATATGGGCGCGGCCATTGATGTTCTGGCCAGAACGCTGCTGGCTTTCGATCACTGGGCCTGAGGTCGGACATCTCGGCGGATCTGGCAATCAAGGGCAGGTGCCCGAGCGCAATACCGGACCGGCCTGTCCTGTCCGATTGGCGCCAATACTCCGCGCCCCCGAGGGGCGTCGCAGGGGCGCAAGGCCGACCAGCCCCTCGCCCGGCCAAGGCGGGTCAGAGCTGCTTTTCGAAGAACAGATCCGGGTATGGGTCGTCGTTGAACCGCTCGATTTCCACCCAGCCCGTGTTCCGGTATAGGGTCGCGGCTTCGACGAGGGTGCTGTTGGTATCGAGCCGCAGCGTTTTAATGCCCATGTTCCGGGCGGCGTCTTCGGCAGTGCGCATCAGACGCCTTGCCAGCCCGAGCCCGCGTCCGGCGGGCGTGATCCACATGCGCTTGATCTCGGCCACGGGTCCGCCATTGCCCTTGATCCCCACGCAGCCGACCGGCATCTCGCCGATCCGGGCCACGACGAAACTGCCCAGAGGCGGCCGCATCTGCGAGAGTTCCTGAACACCGGAATTGTCCAGATCGAAGGTCAGGTTCAGACGTGCGCTCAGCTCCCGCGCGAAGGCAGACAGGCATGCATTGGCAATGTCGGAGGCATAGTCGGTCTCTTCGAAAATGATCTCGTCGCGGGACAGGGTGATCGTCACCACATCCATCGCATCAAGCAGTCGGCGCGCTTGTTTGTGGCGCGCCAGGATCGTCGCGGCCCGCTCGTTCGAAAGCGTCTCGTAGATGTCGAACTCGGTCTCGCCCGCAGGGGTGAGCGTGGAAATACGGCCTCGGCGGTCGTCCGGGTTGGGCTTGGTCTCGACCAGCCCTTCGGCTTCGAGCCCCCGGAGCAACCGGCTCAGGAGACCGGTGTCGAGTTTGAGCTTCGCGCGCAGATCCGAGACGTTTTCATAGCCGAGACCAATCGCGTTCAAGACACGCGCAGAGCCAAGCGGGCGCCCCCGGTTCAAAAAGGAATCCTCAAGCGCGCCAACTTCGACGGCGACGGAGCGCCCGAAGTTTCGAATACGGGTGATGTCATCTTGGTCCATTTAGCTGACTTTAGTCAGGCAATTCGCGCGTGCAAGAGAAAATTCGGCGCATCCGCGGGGCCGATCCGGGGCGCGGGCCCGTGCCTTGCTCGCTCCGTCCGTGGCTGTCCGCGCCGTGACAAGCAACCCGAAGAATGGGTGGTCTGGCTTAGATCAGCCCCGGCATGGGCGACCGCCCCATCGGAAACAGACGCAGCAAACGCCAGCGGGATTGCCTGCCCTTTGACCTCACCACGGCGGGGTGATCGACCACAGAGGCAAGGCCGCCACCCTCGCGCGTCGGTGGACCGGCTTGGTGCCTGTCGAGCTACCGCAGGACCCCCAGCAGCTCCGTCAGAACAGCATCCGGCCTTTCGAGCTGCGGCAAGTGACCTGCATTCGGGATGGTCGCGAACCCGGCGTCCGGCATGCGCTGGTGCAGAGCCTTGCCTCGGGCGAGCGGTATCCAGGGGTCGTCCTCACCCCACAGGATTGTCACAGGGCATCGCACGGCCCCGAAGAACGGCTCGACCTCTTCCGTAAACCGTTCATCGGCTTGCGCGAACTGGCGATAGAAACTCACCGCCCCCTCCTCGGTGAGCCATGGGGCCACCAAAGCCTCGACATCTTCGGCGGGGAGGTCATTGACCAATGCGCCCTGAATGTAAGCCGCCACCACCGCCTTGTGGATATGCGGCGGCAAACCCTGAAACGCCTCGACATGCCGCCCCACATGATCGAAGAAATTCGATCCCCATGGCCGCATCGCGACGACATTCATGAGCACGTATTTCTCGAAGTCGCAGTCCTGCAGCAGATGCGCCCTGAGCGTCGTGGCGCCGCCGAAATCATGGGCAACGACATGGGGTTTTGCCAATCCCCAATGCCTCAGCATTTCGGCGAAAACCTCACCCTGAACATCGAGGGATGTGCGTTGATCTGGCGCTTTGTGCGACTTGCCATAGCCGGGCATGTCATACCAGTGGACGGTGAAATACCTCGCCAGTTCGGAAATGATGCGGTGCCAGGCGTATGACGACCAAGGCCAGCCATGCGCCAGAACCAGGGCCGGGCCATCCCCGGTACGACCGGCCGCGACCGGGCCCGCTGTCGTCTGGTAGCGCTCGTTCAGGGTCCACTCGGTCATGGATGCCTCTCTGTCTGCTGCCATGAGCTAATCTGAAAAACCGGGTCGATGCGAGAGCGGAGCGGCGGGATCACAGGTGAAACTTGGGTGCGGGTCGCAGACGGCGCATCGGTTCGGGGCGGATCAGTCGCCCTATGGGGCGCGCCCGAGGCTGGCGCGCGTTTGGACAGGTGATTTGGGGCACTGCTGGCCCGGTTCTCCGCAGACCACTCGGAGGCGTTTTGACAGGCGCCGCGACGGATGCGACCTGAGCGGACCCGAGTTTGACCGACGGACCGGGCACGGCCGGCTGATCGCACGCGCGCCAGACCATGGCCGCGTGCAGCCACGCGACGCCCCCAGCCATCAGGCCAGAGCCTGAGGCGGGGCAGCCGAGCCACGTGGTGTCAAATGGATGCCCGCGATCATGCAGCGGACGGACCCGCCTGCCATCTCTATGGTGGGCACCGATAACGGGATCGGGGAAACGACCTGCTCCAACCGTGCGATCTGGTCCGTGGTCAACGCGTCATAGGCGGTCTGAGATAGCGCCAAGAGACGCCCGTCTGCGCCCTGCACTTCGATTGCATTCCCCGCGAAAGCCGCAATCTGGGCGGCGCTCAGGTTGATGATTTCACGGCCCGAGGCCTTGAGCCGTGCGATCACATGATGCCGACGCGCGCTGTCTGTGATCAGCTCGGCCCCCAGCAGGGCGAAATCGGTTCCAATGCACATCAGGACATTCGTGTGGTAAATGCTGACGCCGTTGCCGTCCGTGGCGGGAAAGACCAACGGCTCAAAGTTGAAATGGGTGCAGAACCGTTCCAGCGCGATGGGGTTCGTGCGGTCGGACCCCACCGCGTAGGCCACCCGTTCGATATGGTCGAGGACCATGGCGCCCGTACCCTCGAGATAGAGCCCGTCCATTTCGAGCCCGGAATAGTCGATGACATCCTGCACCCGGTACCGGGTTTTGAGAAACTCGATGATGTCGGGCCGCCGTTCCAGCCGGCGGTTCTCGGCCTTCATCGGGTAGAGGGCCACATGTCCTCCGACATGTGTCGAGAACCAGTTGTTCGGAAACACGCAATCCGGCGTATCAGTGTTCTCGCCTTCGCAGAGATGCACAGTCACGCCGTGATGCTCCAGTTCAGCGACCATCGCGCTGTGTTCTTCATAGGCGCGGCGAGCCATATCGGGACCTGCGGCGCCGATATGGCTTTGGAAGGCGTTGTCCTGCGCGGTTTCGGTGTTCACCGTGAAGCCGTGGGGACGGACCATGACGATGGCGGCCGGGGCCTGAACCGACGGGCGGATCATGCAGCCTCTCCGTGCGCGCGCTGCACCATGCCGAACAAGTCACGGGGATCATCCGGGTCGGCGATCATGTCCAGCTGCGCGTAGAGCCCGCTGTCGGTGAGATGGTCCCGCAAGTAGCGCAGCGCCGAGAAATCCTCGATGGCAAAGCCGACCCCGTCGAACAGCGTGATCTGCCGGTCATCCCTGCGGCCCTGCGCGGCCCCCGTGATGACCTGCCAGATCTCGGTCACGGCGAAGTCGTCGGGCATCTGCTGGATCTCGCCCTCGACCCGGGTTTGCGGCGGGTATTCCACAAACACGTCAGCGCGGCTCAGGATGTCCTTGTGCAATTCCGTCTTGCCGGGGCAGTCCCCGCCAATCGCGTTGATATGCACACCGGCACCCACCATGTTGTCGGTCAGAATGGTGGCATATTGCTTGTCGGCCGTGCAGGTGGTGATGATCTGCGCCCCCTCGATCGCCTCTTGCGCAGTGGCGCAGGCGATCAGCTCGAAGCCCTGCGTCTCTAGATTTGCGATCGTTTTGCGGGTTGCGGCGGGATCGATGTCATAGAGCCGGAGCCTGTTTACACCGCAAATCGCGCGAAAGGCGATCGCCTGAAACTCCGATTGCGCGCCATTGCCGATCAGCGCCATGGTCTCGGCGGATCCGGGGGCCAGGTGCCGCGCGACCATGGCCGAGGTCGCCGCCGTGCGCAACGCGGTCAGCACCGTCATCTCCGAGAGCAGAACCGGATAACCCGTATCGACCTCCGCCAGAAGCCCGAAGGCTGTGACGGTCTGCAATCCCTCCGCCGCGTTCTTGGGGTGGCCGTTCACATATTTGAAGCCATAGACCGCACCATCCGAGGTCGGCATCAACTCGATGACACCCACCTCGGAATGCGAGGCCACGCGCGGCGTCTTGTCAAAGAGCTCCCACCGGCGGAAGTCGTCTTCGATATAGTCAGCCATGCCGGACATCATCTCTTCGAGCCCGATCCGGTGGATCAGGGACATGATGTTTGCAACGCTGACGAATGGGACAAGTGCACGTCTGGACGGGGCGGGGGGCAATATGGCGGACCTCGAAACTGTTCTGTGGCCCTGTTATCGACCCTGATAATTGCAGTTCAAATGCTCAACAGAATAGATTTCTGTCCATGAATCGTACAATTTGTATGGCACCAGACTGCAAAATGAGGGGTCCGCATGTCCAAGCGTGGGGCGAGCAAACATGTCTTCGACGATCATGATCGCACGCTCATCGGGCTGCTGCGCCACGATGGGCGCGCGCCGGTGTCCAAGTTGGCAGAGATCATGGGGGTCACCCGGGGCACGGTCCAAACCCGGTTGGACAGGCTGCTGGCATCGGGGGCCTTGCTGGGCTTCACGGCCCGCGTTCGCGAGGATTACGGCCCCGGTCAGATCCGGGCGATCATGATGATCGAGGTCGTGGGCCGCAACACCACGCAGGTGATCAACAAGCTGCGGCGCTTGCCTGAGCTGACGGCCATTCACACAACCAGCGGCAAATGGGATCTGATTACTGAGATCCTTGTGGATGATCTTGCCGAGTTCGATCGGGTTCTGCGGGAGGTTCGCGTTGTCGATGGCGTCTTGAACAGCGAGACGAGCATCCTTCTGTCGACCATCTGACACGCGCGGCCTGGACCGAAGTGTCTATTGCGTCTTCGACGCATGGGCTGGTCTTGTCCACAGCGTGGCAGGACCCGTGGCGTGTGCCCGGTGCAGGTGGGACCTTCCCCTGCCACGTTGTCATGCGCGCGCGTCCCCCCCCCGGGTGCAGAGCCACATTCTGCCCACGCAGAGGGCATGGCACCCCCTGACGCGCGTGTGGGCGGTCGCAGAATGACGGCTTCTGGCGCGGACGTTTCGTTGTTAGTTTCGCCGGTACATGAGCGCAGCAGCCCCCTCCTTCTCGACGGTCTCCAGCCAGTTCATCCAGGACTGGCTTGTCGGCCTTCGGGCGATCTGTGCCGAGGATGACTATCGTTCCTTGCTGGAGCGATCCGGCTTGCCCGTGGAAGCTGGCCCCGCCCAGGGGCGGGTCACCCTTGATCAGATCGTGCGCCTGTACCAGTTGGCGGCGGTCGAGACCGGGGACGAGATGATGGGCCTCTGGTCCCGCCCGATCCGAGCGCGCGCTTTGCAGCATCTGCTGACCACGCTGCGCGAGTCCACATCGCTCGCCTCGGCGCTCTATCGCTTTTCCACCTTCTGGAATCTGCTGCTGGATGACTACCAGTTCGACCTGAGCGAGGAGGCCGAGACCTATGCCCTGCGCCTCATCCCCCAGACCGACGCGCCCGCCCAGCGTTTCGGCCACATGCTGATCCTGAAACTTGCGCATGGCATCCTGTCCTGGCTGGCCCGGCAGGAGGTGCCGCTGGCGGGGGTCGCCTTCGCCTTTGAGCCCCCGTCCTTTGAAGAGGATTACGCTGTCATCTTCCCGGCGCCGATCAGGTTCTCGGCCCCCGCAACCACGATCCGCGTGCCCACGAAAGCGCTCGGCCCGGTTCAGATCCGCAGTTCCGATGATCTGGACCGCTTTCTCGAGAACGCGCCCCGCGACTGGATCTTCACGCGCTCGCAGGAGCATACGCAATCGCTGCGGGTGCGGGCCTATCTGACCGAGGTCCCGTGGGAGGCGGCGCATCTGGGGGCAGCCGCCAATGCCTTGCACATGACCCCGCGCACATTGATCCGCAGGCTCGAGGCCGATGGCACCTCCTTTCAGGCGATCAAGGATGGGCTGCGCCGGGACATCGCCATCCGGCGACTTCAGCTGGAGGAGGCGAGTATCGAAGCGATTGCCCAGGATGTCGGGTTTTCATCGGCGGCCAGCTTTCACAAGGCGTTCCACCGCTGGACCGGGGCCACGCCCAGTTCTTACCGGCGGCGATGATGGCGAGCACCTGATCTGTCACTTTTGGACAATGACCTGTCACTCTGTGAGATGGCCTGAATGGCTTCAGGGCAGATATAAGACGGGAAATCACAACGCGCCGTGTCTGTTCGATCTGTTCTGCCAACCCTTGTTGGCGAATTCGGATATGTGCGGCCATGTCCAAGGATCTCGCCCATGTCAGCCAAACTCGACGCCATCCTCGCCGCAGCCCGCGATCACGCGCGCGATGTCATCACACCGAATGTGGCAACCTGGAACGCCGAGAGAGCCTGGCCGCGCGCCGCCTCTGACAAAGCCGGGGCTGCGGGTCTGACCGGGCTTTATGCGCCCGAAGCGTGGGGCGGGCAGGGCCTGCCCTTGGCCGAGGGCATTCAGGTCTATGAACAGTTGGGGCTGGGCGACGGGGCCTATGCCTTTGCCTTGTCGATGCACAATATCTGTACCTTCGCGGCATGCGGTTACGGGACCGAGGCATTCAAGGAGGCATGGGCGCGTGACCTGACCTCTGGCCGCAAGCTGGCGAATTTCGCTCTGACGGAGCCGCAATCCGGCTCTGACCCCATGACGATGTATACCAGAGCCACCATCAACGGCGATGGCACCTGGACGATCCGTGGGGCGAAAGCCTGGGTCAGTCTGGCGACCGAGGCTGACATCTACTTCACCGTGGTCAAAACCAGCGACGCCCCCGGTCACAAGGACATGGCCATGATCGCCATTCCCGCCGACGCCCCGGGGATCAGCTTTGGCCCGCTCTATGACACGCCCTCCTATCGTTTCCTGCCGATGTCCGAGATGTATCTCGACGAGGTCGTGGTCAGTGAAGACAACATCATCCTGCCGATCGGTCAGGGGCTGCAAGGCGGGCTCATGGCGATCGATATCGCGCGGGTCTCCATCGCGTCGGGGTGTTGTGGGCTGATGCAGTCGGCGCTGGACACTGCGCTGTCCTATTCCAAGAACCGCAAGATGTTCGGGGGAAAGACTCTCGATCTCGACGGGATCCAGTGGATGCTGGGCGAGGTCGCGACCGATCTGGAGGCCTCCAGGCTGCTCTATCGCAAAGCCGCCGAGGCCCTGGGCACACCCGAAGGCCCCCTGATGGCTGCCCATGCCAAACGTTTCGTGCCCGATGCCGCGGTGAAGGCGGCAAACACCTGTACACAGGTGCTGGGCGGCATGGGTCTGCTGCAACCTTATGGTCTGGACCGTCTGTCCCGGCTCGCGCAGATGCTTCGGATCGTGGACGGAACGACCGAGGTCAGTCGCGTCGTCATCGGGCGCGCCCTGAAAAAGCGGGCCGCAGGCCTGCCGGATCTGCCTGTGCCGAAGGGTTTCGGCGAGACCGACGGGCCGGAGGCCGTTGCCGCGGAGTAACGCGGAGCGATCCGTCTGGCGACGACCGGGGCGCGAGAAGCGGCTGGCCCGGCGGCGAGGTCACTCCCCGGACCTGTAGTCCCCTGGCCATTGATGACGATCCGAAGGGCCATGAGACAATAGCTGGGGAGGCTACACCGCCAGTGTCTGTCCCCCCTTGATGCCTGCGCAGGGCGTCATGGTCCGAAATCCCCCGCGCGGCGCTTCAGAGATGCGCTGCGCGCTTTCCCGCAGGACGAGCTTGCCCAAAGCAGTGCAGCGCTCCGTTCGATGGCGGCCCGGTGCCGATCAGTATTCCTGCCAGGTCGTGGCGACCCCACGATCACTGATAGGTACCCCAGCCATGGCCCGCTCGCAGGCGAAATCCACCGCGACCGGCGCTTCGGCCACGTAGAACTGAGATCGCAACCAGTCCTGCGCGGTTGCACATTTGTTGCGGAAATCGGCGATGACCTGACGGCTGTCGTAGCGCACAAACCCCGCCCAAAGCTCAAGCTGTTCGGTGGTGCGTGTGCCATTCGCGCCCGCCCTGAACTCGCATCGGACGGTCATGTCCCGGTCGGTGCTCGATGCCTCCACATCGACGCCCATCCCGTGAAAGCCCTCGAAGCGCCACGCCACGCCCGAGCCGGATCCAGACCCCAGATAGGCCGCGCCCCGAGCGGAACGCCGGTCAATCTCGGCCCCGATCCCGGTGCAGAACTCTTCAAGGACACTGTGGTGGTCTTCGAACACGACCTTGAAATATGATGCGAGTCCCCGCCGGCTGGCAGGGCCCCAGAGACCATCGATGGATCCGGCATAGAGCCCCTGTCGCTTCAGCGCCTCCTGCAGGGTGCGGATCTGCTGGCGGGTCATGTTGCCCGCGATCGGCAGGTCGATTTTCGCGATCTCCGGCATGGGGATGTTGGGCGGCTGCCAGCCTTGGGCGGGCAGAAGGGTCAGAGCCGCCGGATTGTTCAGCTCGGACGCCAGATCCCACGCATAGCTCGGGTTGTCCTCGCGTGCGAGCGCGCTGACCACGATCAGGGTCCTGAGAAGGTCCTCCCCGGCATCCGCAGCCATGGCGAAGGCCAGCGCCGTTGCCCCGTCCCTGTTTGTCATGTTCGGATCGGCGGACCCGAAACGCAGCAGGTCCCGCACCATCGCCAGCGCCGTGTCCGCCTCGGATGCGGCTGCGATCATCAAGGGGGTTCGGCCTTCTCTGTCCCGGGCATTCGCATCCGCCCCCATGGACAGAAGGGTCGCCAACAGATGCCGGTCGCCACGCGCCACCGCCGTGAAGAGGGCCTGACCCAGCGCTGCGGCGGGCAGCTTGCGCCTGATCTGCGCTTTGAGCGTGGCGATCTGCGACCCGCTGTCTTCTGCAATGGGCGACTTCGCCAGGGCTGCCGTGAATGTCTCGCCGGTCCTCGCGATCCGAGTGGTATCCGCACCCAGGCTGAGCAGCGCTTGAATCGTCTCCTCATTTCCGGCTTCCGCGGCATGGATCAAGGCGGTCTTGCCCGTCAGGGGCGCAAGCTGATCCACATCTGCGCCATTCTCAACCAGCAGGAACACGCTCTCAAGCGATCCAAAAGCCGCCGCCATCGAAAGCAGCGAGGGCGCCATCGGTGTGTTCAAAACCAGCTCGGGCGTTATGAGCGTGGCGAGCCCGTCGAGGTCATTCCGCTTGATCGCCTCCAGCGCGGCGCGTGCGGTTGCTTGGCGGTCAAACATCTGGCTCAGATCGGTCCAACGCTCGGATGGAAGTGCAAAGAAGAAAACACCGCCTTCATCCGGGTTTCGCTGAACCACCCCCAGCACGGACCCATCCCAGCTCAATGCCGCAGTGTCATGTTTCCAGGCCGGGAACGCGCTCGCAATGCGCGGGTTCCGGAACTGTGACGCCCTGTCCCGACCAATGTCATAGGTCGAAAAATCCCCCGCCAGGGTTAGCCGCCCCACGGAACTGCCCGATGGGTTCGTGAACAAGAACCGATCAAACTGCCCCGACCCGGTGAAGCTTTCGCCAAATGCGAGGGGCGCGAAGCTATGCCTGCGCCCGCCCAGCTGGTCGTTGAAGCGATTGACCTCGCCCACCGAGACCACGGCCACATCCTGCGTGTCTGGCAGGATTTGCAAGCGCACCGGCAATGCCAGGGGGACGCGCGTTCTGGCCGCGGCTTGTGTCGTGCCGCTTGCGAGGTCGATCTTCTCGATCTCTCCGGACCGCTCGATCACGTAGATCGACAGGCCATCGGGCGAGAATGCAGCCATTTCAGGGGAGACCTTGTCGGGCGCGATCCGGCGCAGCGTCCCGGATGTGACGTTGAACAGATGAAGCGCGTTTGGCGCAGCTTGCGTCTTGACCAGCAGGTTCTGGCCCAAGGGATCGAACTGAAAGACAGGGGGAGTGTAGACCAGGTCCAGGTCGAACCGCGCAATCTCGGACCCGTCGGGCAGCGCGTAGAGCGTGACACCGTCATCATGGGTTCCGATGGCGACCTGCCTTCCATTCGGTGAGACCGCGATGCCCGCCGCCTGCCCGACGATCAACCCGTCGGTTTGCGTGTTCCCGAGCAGATCAAACGCCCTGAGCCGCAGCCCGTCGCCCGCGTAGAAGGTGCCGTCCGGGCCAAAGGTCTGCGCGGTGAGCGTGTAGGAGTTGTGATCCACCGGAAACTCCGCCACGGGCTCGAAGGCCTGCGACGCCAGAGGTGCAATGCCGCAAAAGGTCAAAACCGCGAGCGCAGCGACCCGCGAGGCCCGTGTCGTAGGATCAGATTGCTGTGTCATCTCGTTGTCCTCGGATTGGGGGTGCCCGCCCGTCGCCTGAGGCCCCGGGCTTTTGCGCATCGCGGGCCCGTCTATCGCCACCGTTCGAAATACGTTCTGCTGTTGGGAAAGCAGCTGGTGAACACGCCCGCGCCCAGCTGTTGGCAACACCGGGTGCACCCGCCCCGGGTGTTGTTCGGCCAGGTGACACAGGTCTGAATACACGCGGCGACATCGTTCGCGGCGCTGGGTCTGGATTGCTGACCTCTGGGCGGTTGCGCCGGGCTTGATCGCGAGAACGCAGAGAGTTGCGCCCGCATGCGCGCCGCCAGCTCGTCTTCTTCGGAGCCCTGGACCCTGTTGTCCCAGATCTCTTCTCGCGCGGCCCTGACCTGTCGATCGCGGTCTTCGCGGATTTGGCGCAAGCCCCGGTTCAACAGGGTCTGCGCCTCTTGCACCGACAGATCCCCATCCTGAACGGCGCTTTGCAGCCCTTCCACCGTCTGATCGAGAATGGCTTGCAGGTCGGTAGGCAGCGCGTTGGGTTGATCCGCGCCGCCGGGGCCCGTCGTGGCGGAAAACCTCGGAGCGGGGGCGGTATCTCCGACCGGACCCAAGGCGTCCGCATCCGCGATGACGCCATCCAACGCGCCGAGGGTCGTGCGGATGCTTGCGTCCAACTCCTTCAGGGCCTGCTCGGTCAGCTTTTTCGAAAGCGCGCCGGCCCCGGCATCGGGGCGTCGACCATTCAGGTCCTCAACGGCGTCAGTGATCGTGTCGAGCTCTTCCTGATCGAACCGCAAGCAGGCGTCGCGCGCGGCCTCCAGTTCTTCCCGGGCGGTGCAGATATTGCGGCTTTCGCGCTCGCATGCGGTGTAGATGACGGCCTCGCCCGCGCATTGCTGCTGCGGGGGACGGCGCCCATTGTAATAGGCGTCGCGATCCTGCTGGACCAGCCTGTCCTCGCGGGCGACGCAGCCCCGGAACCGGGCTTGGGCCGCCGAGACGCTCATTCTGGCGGCGGCGAAGCGGATGCTGGTGTCGCAGGAGCTTTGTCCAAAGGCCTGTAACGGCATGGCCGCCAGACAGAAAAGGGACAGGAAAAAACTTCGAAACAGCACGGTGCAGGTCGGATTTGGCGTCAAGAAATGACACAGCGTGCCGCGGGCGCAGGCTCTGTGTCAAGCGCGCGGGCCTCAAGCGCTCTTGCGCAGCGCTGCAGGATTTCGACCTGTCCCCCGGTCGGTGTTGTCGATGTCGCAAACGGGGCCGCCCGGTGCGCGCTGGCGATCTCGGGTCGAGACAGCGTTGCGGCGATGCTCCGGGAACGGGTCCCAGCTTGGCCCTGTGGTACGCTGTCGATCCGTCGGGGCGCTTTGGCCCCCGTAAAGGACGTCTGATTACAGCGCGAGACCTTCCAGATGGGTCCGCAGCGCGTCCTCCTGCGCGGCGATCTCGGCGCAGATCCGCGTCACAACCGGAGGTGAGAACGCCCCGGCGACGTCCAGAACGTTCACGGTGCCGATCACCGGGCCATTGCGGATGGGCACATTCAGCGCGGCCCCGCAGCCGAGGCTTTCGATCAGCGCGTGGTCGGGAAAATAGATCGCGAACTCGGCGACCGAGTTCGCCACGAACACCTCACCACGCGTGACCACCATGTCCGTCCAGGCACCCTGTGCCATGGGCTTGGTGCCCGAGACGGGATAGGCCTCGGGATGCGAGCTGTAAGCGCGCCGTGCCAGACCGGCGTCCCGGTCCAGCACGGTGATCGTGAACAGGCGCCCGCCGATGGCCTCATGCAATTCTGCGAAGAAGGCGTCGGCGGAGCGCGGCGGGCTCATTCCTTTTCGACCAGCCGGTAGAAGACGTAGTCAGACGTGGCACCGTTGACGAAGCCCTGCACGTTGTCGCGCATGGCCACCTGCTTGATTGCCTGGAACATGATGACGAACGGCGCCTCGGCCTGGGTCGCCTTTTGCAGATCCATATACATCTCAAGCCGGGTGTCGGCGTCCTGCTCGGCCAGCGCCGCCATGGTCTTTTTGTTCATTTCTTCCGGCGGCATCCACGCGTTGCGCCATGTGGTGGTGGAGGCGTATTTGTCGTCGGAATTATCCGCGTTATAGGCAAAGGCCTTGGCGTTGGAATGGGGGTCCATGAAGTCCGGCCCCCAGTAGAGCATCATCGCCTCGTGGGTCCGCGCCCGGTACTTGGTGATGACCTGCGCGCCGGTGCCCGGAATGATTTCAAGATTGATGCCGCCCTCGGCGAAAGACGCCTGAAGCGCCTGAGCCATCTCGACAAAGGTCGGGGCCGAGATCACGTCCATGGTCACGTTGATCGGGGTCTCCACCCCGGCCTCGGACAGGATCTGGCGCGCCTTTTCGGGATCGTAGCCAAAGGGGGTCTCCGTGAGCGCGCCGGGAAAGCCGTCGGGCCAGAAGGCCTGATGCACCTTCATCTGACCTTTGAGCATGCCCTCGGCCATGCCCTCGTAATCCACCAGATAGCGCGCGGCCTCCCAGACGGCCGGATCCGTCAGGCTCTCGGTCTTCTGGTTGAACGACACCCAATGCACCGCCGCCTGGGGATAGGTCTCCACCCGGACGCCTTCGGCCGCGTCGAGCCCGGCGATCTGGCCCGGATCGAGGTTCTTGGCGATGTCGATATCCCCGGCTTCAAGCTGCAGGCGCTGGGTCGCGCCCTCGGGATTGTGCTGGATCACCACCCGCTCCATGGCCGGGCCGCCCTGATAATAGTCCGGATTGGCCGTGAGCGAGAGGATATCCGCAGGCCGGTAGGTGCCGAGGCTGAAGGGCCCGGTCCCGGCGGAATTCTTGTTCATCCAGGCGTGGCCCAGATCGCCATCAACCTCGTTGGCCATGACCGTTTCCATATCCACGATGGAAGCCGGGCGCGCCGCCAGCACGTTCAGCACAAAGGAGGGCGCGAACTCGCCCTCATAGCGGACCGTGACCGTGTTGCCCTCAGCCGTGACCATCTCGTCGATGTTCTCCGGGGTCCAGCCGAGTTGCTTGAGGATGAAGGCCGGGGCCTTGTCGAGTGTCACCACCCGCTTCCAGGAGCCGACCACATCCGCGCCGCGCAAAGGGTTGCCGCTGTGAAAGGTGACGCCGTCGCGCAGGGTGAAGGTCACCGTCTTGCTGGCGCCGTCGATCTCCCATTGCGTGGCGAGGGCAGGGGCCAGGACCGTGGTGTCCATGGCGTCATAGCGCACCAGCGTGTCATAGGTGTTCGCCACATACTCGCCCGAGCTGAACTCATAGGCCGAAGCCGGATCGATGGTCACGATGTCATCGATGTTCTGGGCCACCACCAGAATGGTGTCCGGCGTCTTTGCCCAGAGTGGCCCGGCCGCCAGAGCCGCCACCGCGACGCCCGCAAGTAAGGTCTTGGTCGAATGGTACATGTAAACCCCCGTGATTGGCCCGCGCCTCAGATCGAGGCCCTGAGCAGGTGCTGCGAATAGGGATGCGTGGCCTTCATGGCCCGAAGCGCCGCCACATCCATGATCTCGACAATCTCGCCGTCTTTCATCACTGCAAGCCGGTCGCACATATGGCCCACCACGCTCAGGTCATGGGACACCATGAGATAGGTCAGCCCGTGTTCCTGCCGCAGATCCGCGAGCAGGTTCAGGATCTCGGCCTGCACGGAAACATCTAGCGCGGAGGTGGGCTCGTCCAGCAGCAAGAGCTCGGGCTCGGGTGCGAGCGCGCGGGCAATCGCGACCCGCTGCCGCTGACCCCCCGAGAGCTGGTGCGGATAGCGAAACCGGAACTTCTGCCCCAGCCCCACATCATCCAGCAGCTTTATGACCCGCGTGTCGATATCCCTGAACCCGTGCAGATGCAGGGTCTCGCCCAGCACCGCATCCACGGAATGGCGCGGGTGGAGCGAGGCATAGGGGTCCTGAAACACCATCTGCACCTTCTTGTAGAAGGCCTTGGCGCGTTTCAACTCGATCTCCTGACCGCCCACGGCGATCCGACCGGACCAGGTGGGGGCCAGCCCGGTGATGGCGCGCAGGATGGTGGACTTGCCCGAGCCGCTCTCGCCCACAAGGCCAAAGCTCTCGCCCGCGGCCACGGAAAACCGCGCCTGCTTGACCGCATCCACCCGGTCGCGATCACGCCCGAACCAGACGTCGAGACCATCGATTTCCAGCATCGTCATTGGCGACCGCTCACACTTGGGGCTTCGGACCATTCCGGCGCACGGGTCAGCACCTCGAGCCGGTCGCGCGGCGCATCCAGCCGCGGCAGGGAATTCAGCAGGCCGCGCGTATAGGGGTGCTGCGCCTCGTGCAGCTTGTCCGCATCGCAGACCTCGACGATCCGACCGGCATACATGATCAGCACCCGGTCACAGAAATCCGCCACGAGGTTCAGGTCATGGCTGATGAAGATCAGGCCCATGCCCCGGTCCGTGACCAGCTTGTCCATGATGTCGAGCACCTGCCGCTGCACCGACACATCCAGCGCCGAGGTCGGCTCATCCGCGATCAGGATTTCGGGATTGGGGATCAGCATCATGGCGATCATGATCCGCTGGCCCATCCCGCCGGACATCTCGTGGGGATAGGCGCGCATCACCCTTTCCGGGTTGCGGATCGAGACCGCCTCCAGCATCTCCAGCGCTTTGGTGCGGGCCTCGGATTTCGAGGCCTTGGAGTGCAGGCGGTAGGCCTCCATGATCTGGTCGCCGATGGTCATCACCGGGTTGAGCGAGAATCTCGGGTCCTGCATCACCATCGAGATCCGCTGGCCGCGCACGGCCCGCATCTCCTTTTCGGATTTCTGCAACAGATCCACGCCGTCCAGGGCGATGTGATCGGCCTCCACGATCCCCGGGGGGCGGATCAGGCGCAGGATCGCGCGCCCGGTCATGGACTTGCCCGAGCCGCTTTCGCCGACGATCCCCAACCGCTCGCGCCCGAGGGTGAAGGACACCCCGCGCACCGCGTCGAAGATCCCCTGCCGGGTCGGGAATTTCACCCAGAGGTTTTCCACATCCAGAAGCCTGTCCATCATTCACCTGCCTTCGGGTCGAGCACATCGCGCAGGCCGTCGCCCAGCAGGTTGAAGGCCAGCGAAACGGTGAAGATCGCAAGCCCCGGCATGGTGGCGACCCACCAGTGATCGAGTATGAACCGACGCCCTTCCGAGATCATCGCGCCCCATTCCGGGCTGGGCGGCTGCGCGCCAAGGCCGAGAAAGCCGAGGCCGGCGGCGGCCAGGATGATCCCCGCCATGTCCAGCGTCACCCGCACGATCAGCGACGAGATGCAGAGCGGCCAGATATGCCGCGTGATGATCCGCAGACCGCCCGCCCCCTGCAGCTTGATGGCCGAGATGTAGTCCGACGAGCGGATGGTCAGGGTCTCGGCCCGGGCGATCCGGGCATAGGGAGGCCAGGCCGTGAGCGAGATCGCGATCACCGCGTTCTCGATCCCCGCGCCGAGGGCGGCCACGAAGGCGAGCGCCAGCACGAGCCGGGGGAAGGCGAGGAAGATATCGGTGATCCGCATCAGCACGACATCCATCCACCCGCCAAGATAGCCCGAAACCGTGCCCACCAGCAGCCCGACCACGGGCGCGATCAGCGCCACCAGCGCCACGATATAGAGCGTGATCCGCGCGCCATAGATCAGCCGCGAGAGGATATCCCGCCCCAGACTGTCCGTGCCGAGGATATGCCCTTCGGATCCCAGCGGTGCGAGGCGGTTGCCCAGATCCTGCACGAAGGGATCGTGGGGCGCGATCAGGGGGGCGGCGGCTGCGATCAGCACCAGCGCGACCAGAATGCCGAGGCCGATCATGGCCATGGTGTTGGACCGGAACGACAGCCAGCCCTGATAAAGCGCCGACAATTTCGCATGGCGCCGCGAGGTTGGCGTGTCCGTCAGGAGCCACGCCCGGAGGGTCTGGTCGGCCATCTATTTCGCCCTCGGATCGAAGACCTTGTAGAGAAGGTCCGAAAAGATATTGAGCAGGATGAAAATCAGCCCGACCACCACCGTGCCGCCCAGCACCGCGTTCATATCCGCGCTGAGAAGGGCCGTGGTGATGTAGCTGCCGATCCCGGGCCAGGAGAAGATGATCTCCGTCAGGACCGAGCCCTCCAGCAGGTTCGCATAGCTGAGCGCGATGACCGTGATGAGCTGCACCCGGATGTTCTTGAAGGCGTGCTTCCAGATCACATCCCATTCCGACATGCCCTTGACCCGGGCCGTGGTGATGTATTCGGCGCTGAGCTGTTCCAGCATGAACGACCGCGTCATTCGGCTGATATAGGCCAGCGAGAAATAGCCCAGCAGCGAGGCGGGCAGGATGATATGGCTGAAGGCGTCCTTGAAGACGTCCCAATTGCCGTCAAGGGCGGCATCCACAAGGATCAGCCCGGTCACGCTGGGCACCACGTCGACATAGAAGATGCCCACGCGCCCCGGTCCGCCGACCCAGCCGAGAATGCCGTAGAAGATCAAGAGCCCCATCAGACCCAGCCAGAAGATGGGCATCGAATAGCCCACCAGCGCGAGCACCCGGGCCACCTGGTCGATCCAGGATCCCTTGCGCGCCGCGGCGACCACGCCCAGCGGCACCCCGAGGATGACCCCGATGAGAATGCCGAGCGTTGCAAGCTCCAGCGTGGCGGGGAAGACGCGGGCGATGTCTTCGGAGACGGGCCGCGCGTTCAGCAGAGAGGTGCCGAAGTCCAGGTGCAGCACATCCCAGATGTAATAGCCGAATTGCACGATCAGCGGTTTGTCGAGCCCAAGCTCCAGAAAAACCGCGTCATAGGTCGATTGCGACGCCCGCTCGCCGACGATGGCCAGCACCGGGTCGATGGGCATCACCCGACCGATAATGAAGGTAATGAAAAGCAGGCCCAGCATCGTCACGGCAATGGAGCCGAGGGTCAGGGCCGTCGTTTTGATCCATGGGGGAAGGGACGCGCGCGCGCGCCCCTTCCCGTTGTCCTCGGAGAGGGCCATTTACTTTGTGACCTGCCAATAGGCGGCGGCGGTCACAGCCTGACCGGTGGACCAGTTCATGACATTCTCGCGCAGGGCAGATTGCTCGATCTGCTGGAACATCACCACGAAGGGGGATGTCTCGCGGAACTCGGCCTGGATCTCCTCGTACATCTTGATGCGCATGTCGCGATCATTCTCGACCACGGCGGCGTCGACCTTGGCGGTCAGACCACCGGTGTCCCAGCTGTTGCGCCAGGCCAGAAGGCCGGTCGCGTTGGCTTCGTCCGAGTTGTCCGGGTTATAGGCGAAGGTGCCGGCATTGGTCTGCGGATCCGGATAGTCCGGGCCCCAGGCCCCGAGATAGACGTCCAGCTCTCGCGCGCGGTAGCGGGCGAGGATCTGCTTGGCGGTGCCGACGGTGATGTTGACCGTGATCCCGGCCTGCGCCGCGGCGTTCTGGAAGCTTTGACCGATCTCGATCCGCTCCTGGGCTTCGCGCACACCGATCTCGATCTCGAGATTCTCGACCCCGGCAGCCGCGAGCAGCTCCTTGGCCTTTTCGATATTGTAGGAGAACGGGTTCTCATCCGACGCGCCGAGATAGGTCGCGGGCAGGAAGTTCTGATGGATCGTGTACTGACCCTTCAGGAAGCTGTCGCGCATGCCTTCATAATCGATCAGGTATTTGAACGCCTGACGGACCTCGGGCTTGGACAGTTCCGGATGCTTCTGGTTCAGGGCCAGATACATCAGGCGGCCCTTCAGCTCATCCTGGATCTTGACGCCCTCGGCCCCGGAGGCCCCGGCGATGTCCTCGGGGTTGAGGTTGCGGGCGATGTCGATATCGCCGCGCTCCAGCAGCAGGCGCTGGGACGCGCTTTCCAGCACATGGCGCACGATCACGCGCTCCATGGCGGGGGCGCCACCGTAGTAATCCGGGTTCGAGGTCAGCGTGACGCTCTCATTCGGCTTCCAGCTGTCGAGCTTGTAGGGGCCCGAGCCGGCGGAGTTCGTCTTGAGCCACTCGTTGCCCATGTCGCCATCGACCTCGTTGGCCATGACGGTTTTCATGTCCACGATCGCGCCGATCGTCGCCGTGAGGCAGTTCAGCACGAAGGAGGTCGCATAGCGCTTGTCCGTCGTGATCATCAGCTTGTTGCCTTCGGCGCGGATCGTCTCGGCCGCGTTCTCTGCGGTGAAGCCGAACTGCGTCAGGATGAAGGCCGGTGTCTTGTTCAGGATCACCGCGCGCTGCAGCGAGAAGGCCGCGTCCTCGGCGGTCACCGGGTTGCCCGAGTGGAAGGTGACACCCTCGCGCATGGTGAAGGTGATGGTCTTGCCGTCCTCGGAGACCTCCCAGCTTTCGGCCAGGTCGGGCTTGTAGCCAGCGGCCAGATCGTTCGGGTCGAGATTGACCAGACGGCTATAGACATTCCGGCTGATATCCGAGCCGGCGAATTCAAAGCTCTCGGCCGGGTCGATGGTGGTCACATCGTCGATCCGGTGCGCGATCACCAGCATGTTCGCAGGCGTCTCGGCGAAGGCCGAGAAGGATGTCACGCTCACCGCGAGGCCCAATGCGGCCCCGCTGAGCAATTTCGCAAAAGTATTCATTTTGGTCGTCCTCCGTTGTCGGGAATTGGAAAGTTTAACCCGGGTTATGCGCCCCAGGTTTTCTCGAGAACCCTAAGCCAGTTTCCCTGGCAGAGCTTCGTCATCAACGCATCGTCATAGCCGTGCTGGCGCAGGGCTGCCCGAAGTTTTGGCAGTCCGGCACAGGAGTTAAGCACGTCCGGCACGAGCGCACCGTCGTAATCCGAACCGAATCCCACACGATCCTCGCCGAGCGTTTCGATCAGGTGATCCAGATGGCGGATCATTTGCTCCAGCGGCACCTCGGACAGCTTCTTGCCATCCGATCGCAGAAAGGCGACCGCGAAGTTGAGCCCGACCATACCATCACTCTCGGCGATGGCGGCCAGTTGTTTATCCGTCAGGTTCCGCGCATGGGGGCAGATCGCATGGGCGTTGGAATGGGTCGCGACCAGCGGCTGGGTCGAATAGCGCGCCACATCCCAGAACCCCGCCTCGTTGAGATGCGACAGATCGATCATGATGCCGAGCTCGTTGCAGCGCCGCACAAGCCGCAATCCGTGGTCGGTCAGCCCCGGGCCGGTATCCGGCGAGCTGGGGTAGCGAAAGGGCACGCCATGGCCGAAAATCGTCTCGCGGCTCCAGACCGGTCCGATGGACCGCAGCCCCGCCTGATAGAGCACATCCAGAGTATTCAGTTCCGGATCAATGGCTTCCGCGCCCTCGATATGCAGGACCGCTGCCAGAATTCCGGAGTTCAGGCAGGCCTGCACCTCGGCTGCGCTGCGGCACACCGTCAACGCGCCCTGCTCTTCGAGGTCGAAGAGGATCGCCGCCTGCGCCATGACCACCGGGAAGGCATCCTCCCAATGGATCGGGTCGGGCAGGGGCATGTCATAGGTGTCCTTCAGCATCTCTTCGAGCTGACTGTCGAGATCCTTGGGGGAGGGGACATAGACCGCGAAAAGGCCCCCGCCGAACCCGCCCGCGCGGGCCGAGGGCACGTCGATCGCCCCGTCGCGCCCGGCGAGAAAGCCCTGCGCCGCCGTCGCGCGCCCTTCGGTGAAGAGCCGCAGCAATACGTCGTTATGCCCGTCGAATATGAGTGGTTGGGTCATGTGTTCCATCGGTGCCGCCCCCAAAGCGATCGCAACCGGGCCAGCGTAGGCCATATTTTCTCATAGACCATCCTTGAGTGAATGATAAAATATCATAGATCGATGAGATTTTTGCAGAGGCCCCCATGGCAGGACGCACCTGGCACAGCCTGCCGGAATACGAAGCACTGCGCGCGCTCATGGAAAGCGGGACCACCTCCAAGGCGGCGCTGCGTCTAGGGCTGTCGCAATCCGCCGTCAGCCGGTCCATCGCCAGTCTTGAGGCGCGGCTCGGGCGCATCCTGTTCGAGCGCGATGGCGGGCGCTTGCGTCCGACCTCGGAGGCGGCTCAGCTCAACCGGCGGCTCGATCCGTTGTTCGAGGCGCTCGACCGGATCGACGGGCCCACCGAGCCCGCACAAGAGACCCTGCGCCTCACCGCGCCGCCCAGTTTCGCCCATCGTTTCCTCGTGGGACATATGGCGACCTTCCTGACCGCCAACCCGCATTTCTTTGTCAGTCTCGAGGTCGCCTCATCGGAGGATGTGATCACCCGCATACAGGAGGATCGGTCCGATCTCGGGTTGTCGGGTGTGGATCTGACCCGGGAGGGGATCAAATTGACGCCCTATCGGCACTCCGAGGCAGTCTGCGCGATGCCTCAGGGTCATCCCCTGGCCGCGCGTGAGGTCGTCCGGCCCGAGGATCTCCATGAGCAGCCGCTGATCGCCCTGAGCCACCGGCACTCGCGCCGGGCGCAGTTGGAAAAGGTGCTGACCAACAGCCGCAGCATCCCGCGGATCGTGGCCGAGGCCTCGACCTCGTTCGCGGCGGCGGATCTGGCGCAGGCTGGGCTGGGTGTCACAGTCATCAATCCCTTCCCGGTGGTGCAGTATCGGTCCGGCGATGTGGTGTTTCGCAAATTCGCCTCACCCATCGAGTACCGGACCTATTTCGTGACCTCGGATCGCAAACCCACCCCGGCCATCGCCCGCGCCTTCATCCGACATGTGCGGCTCCACACGGTGAAAACGCCTTTCACCCAGTCGACCTGACGGCGGGGCGTGCTTCAGCGGGGTCGCTCCGGGACCGGCTGACTGGCGCGGTCAATCTGGGCTTCGATCTCGGTCAGAACCTCCGCTGAAAGTGGTCCATGGGCCAGTGCCCCGGCGATCTCGGTGATCTGGGCCTCGGTCCGCGCGCCGGGGATCGGGATGTTGTCCGGCGCCTTGGCCCAGATCCAGCCCAAGGCCCCTTGCACCAGAGACCGCCCATCGGAACAGAGCAACTCGCGGACCGCATCCAGCCGCGCGAGATAGTCGGGATTGGCTGTGCCATCCTTGAAATACTCCATCCAGGTCTCGCCCGAGGCGCGGATGTCGTCCTTGCCCAGACGTTCGGTGGCCCCGTATTTCCCGGTCAATACCCCCATGGCGAGTGGAGAGCGGATGAGCCTCGCGAGATCATGGTCCCGGGCGGTCGTTTGTACGTTTTCCGCATCGAAAAAGACGTTCATCGCATGCTCGATGGCCACGAACCCGTCGCGCTTGGCCATGGCGGCAGTGCGGTCCGAGAAATCCGTGCTCCACCCGAAGGCGCGGATCTTGCCGCTTTGGCGCACCTCTTCCATGGCGTCGAAGATCGCGGCGGCCTCGGCAATCGGCATCTCGTTCTGGTGCAGCAGAACAAGGTCGATCCGGTCGCGGTTCAGACGCGTGAGACAGGCCTCGATGGCCGGTTGCACGTCCTCCGGGGTGGGCATGTCGAAGGAGAGCTGCTTGCTCTGCTCGTCGATACCGATGCCGATCTTGGTGACGATCATGGCATCGGGGCGGTCGGCCAGCGCCCGGGCCAGTAGGCGCTCGGAATGCCCGGCCCCATAGGCCGCCGCCGTGTCGAACAGGGTGATCCCTCCGTCGAGGGCGGCATGGATGGTACGGATGGACATGCCATCCTCGGCATTGCTGTAACCGAGGGACTGGTCGCCCGAGAACATCGGTCCGCCGATGGGCCAGCACCCCATGCCCAGGGGCGCAATCTGGGTGTCGAGAAACTCCATAGCTCTGCTCCTTGTGCTGTCGGAGGCAGGGTATGGATCGGGCAGGTGCAATTCCACGACACAAACTGTACGGTTCATTTCATGAGTGAAATGAACTTCGATTGGGATGATTTGCGGCTGTTTCTGGCCGTGGCACGTGGCCAGGGGCTGGCGCGGGCGGTGGACGTCACGGGCAAGAGTGCGCCAACCTTGGGGCGTCGGATGCTGTCGCTGGAGCGGCGGCTGGGGCAGGAGCTCTTTGAGCGGATGCCCCGGGGCTATGCGCTCACAGAGGAGGGGCAGGCGTTTTTCGAGAAGGTCAGCCGTCTGGAGGCCCAGCTGGTGCCCATGGTCGAGACCGGACGACCAGAGCGACCTTTGATCAAGATCTCCGCCGGGAGCTGGATCACCGCGCTGCTCTGCCGCCGCTTGCCCGAGCTGGTCGGGACGAGCGGCGCGCGTCTGCGGTTCATATCCGCCGAGGAGGTGCTGAGCATCACGCGGCGCGAGACCTTGATCGGGGTGCGGAACCAAGGCCCGGAGGATCCCCTGCTCGCCGGGCGCAAGATCGGACGGATCCGATTTGCGACCTATGCCATCGACCGTACGGAAAGGCCCTGGATCCGGGTCATGGGGGCGACGCCCTCGTCGCGTTGGGTGGCGGCCCAGGGAGGTTCGGAGACCGGAGTCGAAGTGACCCATCCCCGCAACGCGCTGGATCTGGCGCTGGCGGGGGCCGGACGGGCTGTGCTGCCATGTTTCGTCGGGGATCGGGAGACCGGGTTGCAGCGGGTCTCGGACGAGATCGACGAGCTGGCCCATGATCAATGGCTGGTCATGCATCAGGATGACCGCCACATCCCTGCCGTCCGTGCGGTGATCACGCGGCTCGTGGCCATCCTGAAGGACAATTGCAGCGGAGCGTGACGCGCCGACTGCATGCAGTCGGCGCCGACGTGCTGCGTGATCCTCTGCGCGCCTTTTGCGGAGATCTCGGGTGAGGGGCAGTATCCTCCGCCGCGCGCGGGGCACGCGGCTAGCTTGCCAGCAGATCCGCCAGCTGCCCCGCGCCCGATTGCAGCACGGGCAGAAACCGCAGCAATCCGGTCAGATCGTGACGCTGGACCGGCGCATGCACGGCCAGCGACGCCACGAGACGGCGTTGATCGTCGAGGATCGGCACGGCCACAGCGGCCATGCCCGCCATGAATTCTTCATCATCGGTGGAGAACCCGTTCCGCGAGATCGCATGCAGTTCCGCGCGCAGCGCGTCCGGTTCCGTCAGCGTACGCTCGGTACTCCGGGGCAGGCTGCCTGCCGCAAGAAACCCCTCCAACGTCTTGCGCCGCAGGGTCGAAAGATAGAGCTTCCCGCTCGCCGTGCAATGAAACGGCACCTGCGTGCCCACGGCCAGCTGGATCCGCAGGGGCCATTTCGTCTCAACGCGGTCGAGATAGATCATCCCCTCCCGGTCCGGGATCGCGAGGTTGCAGGTCTCGCCGATCTCTTCCGCCACCCTGCGCAGGATCGCCAGACGGGCGGTGCGCAGGTATGCGGAGGACATCGTATTCACCGACAGGCGCCGGAGCCGCGGCCCCGGCCCATAGGACCGCCCATCGAGATCGCGCTGCAGGAAGCCCTCGGCCTCGGCGGTCTGCAGAAGGCGATGCACGGTGGGTTTGGCCAGCCCGAGTGCGTCGATCAGATCAGACGGTTTGAGGGGCACGCCGCGGCGCGCCACCTCCTCGAGGATCAGAAGCAACCGCAGGTTCGTGGGAATCTGGGCGTCTTTCTCATGTGTTACCGTCTCATCCATACCGCTATGGGTTACTTATTCGGCAGCAGGATCAAGGCCAAATCGGGCACCAGCGACACCAGGAACCACACCGAGATCAGTGCCACAAGATAAGGCACCGTGTAGCGCAGAAGCCGGAAATAGGGCACGCCGGTGACCCCTGAGGCCACATAGAGGTTAAGCCCGTAAGGCGGTGTGATGAACCCGATCGAGGCCCCCACGAGGAAGATCACCGCGAAGTGGATCGGATCGACCCCGACACTGGCCGCAATCGGCGCAAGGATCGGCGCGAGGATGATCGTCACCGGCAGGCTTTCCAGCACCATGCCCGAGAAGAACACGATGATCATCGCCGTGAACAGCACCGCATGGTAGCCGCCCATGGAGGTTACGAAATCCCCGATCACCTGCTGCGCCCCGAGGAGCGACAGGATCTGCTGCATCACCACCGAGATGGCGATGAGCGGCGCGAGGATCCCGGTGATCTCGGCCGAGCGCATGGTGATCCCGGGGATCTGGCGCAGGGTGAAGCCCTCGACGACCAGCATCTCGCCATAGCTCTTCTCTTCCCAGGTCTTGTCCGTGCGCAGGCTCAGCACCTTGGTCAGCAGCCACGATACGAGGCCCGCGATGATGCAGAAGCCCACGGTCACGCCCGCCGCCTCGGTGGGAGAGAACTTGCCCGTATAGATCCCCCAGAGCACGAGGCCGATGGCAAAGAAGCCGAGCCAGGCGCCAAAGGCAGTCTTCAGGACGCGGTTCAGCTGCAGCGGGATGATATAGCCCCAGCCGTTGATCCGGCAGATGATCCAGCAGGCGAGCTGCATGCCGACCACCATCAGCGTGCCGGGAATGATCCCTGCCACGAAGAGATCCGAGATCGGCAGGTTCATCAGGAAGCCATAGACGATGAAGATGATCGAGGGCGGGATGATGATCCCCACCGTGCCACCCGCCGCCGCGGTGGCCGCCGAGAAGCGCTCGTCATAGCCGCCCTTGACCATCTCGGGATGCAGCATCGAGCCGATGGTCGCCGTGGTGGCCGAGTTCGAGCCCGAGATCGCCGCGAAAAGCCCACAAGCGCCCAGCGACGCCATGGCGAGACCGCCGCGCAGCCAGCCGAGACAGGCATAGGCGAAATCCGACAGCCGCCGCGCGATGCCTGACTTGTTGATCAGGTCCCCGGTCAGAATGAAGAGCGGCATCGCCAGCAGGGCAAAGCCCTTGTTGAAGACGTTGAGGATCTCGGCGCCCATATTGTCGAGCGTCAGGCCCAGCACGAAGGAGCAGCCGACCACCCAATAGGCGATCACCAGAAAGACCGGCACGCCCAGCATGAACAGGAATGTGACCCCAACCGAGATCAGTGTGACAAGAGTTCCGTCAGCCATCAGACATCTCCTCCGATCACGGCCTGCTTGATCAGCGGCGCACCGGTTCGCAGGTTCTTGGTGTCATCCTGAATGTTCTCGACCGCGCGCGCGGCCATCAAGGTGGCGGCGATCGGGGCCGAGAGCAGGAACCACCACTGCATGGTGTTGTCCGTGCCCAGCACGATCTGGAAGTTCGACGCCGAAAGCGCCACAACCCGCAGGGTCGTCACCAGCAGGATCAGCGCAAAGCCGAACCACAGGGCGAAATCGAGGCAGAGGCAGGCATATTGCGCCTTGCGGGGCATCACGGTCCGGAATTCGGAAAAGCTCAGATGGGTCCTCAGGCGGATGTTATAGGCCCCGCCGAAGAGCGCCATGATCATGAAGAGGAACGGGGGGATCGTCGTCGACCAGGGTTGCTGGTTCGAAAAGATGAAGCGATCGATCACGCCCCAGAAGATGATCCCGGCGGTCGCGAGATAGCAGGTCACCATCACCGTGCGCTCGAAATAGCGTTCGACGATCGGGACATGGTGATAAACCCATGCCAGAGCCAGGCCAGACATCGCCAGAAACACCGCCCCGAAAATATAGACTGTGTTGGGGGTCAGTGCCTGGCGGATTGTCCAGGAATCCTGACTGCCCAGGGCGCTGATCAATGCCCCCAAATCGGACCAGATCTCCATCGGTCCCTCCTCCCTATGATGCGCACCGCCGGATTGATCCGGTCTGATTGCCGTGTGGTCGACCGGCCCCGCCAAGGGGCCGGCCACCGTAGTCTAGGGCGTGAGCCTCAGCCTTTCCACCAGCGGCGGGGCTCGACATTCTCAGCGAGGGTGTGCGGGTTGTTGCGCACCTCGTTGTAGATGTCCTGGTAGGTGTCGATGCCACCGGCCCAGTTGTTGATCCGCTCGCGCCACTGCTCCCAGAGCTGCGGCTGGAACTCGGGCGAGCACATCTCTTCGGCCTTGCGGACCTCCGCGTCGGACAGCTTGGCCACCCGCACGTTGTTCTCGGCAAAGATCGTGCCCGGCATGGGCGGATCGGTGAAGCCCACGGTGTTTACGAGGGCCGCCTCGTTGGCCGCCTGCACATGGACCTGCGTGAGATACGAGGATTCCATCACCGCATCCTGCAGCTCGCCGCTCAGACCGTCGAACGCCTTGGAGGTGATAGCCGTATGCTCGGTCCCGCAGAAGAAGCGCAGATCCACACATTGGCTGACCACCGGGGACATGTTGGCATAGGCCACAGCCGAGGCCCATGTCTCGGCGCCGTCGATCAGGCCCTGCTTGAGCCCGTCGAGGGTCTCTTCCCAGGCCACCGGCACCGGGTTCAGGCCGAGCGCCTGCATGGCGATCCGGCCCAGCTGCGTGCCCGTCACCCGGTTCTTGGTGCCGTTCAGCTGGTCGATGCTGGTGACGGTTTCCTTGTCCTGCCAGCTGAGACCCAGCTGGATCCCGCGCAGTTCTGCGTGGGTGAACAGGAACTTCAGGCCATGCCGCTTTTCGAACGGGTCGCGCAGGATCCGCTGCGATTCGGGCGAGTACATGAAGTAGTACTGGTCCGCCCGCGACCGGAACATATAGGCATAGTCCAGCACGTTCAGGTAAGGCGCACCGCCGGCCGAGTTCTGGGTCGAGGCGGCATAGAGATCGATGATCCCCTGCTGGGCCTTCTCCACGCAGGAGAGCTGACCGCAGATCTGGTTGTTCCCGATGAATTCGATGCGAATCTCACCATCGGTACGCTCTTCGAGGTCGCGGGCAAATTCGAGGCAACCCGCACGCTCGATCAGCAGGTTTTGCGGGTTGAATCCGGCTGCGCCGAACTTCAACGTGTGCTTGGCTTCCTTGGAGAAGCGCTTGTTATAGGTAGACTCAGCGGCCTTCGCGAGATTGCCAGCGGTCATGGCCCCACCAAAGGCGCCCGCCGCGAGCAGGGTCGAACTCATCCCGTAAGTCCCTGCGATTCTAAAGAAATCCCGACGTGAGACTCCTTTGATCCGATCGTAAACTCCCATTGCTTTCCTCCCGTTTTGCAACTTTTTGAGACTTTTTGTTTCAAAAAATGCTAGTTTAGTAATCGCAATTTGCATAGAGTTTTTTTCACGGACGACGGGAGGGGACGTGAAATGGAGGTGGATTATGCGATTGTGGGGGCGGGCTCTTCGGGCTGTGTGCTGGCCAATCGGCTCAGTGCGGACCCTAAGAACAGGGTCGCAATTCTCGAGGCTGGTGGGCCCGATACGAACCCCTGGATCCACATCCCCGTTGGCTATTTCAAGACGATGCACAATCCGAGCGTGGACTGGTGTTATCGCACGGAACCCGATCCCGGCCTGAACGGACGCGCCATCGACTGGCCGCGGGGCAAGGTGCTCGGCGGCTCCTCATCGCTCAACGGTCTGCTCTATGTGCGCGGCCAGAAAGAGGATTACGAGCGCTGGCGTCAAATGGGCAATACGGGCTGGGGCTGGGACGATGTTCTACCGCTCTTCCGGCGCAGCGAGGATCAGGAGCGCGGCGAGGACGCCTATCACGGCACGGGCGGTCCGCTCTCGGTGTCGAACATGCGGATCCAGCGCCCGATCTGCGACGCTTGGGTCGCAGCCGCGCAGGAGGCAGGCTACCCGTTCAATCCCGACTATAACGGCGCCACGCAAGAAGGCGTCGGGTATTTCCAGCTGACCACGCGGGATGGGCGGCGCTGCAGCTCGGCGGTGGCCTATCTCAAGCCTGCCAAGAAGCGTGAGAACCTCAACATCATCACCAACGCTCTGGTCACGCGCATTGTGCTCGACGGCAAGAAGGCGACCGGACTGCGCTATCGCGACAAGTCCGGGACCGAGCAGACCCTGACCGTCAAGCGCGAGATCATCCTCAGCGGCGGCGCGATCAACTCGCCGCAGATCCTGATGCTGTCGGGGATCGGCGATCCGGATCACCTCAAGGAGAACGGGATCGAGCCTTTGCACAGCCTGCCGGGTGTCGGGCAGGGGCTGCAGGATCACCTGCAGGCGCGGCTGGTCTACAAATGCAATGAACCGACCCTGAATGATGAGATTCGCAGCCTCTTCAATCAGGCGCGGATCGCCCTGAAATACGCGATGTTCCGCGCCGGTCCGATGACCATGGCGGCGAGCCTCGCCACCGGGTTTCTCAAGACGCGGCCAGAGGTCGAAACGCCGGACATCCAGTTCCATGTACAGCCCTGGTCCGCGGACAGCCCCGGCGAGGGGGTGCACCCTTTCTCGGCCTTCACCATGTCCGTCTGCCAGCTGCGCCCCGAAAGCCGGGGCAGCCTGCGCCTGAACGGGCCGGACCCGTCAAGCTATGTGAAGATCCATCCGAATTACCTGTCCACCGAGACGGACTGCCAGACGATCGTTGCGGGGGTGAATGTGGCGCGCAAGATTGCGGGCCATGCGCCTCTGGCTTCCAAGATCTCTGAAGAGTTCCGGCCCACCGCCGCCCTGTCGCAAGACGATTACGACGGCACGCTGGACTGGGCGCGGTCGAACTCGGTGTCGATCTATCACCCGACGGGCACCTGCGCGATGCGTTCGGGCGAGGGCGGGGTGGTCGGTGCTGATCTGCGGGTGCACGGGATCGGCAATCTGCGCGTCGCCGATTGCTCGATCATGCCGGAAATCGTCAGCGGGAACACGAATGCTCCCGCTATCATGATCGGTGAAAAGGCCAGCGACCTCGTGCTGAGCGACGCCTGAAGGTGTCGCCCGTCCGGGTCAGCTATAGCCGTGCAGCTCGAAGGTTTCGGGGTAGCCGAAGAGCGCGGCACTGCCGCCCGTATGCAGGAAGACGACGTTGTCGAGCCCTGCGAAATAGCCCTTCTTGATCTGGTCGATCAACCCGTCGAGCCCCTTGCCGGAATAGACCGGATCAAACAGCAGGCCCTCGGTCTGGGCCAGCAGCTTGACCGCCTCGATCATGCCCGCAGTGGGCAGGCCATAGCCCGGACCCACATAATCGCAATTGGCGCGCACTTGCTCCCGGTCGATCTCGAGCCCGGTACCGAGATGGTCGGCGGTCTTACAGGCGAGGTCATAGACCATCTGCTCCTGCTTTTCCTGAGGGGCGCGTACGCCGATCCCCAGGAGATGGATATCGCTCTGGAGTGCCGCGAGCCCGGTGACCAGTCCGGCCTGCGTGCCCGAGCTGCCCGTGGCATGCACCAGCGCGTCGATCGACAGGCCGATCTCGGCGGCCTGATCCGCGATCTCGCGCACGCAGTTGACATAGCCGAGCGCGCCGATCTGGTTCGACCCGCCCCCGGGGATAATGTAGGGCGTCTTGCCCTCGGCCCGCAGGGTCTCGGCCAGCGTTTCCATCTCGGCATTCATGTCCGCACCGCCCGCGCGCTTGGAGACGGTCGCCCCATGCAGCCGGTCCAGCAGGACGTTGCCGTTCAGGATATAGGCGGGGTCGTTCGAGCCGGTCCGATCCTCCAGCAGGATGTGGCAGGTCAGGCCCAGCTTGGCCGAGGCGGCCGCCGTCTGGCGGGCGTGGTTCGACTGGGTAGCGCCCTGAGTAATGATCGTGTCCGCCCCCTTCGCCTGGGCATCCGCCATCAGGTATTCCAGCTTGCGGGTCTTGTTGCCGCCCGAGGAAAGACCGGTGCAATCATCGCGCTTCACCCAGAGACGCGGTCCGCCCAGAAGCTCGCTCAGCCGGTCCATCGGCTCCAGCGCCGTGGGCAGGTGGCCGAAGCGGATGCGCGGGAATGTGGCGAGGGTCGTGGCCAGCTCCTTGCGCAGGGTTTCCTGAAAATCCGTGTCCTCTTGGGGCGTCGCTGTGGTCATGATCTCTGCCTTTTGGGTCTTTTCAGGCCAAGCATACATATGGCTGGCGCGGTTTAAGAGTGCTATCTTCGCAGTCCAGGCAAAGGGATTGTATGAGCGAGGGCAGGTCAGGATGGATATGCAATGGCTCGAGGATGTGCTCATCCTGCTGGAGGAGGGCAATATGAGCCGCGCCGCCGCGCGCCGCAACATCACCCAGCCCGCCTTTTCGCGCCGCATCCGCAGTTTCGAGACATGGCTCGGGACCGAGATCCTCGCCCGGGGCTCCAACCATATCGAGATCGACCCGGCCCTGCTCGCCAATGAAGACGAGATCCGCGCCCTGATCGAGCGGATCCGCGAGCTCAAGAGCCGTATCGCGCGCTACGACCCGGCTGGCAGCGTGGTCGAGATGGCGGCGCAGCATGCGCTGATCTCCTCGGTGTTTCCCGATATCGCGCTCCATGCCCGGCAGGTCCTGCCCGCGCTGCGGGTGCGCCTGCGCCCCGGTAACCGGAGCGAATGCGTGTCCATGTTCCTGCGCGGGGATACGGGCATGCTGCTGGCCCATGAAACGGATCTGACCGGGTCGATGCCCTTCGATGCCTCGGTCCGGCGCGAGGTCTGGGGGCGCGACCAGCTGATCCCGGTCGTGGGCGGGCAGATCCGGCACCGCCTGCGCGCGGACGGGACCGTGCCCGAGGATACCCCGGCGATTGTCTATCCGGCGCAAAGCTCCTTCGGGCAGGCGCTGAGTGCGGCGCGCTGCCCTTTTGGGACGGTCGAGCACGCCCGCCACCCGGTCTGCGAGACGGCCTTCTCCAACGGGATCCATGAGATGGTGCGCCGGGGGCTTGGGGTCGGCTGGCTGCCCCAAGCCATGTGCGTCGCCGATCTGGAGGCCGGGCGGCTTCGGGCGCTGGGCCCGGGCTATGGCCAGATCGGGTTGCAGATCACGCTCTATGCAAGGCGCGAGGATCGCAGTGCCGAACTGCTGCTGGATCAGCTCGTATCCCCACCGCGTCCGCGTCGCGAAGTTTAGGAGGCACGCAGGAAGTCGCCAAGGATCTCGTTGAAGAGATGCGGTTTCTCCAGATGGGCGGCATGGGCGCAATCGGGGATCACGGCGAGGCTGGCCCCGTCGATGGACTTCCAGAGGCGTTCGGTCTGGCTCCAGGGGTAGGTGCGATCATGATCACCCCAGACCACCAGCGTCCGGGCGTGGATGTCGGCCAGCGCGTCCTCGCCGCTCCAGTCCCGCATGGCGTCGAGCCCGGCGACGATGGATTGCAGGCTGGCGCGCTCGGCAATCGCGGCGCAGGCCTCGTAAGCCGGGCTCGCTTCGCGCTGCAGAAACCAGGTGGCCGAGATTCGGCGCGCCGTGTCCCGGGGGCCTTCTTCGCGCGCGCGCTGCTTGGAGGTGTCGATGGGCTCGAAGCGTCCGGGCAACATGCCCTTCGCCCCGGTCCCGTAGAGGACCAGCCGGTCGACCCGCTCGGGCGCCTGGGCGACCATTTCCTGAGCGATCATGCCGCCCATGGAATGCCCCATCAGGTGGAACCGATCGACCCCATCCGCGTGCAACCGCGCCAGCACCCAGCGGGCAAATCCCGCGATCTGACAGGGAGCCTCCAGATGCGCGCTCGCCCCGAAGCCCGGCAGATCAACGGCATGTACCCCCCGTTCGGGACCCAGCGCTGCGCGCTGGGCCTGCCATTGTGCGCTGCCGCCCATGAAGCCATGGACACAGACGAGTGGCGTCATTTACGTCCGCCCTGCACAATCCGGTCGAGGATCATGGCGCAGAAGAGGATCGAGAAGCCCGCGAGGATCCCCTGACCCACATTCGCGTATTGTAGCGCCTCGAGCACATCCTCGCCCAGACCCTTGGCCCCGATCAGCGAGGCCACCACGACCATCGCCAGCGAGAGCATGATCGTCTGGTTGATGCCCGCCCGGATGGAGGGGCTGGCGAGGGGCAGATCGACCTTGGTCAGCAGGTACCACTTGTTGGCGCCGAAACTGATCGCGGCCTCCCGCACGCTCTCGGGGACACCGCGCAGGCCCAGCACCGTCAGGCGCACCACGGGCGTGCCGCCGAAGATCATCGTCACGATCACCGCCGCCGGTTTGCCCACGCCGAAAAAGGCGATGACGGGGACCATGAACACAAACGCAGGCATGGTCTGCATGAAGTCCATGATCGGCTGGATGACCGCATAGAACCGGGGGCGTCGCGCCGCGAACATGCCCAGCGGGATGCCGATCACGATCGAAAGGCACGCCGCCGTGCCCAGAAGTGCGAGCGTGGTCATCGCGGCTTCCCAGAAGCCCAGAAGCCCCATGTAGAGCAGGAAGGCGCTGGAATAGATCGCCGTGCGCAATCCTGCCGTCAGCCAGGTCAGCAGGATGATCAGGCTTGCGATCACAATCCAAGGGGTTTGCACCAGGATCACCTCGAGCGCGTCGAGAAGGGCGCGGATGCCAAAGGTCAGGCCGTCAAAGAAGGCCTCGGTGTTGCGCACGGTCCAGGCGATGAAATCCTCCACCCAGGCGATCCCTGTGAGCCGGATATCGGGGTCCGTCGGGAAGGTGCTGAGAATGTTGAACCGCCCCGGAAAGCTGTAATGGACCATGGCCGTGGCGACGATGAGCCCCATGAAGATCGCACTCAGCACGATATGCTGCACCGGCAGGCCGGACCGGACGCTGCGATCGCTCAGCCATTCCGAGAACCGCGCCTCAAGCGCGGTGTTGGCCATGAGGGCCTGCGCGACCTTGGCCAGGATGAGGATGACAAGCCCGGTGAGCGCGATGCTCGGCCCCTCTGCGGCCATAGCCTCGGCCTCCGCGCGGATACCGCCGATATTGGCCTCAAGGGATTCCACCGTGCGGCGGAACGCATCCACCCTGTCCGATCCGCTCTCGATGGCGGCGGCAAGCTGTTGGCGGCGCAGCTCCAGCGTGCCCTCGATGGAGGCGATGCGCGCCATGGCATCCGCCGCGAGATCCCCGAAGAGACCGCGCGCGATCTGCACCAGGGCGAGGGTCTCGATGATCAGGAAGACCAGCGCCCAGTTCCACAGCCCCCGCGCGCCGAACCAGACCGGCCCGAACAGGCCCGCATTCACGTTGACCGTGGGCACGAACTTGGACGAGGCCCCGATCTTGTCGAACATCTCGGTGTAATAGTCGGGGTTGGTGCGGACGAAGGTGGCGATATTCGCCTTGCGCTCGGCGGCATAGGCCAGCGCGGCTTCGGATTCCGTGTCTTCGAGCGGATTGATATCGCTGTCTTTCATGATACTTCGGTCCCCTCGATCACGGTGCGCAGCAGATCCGAGCGGGTGATGATGCCCGTATCCTTGCCCTTGTCCTGCACGACGATCGGGTGATCGTCATCGATGGCAAGATTGATCAGCGTGCTGAGATTTTCGGCCTCATCGACCCGCGGCGCGTCTGCCGAAAGCGGGCCATGGGTTGCGACATGGGTCTCCAGCGGCTGCATGACCGCATGGGCATGCACCACCTTGAGCCGCGAGATCCCGGCGACGAAATCGGCCACATAGTCATCGGCCGGGTGCATCACGATGTCCTCGGCGGTGCCCATCTGGACCATCTTGCCGTCGCGCATGATCGCGATCCGGTCGCCGATCCGCACTGCCTCGTCCAGGTCATGGGTGATGAAGATCGTGGTTTTCTTGAGGATCTTCGACAGGCGGATGAACTCATCCTGCAATTGGCGCCGGATCAGCGGGTCAAGCGCCGAGAAGGGCTCGTCCATCAGCAACACGTCCGGGTTGGCGGCCAGCGCGCGGGCGAGGCCCACCCGCTGCTGCATCCCACCCGAGAGCTCATGGGCGAATTTTGCCCCCCAGGCGCCAAGCTCCACGATGTCGAGGATGGCGGCGGCCTGGCGCATGCGCTCGTTCTTGGGAACCTTGCGGATCTCCAGGGGCATGGCGACATTGTCGAGCACCGAGCGGTGGGGCATCAGCGCGAAATTCTGGAAGACCATCCCGATCTTCTGGTTGCGGAACCGCTGCAGCTCGGCCGGTCCAAGGGCCATCACATCCGTGCCCTCGATCTCGATCTTGCCCGCCGTGGGCTCGAGCAGGCGGTTGAAATGGCGCACGAGCGTGGATTTCCCACTGCCCGACAGGCCCATGATGCAGAAAATCTCGCCGCGATTGACGGACAGGCTCACATCGGCGACGCCGACCACGGCGTTGAACTCCGCCAGCACTTCGGCCTTGCCGATCCCGCGATCGCGAATGGCGGCCAGGGCGGCCTGGGCATTGGCACCGAAGATCTTCCAGACATTGGAGATTTCGATGACGGTCTCATCGGTCATGGCGCTCGTTTCCTGCTGGGGGCTCCGGGAAACGGCACCGGGATCCCGGTGCCGTTGAGAGTGTCGAGAGCTCGGATCAGAGGCCGAGCCAACCATCCACGCGGTCGGAATTGGCGTTCACCCAGGCTTCGGCCACATCGGCGGGGTTCTTGCCATTGGCGCTGATCTCGAAGGCCAGCTGGCTCACGTCATCGGCGGTCAGCTGGAAGTTGGTGAAGAACTCGGCGATGGCCGGCGAGCGATCCACGAGGGAGTTCGACCACGCGATCTGCACATCCTTCAGCGCGTCCTTGGTGGCGACCATGGACTTTTCGAACCAATCCGCGTCGTCCGAGGGCTGGACCATCACGTATTTCTCCGGATCAAAGGTCGGCTCGGTCAGCATCTTGACGTCGAACATGAACCAGACCGCGTGGGGCTTGTAGCAGTAGAAGGCATAGCCTTCGCCCTTGGCGATGGAATCCTTGATGCGTGCCGTCTTGACGCTTTCCTCGGCCCGGATCGGCTCGATGAAGTCCATCAGGCCGTAATCGCGGGTCTTCACCTCGTTCACATTGGCCGAGGCCCAGCCCGGTGCGCCGATCCACATCTCGCCCAGCCCGTTGCCGTCGCTGTCCATCAGGGCAGCCACATCCGGGCGGCCCAGATCGGCGATATCGGTGATATCATTGGCCTCGCCAAAGTCCTGGGTCACGCAGAAGCCCTGATTGCCCTGATAGGGGTTCGAGGACAGGGTCACGGTGCCCGCGTCATCCACGTATTTCTTGGTGAAGCTTTCCTGGTTCGGCAGCCAGACATCCGGATGCACGTCGATATCGCCCTTGCCCTGGTCCATGGCCTGGAAAATCGTTGCGTTGTTGCCGGGCACGTACTCGACCTGACCGCCGATCCGCGATTCCACGACCTCGCCGAGCACATAGGCAATGGCCTGTGCACCGGTCCAGGACGGCACGCCGATCTTGACCTCTTCGGCGGCAAAGGCGGGCAGGGCCAGCACACTCAGTGCGGTTGCCATACCCAGCGATTTCAATTTCAGATCCATAGTCGTCTCCTGTGTTGGGGGCCGTCGGTGGCACCGACGGGGGTGTTATCTTGGCGGGGCCGCAGCGCGTCTCGGGGTGAGGCGGCTGCGGTGGTCGGATGTCCCTTCGAGGGGACTTGTTCGTGAGTGGACCGGGCCAAGCATTTGGGACCGCATCGGCGCCCGATGCATCCGGGATGAAGTGATTTCGGCCTGAGCGGGGTGTCTCTTCATGGAAAAACACTAGAGCGGGGGTTTTGCCCGGCGCAAATTCGAACTATTCATTAAACTATTCCAGTTTTGCATAGTTTGATGCGATTTTCGGGAAAGCCTCTGAAAACATGGGGAAAACATGGATCTCAATTGGTTGCGAGATTTCGAGTGTCTGGCCCGCACACAGAACTTTACGCGGGCAGCTGATGAAAGAAGCATCACTCAATCGGCCTTTAGCCGAAGAATTAAGGCGTTGGAGAGCTGGGTCGGCTTACCTTTGGTCAATCGCGCGACATACCCGGTGGAACTGACCGAATCCGGGCATTCCTTTCTTCCGGTGGCCGTGGCGGCGGTCTCGCGCCTGTCCGAGGCGCGCCAATCCCTGCGCGATGCGGATCAGGGCGAGAACCGGTTCGTGCGCCTTTCGGTCCTGCCCACGATCTCGATCCATGTGCTCGCCGACCGGCTCGATGCGATGCAGCGGGATCTGCCCGACCTGCGCACACGGGTCATTTCCGAAAGCCTGAACACCTGCTGCGAACTGCTCGTCGAGAGCGCGGTGGACATCATGCTGTGCTACAGCCACCCCTCCGTCTCGCTCGAGATCGACGAGGCGCGGTTTGCCCGCAAGGACCTGATGGTCGAGCGCCTGATCCCGGTCGCCCTGCGCAGTCAGGTGGTCGAACATGGCTGGGATCTGGATCAGCCCGGGTCCGAGCGGCTGCCCTACCTCGCCTATGAGCGGTCGAGCTTTCTGGGCATGGTGGTCGAGGCCACGGCGGGGGGGAAGCCGCTGGTCGCCAAGACCCTCTATGTGGACGGGCTGGTCGAGGCGATCAAACGTCGGCTGATGGCGGGTTGCGGCTTCGCCTGGATGCCGGAAAGCGCGATTGCGCGCGAGCTTGAGACCGGGCAGGTCGTGCCCATCGGCGGCCCGGCCTGGGTGGCCAAGCTGACCGTGGCGGCCTTTGCCAGTCAGGTCCCGTTCGACCAGCCGGCGCAGGAAGTCTGGCGCCTGCTCTGAGCGCTCAGACCCCGGGCATGGTCAGGATGACCGAGCCTTGCCTGTGGCGCGTTTCCACCAGGGCATGGGCCGCGCGGGCTTCGGCCAGCGGAAACCGGGTGTCGATTACGGGACGCAGTTTGCCCGCCTCGACCAGCGCGGTCAGCCGGACCAGATCCTCGGCGCGGTCCGGGTTGACCTCCAGCCGGATCTTGCGGTCGCGCAGCGGGTTCTTCAGGGCCGCGCCGATCTCGGGCATCCCGAAGTTCAGCGGCAGGAACAGACCGCCCGGCTTCAGCAGTCCGAAGGCCTCGGATGGGCGGGCTGCGCCCACCGTGTCAAAGACCAGATCATACGACCCGGGCAGGTCCGCGAGACCTGTGTCGCGGTAGTTCACCACCCGATCCGCACCGAGCCCTGTGACGAAGTTCTGGCTGTCCGGGCCGCTGACCCCGGTCACCTCGGCCCCCAGCGCCTTGGCGATCTGCACCGCATAGCTGCCCACCCCGCCCGAGGCGCCCAGGATCAGCACATGCTGACCCTCGGAGAGCTGTGCGCAATCCTGCAGGAAGACGAGGGCACAGAGCCCGCCAAAGGGCAGGGCGGCCGCCTCGTCGAACCCGAGCGCTTGTGGCATGGGGGCAAGGGCGCTGTCCTCGGCCACGGCGATGACCTCGGCGCTGGCCCCGCCATTGGGTTGCATCCCATAGACCCGGTCGCCCGGGGCAAATCGTGTGACCTGTGCTCCGACGGCCTCGACGATCCCGGCGAATTCCGAGCCAAGACGCGTGTTGCGTGGCCGGGTCAGGCCGAACATCAGCCGACCGGGGATCGCCATGATGCCCGGAAAGGCCGCAGCACGCAGCCGCCAATCGGCGGTGTTCACCGCGCTGGCATGGACCCGGATCAGCACCTCGCCCGGCCCGGCCTCGGGGCGCGGCAGATCCGAGATCTCCACCACATCGGGGGCGCCATAGCGGGTATAGGTCAGAGCTTTCATCGCGGGTGTCCTTGCGTCATCGAAATCGCCCCGGTGATGGCGGACGGCGGATTGCAGGTAAAGTGGGCCGGGGTTGTGACGCTGGGTCAGTCCGACCCGCTATGCACGCCGTGCATGCAAAAGCGGCCGGGCGCAGGGCCCGACCGCCATGTGCGTCGCGACAGGGATCAGGCGAGCGGGGTTTGCACCGTCGCCCAGACCCCCAGCAACAAGAGTGCCGCCGAGATCGTGCAGGCCCCGGCCCGCACAGAGTTCCAGAAGGTCCAGCGCGGCAGGTAGGTGGCCGTCCAGAACCGCTCGGTCTCGGGTGCGCCTTCGGTCAGATCCGCCAGCGCGTTGTTCAGGGGAACGTTGCGCAGCACGGTGACCCCGAACACGCCGACCAGATAGACCAGCCCGGCCATGGCGATCAGCAGCCCGCCAGAGCCGCCCACGGTCAGCAGGGCATAGAGGGCCATGACCAGTGACAGCGGCGCGAGGCCGAGAAACAGCCCCATGAAGACCCAGCGAAACACCTCGCGATTGATCACCTGCATGGTGCCCGCCCCGGCCCCGGACAGGGCGAGGGAGCGCATGATGAAATCCGAGAAAGCGAGGAAGACACCGCCCACAAGTGCATAGGCGAGGATGGCGATCTGCATCAGAAAGAGGATGAGAAGGGACATGTCGGATACTCCTGTCTTCGGCTCAGGCGGCTTGCGCCCAGGCCCCGGCCTGCGCGGCCTTGAGGGCGAAATCCGCGAAATCGCGCGGTGGGCGTCCGAGCGCCTGCGCCACGCCATCGGTCACGCGTGCATTGCGCCCATCCAGAGTCTCGCGCGCGATGGCGGTAAAGACATCGGCCACAAAGGCCCCGCCGGTTTCGGCAATCGCCGCATGAAAATCCTCAAAGCTGATGGGGATATGCTGGATCGGGCGGCCAAGGGCCTGGGCCAGCGTGTCGGCCATCTCGGCAAAGGTCAGGAGCCGCGGACCCGTTACCTCATAGAGCTTTCCGCCATGCTGCGGCTCGGTCAGGGCCGCGACGGCCACGTCGGCAATGTCATTCACATCGATGATCGGCTCGACCACATCGCCCCCGGGCATCGGCAGCAACCCCGACAGGATCGGGTCGCGCAGATAGCCTTCGGAGAAGTTCTGCGCGAACCATGCCGAGCGGATCAAGGTGAAGTCGAGACCCGAGGCGCGCACGGCCTCTTCCCCGAGGCGGGCATGGTGTTCCCCCCGACCCGAGAGCAGGACCATCCGTCCCAGACCCGCGCTCCGGGCGGTCTCGGCGAAGGCTGCGACCTTCTCGACCGCGCCGGGGAAGGCCAGATCGGGGAAATAGGTGACATAGGCGGAGTGGACCCCGTCGAGCACCGGGGCCCATGTCTCGGGCGCGTCCCAGTCAAACGGGGTTTCGGCCGAACGCGATGCGCGCCGCACGGGCAGGCCGCGGGCATCGAGCAGCGCCGCTACGCGGGAGCCGGTTTTGCCATGTGCGCCGATCACGAGGGTGGTTTGCGAAGTCATTGTCTCTCTCCTGAGGTCTGCTGTGATGCCCTCTGGATAGACAGTCGCGGCGTCCCGGGTCTTGACCGGCCCTGCCAAGGGATTGACCGATCCGGTCAGCGCTCGCCGCGTTTGCGGAATTGGGCCGGGGTTTCGCCGCGCCAGCGCTTGAAGGCACGCGTGAAGGAGCTCTGTTCCGAAAACCCGGTGAGAAAGGCGATCTCGGACAGGGAATAGCGCTCGTCCCGCAGCAGTCCTTCGGCCAGATCGCGCCGGGTTTCCTCGGTCAGGGTCTGAAAGCTCAGCCCGTCCTCGGCGAGCCGCCGGTGGAGGGAGCGGACGCTCATGCCGAGACGGCTGGCCATGTCCTCCATCCGGGGCAGGCCCTCGCTGAGCGAGCGCGCGATGGCGTCGCGCAGCCGGTCCTGCAGGGAGGTTTTCTGGCTGAGCGCCGAGAGCTCCTGCTCCAGATGTCCGATCAGAAAGGCCGTGATCCCCTGATCGCCCAGCCGGTTCGGGCGGGCCAGCGCTTCGGCGCTGATCAGCAGGCCATCGCGGTCCGAGCCGAACCGCACCGGGCAGCCGAAAAATGCCTCGTGATGCTGCAGGGTCTTGGGGGCCGGGTGCTGGATATGCACCTCCAGCGGGCGAAAGCTGCCCGATTGCGAGACCTCGCGCGCCAGGGCGACCGAGCTCGCCAGCGTCGCCTCGTTCGACAGGCGCAGACCGAGCCGCCGCGCCCCGGCCCGGTGCAACAGGTACCAGGACCGATCCCCGTCGGGCACCAGCTCGTATTCCACGACACTGGTCCAGAGCCGGGCATAGCGCGCCACCCGCGCGTAGGAGCCTTGCAGCGTGGTCGCCGCCTTGAAGGCCAGCCCAAGCGCGCCGTATTCGTCGCAGCGCATGGACGCGCCGGTCCGCAGGGGCAGGGCGGTGATATCCATCTGCTGCGCCATCCGCTCCAGCAGGTCGTAATAGGCGGTATCGGCGATCTGAAGCTTGGGATCGACCGGCGCTGCGGCATCGATCCCCACCGAGGCGAGCAAGGCCGGGCCGTCCACAGCCTCCCCTGCGGCGGCCACCATCTTGCGCACGAAAAGAGACGTGATGGACCCCATGGAGGCCAGACTAGCCGATGGTCGGCGCGGCGTTAAGATCCTCCAGCGCCATGCAGAGCGCATCGCGAACCGCTGTGGCCGGTGCGCTGCGCGCAGGGCCATAGACCGAGATCTGCACCACGCCCGGAGACGGCAGGTTCAAATCCGCGCCAAGGTCGCGGAGCGGCGACACGAGGGCGACCCTGGGCAGAAGCGTGAGCGCGGACCCCGCCGCGAGCCGCGCACGCAGCCCGACCGGATCCGGTGCGGTGCGCAGGGCCGCCGTGATCCCGGGCTCTCGGTCCAGCGCGGCAAAGGCGTGGCGGCGCAGATCCCGGGCATCCTCGAGAAAGAGCAGGGGGAGGGGCGCATCCGCCTGCCAGTTCAGCGGCGGCGCGCCGGCCCAGACCAGATCGCAGGGCAGCGTTGCCTGCCGGTTGGGGCGCGGGCCCTGATCAAGCACCAGCGCCATGTCGATCTCGCCCCGGTCCAGCAGATCCAGCACCTCATGGCTTCGTGCGGTGCGGATCGTGACCTCGGGCGTGCTGTCGCTCTGCGCGATGCGGCGCAAGGCCTGCGGCACCAGTGAGAGCGCGAAGGTCACCGTTGTCCCGAGGCGGAGCGTCGGGCGTCGCAGCGCGGGGGCATGGGTCATCTCTTCGGCCAGGGCCAGAAGACGGCGCGCCTGCACCAGAAACGCGGCGCCCTCATCGGTGACGCTGACAGGTTTGCCCCGGCCGCGGGCCACAAGCCGCCGCCCAAGGCGCGCCTCCAGCGCGGCGATATGGGCGCTGATCGCGGATTGCACCGTATGGGTCCGCTCTGCCGCGAGCGAGAAGCTGCGGGTTTCGGCCACCGCCACGAAGCTTTCCACTTGTTTCAGATCCAGAGCCATAAAATCACTAAATGCGATTTTTATGATCCTGTAAAATCGTTTCATTTGCGGGCTCAGGGCCGTTAGTCCGGAGCCATGGACCTGACCGCATATCTCCTCGCCGCCTTCGCCGTCGTTCTGACGGGCATCTCCAAGAGCGGGTTTGCCGGGGGGCTTGGCATTCTCGGGGTGCCGCTGCTGGCGCTGGTCATGCCTGCCCAAAGCGCGGTGGTTCTTCTGCTGCCGATCCTGTTGGGGATCGATCTGCTGTCGGTCTGGCGGTACCGCCGTGCTGGCCGGGCGGGGGTGATCCTTGCGCTTCTTCCCGGGGCGGCGGTCGGGATCGGGCTGGGCTTTGCCAGCCTGTCGCATGTGAATGACGACCTGCTGCGGCTCGGGATCGGGCTCATGGCGCTGGGCTTTGTCGCGCGGTTTCTCTGCGCCGGGGCGGGCCCGCGCGGGCCGGGCCGCGCGCCTTGGCCGCTGGTTTTCGGGGCCAGTGCCCTCTCGGGCTTTGCGGGCTGCATCGCCCATGCGGGCGGGCCGCCGATCAAGGGAACCTTCCTGCGGATGGGCCTCGACAAGGCGGCATTTGTCGGAACGAACGCGGTCTTCTTCCTGATGCTGAACCTGTTCAAGGGGGTGGGCTACGGCGCGCTGGGCCTGTTCTCAGCCGAAAGCCTCATGGCCTCGGCGTCGCTGCTGCCGTTTCTGCTGCTGGGCGTCGGGTTGGGCTTTGCCATGCATGACCGGGTGCCGCAGGTCCTCTTTGGCAAGATCGCCTATGGATTGCTGGCGCTGGCGGGGGTGAACCTCATCTATCTCGGGCTTGTCGGCTAGGTGCCGATCAGTCGCGCGATCCCCACACTGGCCTCGCAATCCCCGGCATCGCGGATCTCCAGCCCGAGACAGCGCGCGCGGATCTGTGTCCAGACCGGGTTCTGCGCCCCACCCCCAGCCGTATAGAGCTGCGTCGGTTGCGGTCCGCCATGGGCGGCGATGGCGGCATAGCCCTGCGCCTCGATCCGCGCTATGCTGTCCAGCAGGCCATGGAGAAACACCGCATCGTCCTCCGGGCGCGGGGTCATGCGCGGGGCGAGCGCGGGGTCGTTGACCGGAAACCGCTCGCCGGGCTTGAGCAGGGGGTAGTAGTCCAGATCCGAGGGCCGGGTCGGGTCGATCCGGGCCGAGAGCGCGGTAAGTTCCTCAGGCGAGAACAGCGATGCGAGCACGCCGCCCCCGGTATTGGACGCGCCCCCCACGAGCCAGACATCGCCGACCTTATGAGAATAGAGCCCAAGCTCCGGCGCATCCACGCGCGCGGGCGAGAGGATCTTGAGCGCCAGGGTCGTGCCCAGCGAGGTCACCGCAGCGCCCGGCGCCAGAGGGGCTGCGGCGAGAAAGGCGGCGATACTGTCCGTCGTTCCGGCATGGATCACCGTGTTCGGGGACAGCCCGAGCGTGGCGGCCATGTCTGGGGCGATCTGGTCGATCCGGGCCCCGGCGGGCAGGACCTGCGGCAGCAGATCGAGGCGCAGCCCGGTCTCGGCGAACCACTCGGGCCATGCGCCGGTCTCGGGATCAAAGCCGAGCTTCAGCGTGTTGTTTTCATCGCTGATCCCACCCCGGCCCAGCAGGCGCGCGGCGATGAAATCGGCCTGATGGAGTAGATGCACAGCGCGTTGATCGGGGTCCTCGCCCTGCAGGCAGAGCGCCCGGGCCAGCGCCGAGTTGGAGCCTTTGGCGATATGCGGTCCCGGGCAGGCGGCGGCGATGCGCGTCGCCTCGGCCTCAAACCCCGTGGAATTATACATCAGCGCGCGGGTTACAGGGCGCAGGTCCGCATCGGTCAGGACCATCGTGCCGGAGGTGCCATCGACCCCGATCCGCCCGACCTCGCGCAGATCGCGCCCGATCTCGGCCAGGGCGGTCGCCTGAGTTGCGAGGCAGGTGCAGGTCGCCTGCCACCATGCCTCTGCATCAATGTGGTCCGGATCCGGCTGGGGCAGATGCGCCGCGCGCGCGCTGCTCAGAACGGCACCGTCGGGGGCGAGCACCGCGCTGCGGATGCCCGACGTTCCGATATCTATGCCGAGGCGCAGATCGCTCATGACCGGGCGGCCAGCGCCTGACGGTACTTCTCGGCGTCCCAGTTCAGCAGCTCGGCCTCGGCGGCGGGGCCGATCGCCTCAGGCTCCCATCCCTCGGGCAGCCGGGTCAGCACATCCGCAATGCACCGCAGCATGGCCGCCTGAGACGTGGTCGCTGCGTCCTGCAACAACGCGCCATCCGTGCCTTGCAGGCAGACAGGCTGGCCAAGCGCCGTGGGCAGGGCAGGGCCAAGGAACACCACATGGTCCGGATAATAGGACCCGCCAAGTGCCAGCGCGCGCAACCGGGGGTCGGTTGCAAGCACGGTCGCGGCTGCCTCCCACTGATATCCCTCCGGGGCCGCTGCGGCGGGGGCCGGGGCAGGCGGGGTCAGTACGGGCATGGCGAGCCGGGTTTCGACCTCGGCAATCAGGTCCGAGACCTCCTCTACGGTCGCACCGGCACATACCAGCCCGTGGTTTTCGAGGATGATCACCTGCGTCTCGGGCGTCAGGCGCTCCGCAATTGCACCGGTCAGGGGCACGCCGGGCTTGTGATAGGGCACGAAGATTACCGGCAGGCCCGCCAGCTTCTCGGCCGCGATACGCCGCCCCTCGGGGGAGATCGCGTGGACCAGTGTCGCCACCGAATGGGTATGGGCGACCACGGCCCAATCGACCAGCGCATGGAAAGTTGTCTCGATCGACGGGCGCAGCGTGTTCTCCGGGTCGAGAACGGTGGCCTTGCAGGTCCCGTCCCCCGCGCCAAACGCCTCCGCCTTGGCCTTCTCGCGGTCCACGGCAACGAAGATCGGTGCATCGAGGGCATTGGCAAGCTCGGTCCCCGAGGCCTTGATCCACATCACCCCCTCGCCCTTGATCGAGGTGTTGCCGCCGGGGCCCTGTACCTGCAGCGGGTCGGAGCCGAGCCGGGCGCTGAGGGCCTGAAATTCATGGCTGAGGAGGGTCATTGGGTCACCTGAGCGTTGGAAGGGTGTAATGGGGCGGCGCGATCCGGGCGAAGAGGTCTTCGGTCGCTGCCGCATGAAGCCCGCCGGCAATGAACAGCGCGTGCCACCCGGCACCATGGGCCCCGGCGATGTCATGCTCGGGGCTGTCCCCGACCATCAGGATCCGCGCGGGATCCGCGATGCCGAGCGCCGATTGCAGCGCGGCAAAGATCGGCAGATGGGGCTTGCCATAGAAGGTCACCTCGCCGCCCGCCTCGCCGTAGTCATGGGCCAGCGCACCGGGGGAGATCACGGTCACCCCGCCCGCCCGCGGCGAGGCCCGGTCCGGGTTCGAGCAGATCAGCGGCAGGTGTCGGGCCCGTGCGGCGTCGAGCGTCGCGCGGATCGCGCCGTGGTCACCGCCATCGGGCAACCCCATCAGGAGGATCCCCTCCGCCCCGGCCACATCCCCGGTGAAACGCAGCGACAGGTCCCTGGCCCAAGCCTCTGCATCGCCGGGGGCGGCCGTGATCGGCAGCAATGTGGTGAGATGGGACAGGGTCTCGGTCTGCATATCGCGCCAGAGCGCCTCGCCGGAGGTCATCACAACCTCGAAACCGTCGCCCTCAAACCCCATCCCGGCAATGCGAGCACGGTTGATCTCGGCCCGTTTGCCCGAGTTCGACAGCACGGCCAGCCGGTGTCCGCGCGCGCGTAAGGCGGCCAGGGTTTCGACCGCCTGGGGGTAGGCGGTGCTGCCATCATGCAGCACCCCCCATTGGTCAAAGACGATGGCGTCATAGCGGTCGGCCACCGACAGAAGGCTGTCGAGCGCCGTCATACTATTTCGGATCGGGCGTGGGCGGCACGAGGCTGGCGATATAGGCCTCGGCCTCTTCCTTGGTGAGCGCGGGGGCGGATTTGCCCGCGCTGCCCGGGGGCATGTCGCCGAAGTAGAACTGATACCCTGGGATCACCTGACGGCGCTTGCGCAGGGGCATGCCCTCGTAAGGGAACACGTCCGAGCGCGCATTGGCGACCTTGTCATGGCAGGCGAGGATGTAGTCCGCGCGCTTGTCGAGCTCTTCGACCGATTTCCAGCCCTCATAGCTGTTCACGAAGCGCGCCGGCACCCAATAGCGCCAGCCCTCGTCCGGGTTCGGCTCCATGTTCCGCTCCTGGAAGATCGCGTCGCCCGCGACGACGATATCGCCTGCGCTGGTGGCGACGGTTACGGCCATGTGGCCGACCGAATGCCCCGGCGTGTGGAACATGGTGATGCCCGGCAGGACCTCGCATTCATCCTCGACCGCCTCGAACACGCAGCCCGTATAGGCCGGGTCGATGCCGAGATACCCGCTCTCATAGGTGCGGTAGTAAAGCGGCAGAGGATTGAACGCCATTTCGATCTCGGCCTTGGGCGCGATGTAGCGGGCGTTCTTGAATTCCTTCATGTTCTGCACGTGGTCCCAGTGCAGATGGGTGAACACGATCGCGTCGATCTCGTCCGGATGCACGCCCAGCTTCTGCTCGAGATGCTCATGCACCTGCAGGCAGCCGCGCTTGTCGCATTTATGGTGGTACTTGGTGGCGCGTTCCTCGTCGCACAGACCGGTGTCGATCAGGATCTTGTGCTCGCCGGTGTCCACATAGTGGCAATAGACCGGGTTCCAGATCTTCTTCCCGGCAGGGCCTTTCCAGAAGATATAGGTGCCGAGGTCTGCCTCGAGCCAGCCGGTATTGATTGGATAGATCTTGGTCTCTGCAACGCCCATCGGGTCCTCCATATACGGTTCACGATGTTTGTATACATAAAAAACCGTGTGTCTACAGAGCGGGGCGATTTTTCCGGCTGAAAGGGCAAATTAGCCGTTCGCGGCGAGCACTTGCATGAAGCTTTCGGTCATGTGCTTGCGCATTCCGTCGACAGCGGTCTGCGAGTCTCCGGAAAAGATCTTGGCCAGCAGGTCCACGTGGTTTTCCACGGATTTCAGCAGGTCGTCCTGGGTCTGGAGCTTCTTGGCGCGAAAGGGGCCGGTGCGACGTCGGAAGTCCGACGCCAGCTCGGATATGAAGGGATTCTCCGTGGCGCGGTAGATCGCGAGGTGGAGCGCCTCATTCGCCTTGATATAGCGCAGCCGGTCATTCTGCGCTGCCGCCTGGGCGCATTCGGCCTGCGCCGCTTCGATCTCTGAGCGGGCCAGAAGGGTAAGCCTCTGATTGGCGAGCCGCGCGCAGACGCTTTCAATTTCTTGCATCGCTTCGAACATTTGCGCGAGTTTTTCGCGCGAATACTCCGCCACGCGGACGCCACGTTTCTCGCCCGCGACCAGCACGCCTTGTGCGGTCAGCCGGTTCAGCGCTTCGCGCACCGGGGTGCGCGAGACGCCGAATCGTTCGGCCAGTTTGCTTTCGTCCAGACGTTGCCCGGGCTCGAGCAGCCCCGCCGCGATGTCATCGAGCAGCTGGCTCTCGATTCGCTGGCTGGATGATTCGCGAGGGGATCCGGCGCTTCGGTCCATTTGCGGGCTCCTGACTGGGCTGAACTGACCCTGTCTCTAGCATGAAACTTTGGCGAAATCCATCGACGCGGCATTTTTGCATATTTTTTGTTGCCTTTGTATACAAACTAGGGTTCCTTGCTGTCACGGTAAGGGGAGAGAGCCGGACATGCCTGAGATACGCCTGCAAAATCTGCGTAAGGACTACGGCGCCATGACGGTGATCGAGGACCTGAACCTGACCATGAAAGACGGGGAGTTCACGGTGCTGGTGGGCCCGTCCGGGTGCGGCAAGTCCACGACCCTGCGGATGATTGCCGGGCTCGAGAGCGTGTCGGGTGGTCAGATCATGATCGGTGACCGCGACGTCTCGCAGCTCGAGCCGAAAGAGCGCGACCTGGCCATGGTGTTCCAGGACTACGCTCTCTACCCGCATATGGATGTGGCCAAGAACATGTCCTTTGCCCTGCGTCTTGCGCGGATGAACAAGGCCGAGATCGAGACGCGCGTGCGGGATGTTGCCGCGACGCTCGATCTGACCGCCTATCTCGATCGCAAGCCCGCCGAATTGTCGGGCGGGCAGCGTCAGCGGGTCGCCATGGGGCGCGCGCTGGTGCGGGATGCGGGCACCTTCCTGTTTGACGAGCCGCTGTCGAACCTGGATGCCAAGCTGCGCGGGCAGATGCGCGCCGAGCTGGCGCTCATGTCCCAGCGGATCAGGAAGAACATGATCTACGTCACCCATGATCAGGTCGAGGCGATGACCCTCGGGGATCAGATCGTGGTCATGAAATTCGGCGAGATCATGCAGGCAGGCTCCCCCGAAGAGCTCTATCGCAGCCCGGCCAACAAGTTCGTGGCCGGCTTCATCGGCTCGCCGACGATGAATTTCCTCAATGCCGAACTGACCGAAAGCGACGGCGTGCTGAGCGCTGCCGGGCAGGGGTTCTCGATCCCACTGCCCGAGGCGCGCAAGGCCAGCCTGCAGGGCCACAAGGATCGCGCCGTGCATCTGGGCATTCGCCCGTCGAGCTTTGCCGAAGGGGCCGGCGGCATGCCGATGCCGATCATCCTGTCGGAATATATCGGCGCGCAATCGGTGCTGATTTCCGAGCTCGGCAGCCAGCGCGTCGCCATCGAGGTCAACACGGTGGAGCCGATCCGCTCCGGCGAGACACGGGAATTCACGGTTCAGGGAGAGGAAGTGCATCTCTTTGATCCGAAGACGGAGGCGGCGCTCTAGCGCAGCCCGCAGGATGGCCGCGCAGGCGGTCGATCAACATCTGGGAGGATGACATGACACGACACACGTCCAAGGTCTGGTCCGCTGCGGCGGCCGTGGCCCTTACATTCAGCGGTGGCTTTGCCATGGCGGCGGGCCATTCGGACCCCTACGCGCCCTATGCGGGAACCACGCTGGTGGTGAACTTCCCGGCACACCCGCATTACAACGCGGTGATGAACGTGCTGCCCGAGTTCACCGAGCAGACCGGAATCGAGGTCGAGGTCGACCAGTTGCAATACCTCAAGATGCGCGAGCGCCAGACGCTGGAGCTGACCAAGGATGAGGGCGACTATGACCTCATCGCTTACGTGGTCTTCTCCAAGGCGGACTACGTCTTCGCCGATCAGCTTGAGAACCTCGCCAAGTATTTCATGAACCCCAAGCTGGCGGATCCGAACTACGATCAGGCAGATCTGATCGACGGCTATGTCGAGAATATCGGCGTCGCGGGCGGCCAGAAGGGCTATCTGCCGGGCAAGCTGGGCTCGGCCTTCGGGATCCCCTTCGGGTCTGAGACCTCGGTTCTGGCCTATCGCAAGGACATTTTCGAGAAGCACGGCATCGCCGCGCCCGAAACCTATGACCAACTGCTCGACGCGGCCTGCAAGATCCCCGAGGTTGAGCCGGGCATGGGCGGCATGGCCTCCCGCGCGGCATCGGGTCACCAGGCGAGCCACGCCTTCCTGCTGCACCTTGCGCCGCTGGGTGGACGGGTCTTTGACGACAGCTGGAACCCGATCATAAACAACGAGGCCGGGGTGGCTGCGGCCAACGCCCTGAAGACCATCGTGGATTGCGGCCCCGAGGGCAGCACGACCTTTGGCCCGGCCGAAGCGGCGGCGGCGTTCAAACAGGGCCAGGCGGCCATGTTCATGGACTCCATCGCCTTTGCTGCCGGGTTCGAGGATCCGAGCCAGTCCAAGGTGGCCGGCAAGGTCGGCTATGCCCTGCACCCCGAAGGCGTGCGGCGCGGCAGCCAGACAGGTGGCTTTGGTATCGCCATCCCGAAGAACGCCCAGAACAAGGAAGCGGCCTTCCTGCTGATGCAGTGGCTGACCTCCAAGGAAGGCGATCTGGCCGTGGCCATGGAAGGCGGGAACCCCTCGCGTTTCTCGACCTATCAGAATGCCGAGCTGAACGCGAAGTTCCCCTATTCGGCGACCTTTGGTGAAGCGCTGAAACATGCTGATCCCGACTGGCGTCCGATCATCCCGACATGGGGCAAGATCAACGCCGATATCGGCACGACGCTCAGCCAGGTCCTGACCGAGGATCTCGACATCCAGGAAGCACTGGATGGTGTCGCCGAGCGCGCCCGCGCGGTGATGGATGAGGCCGGGTACTACACCTGGCAGTAAGCCTCCTCCCCGCACCTGACCGGCCCTTGCGGTCGGTCAGGTGACCCTTCTTGAAAAGGCCCCAGCCCATGTCCCTCGCGCGCGCCTCCCGTCTGACCCCGTATATGTTCCTCGCGCCTGCGGCTCTGGTGCTGGCCGTCGCGCTGTTCTACCCGATCTGCTACATGATCTATGCCAGCTTTCTGGACTGGAACCCCAGCCAGAGGATCGGCGAGGCGGATTTCGTCGGGATCCGGAACTACATCAAACTGTTCGGCGATCCGAACTTCCGCGAGAGCCTCTGGGTCACTCTGAAATTCGCCGGGATCGTCGTGACGCTCGAGATGATCATCGGGGTCGGTCTCGCGCTGCTTCTGGACCGGAATATCCGGGGGATGTCGGTGCTGCGCACGCTCTTCATCCTGCCGATGATGATCGCGCCGATCGTGGTCGGTTTGATGTGGCGCTACATGTACCACCCGACCGTGGGCATCTTTAACAAGACGCTGACATCGCTCGGCTTTGACAGCGTGCCATGGCTGTCGGACGGATCCTGGGCCTTTGCCTCGGTCATCATCGCCGACATCTGGCAATGGACCCCGTTCATTTTCATCCTGTCGCTCGCCGCCCTGCAATCGCTGCCATCCTCGGCCATCGAGGCAAGCAAGATCGACGGCGCGACCGCATGGCAGCAGATCGTCTACATCAAGCTGCCGCTGATGCTGCCGGTGTTGATCGTGACACTACTCTTGCGGCTGATCGACAGCTTCAAGGTGCTGGAGGTGATCCTCGTGATGACCAATGGCGGCCCGGGCCTGTCGACGGAGATCCTGTCCCTCAGGATCAATCGAACCGCGTCGGAATTCCGAGAACTTGGCGAGGCTGCGGCCATGTCGAACCTGCTGCTCATCGTGCTGCTGATCCTGACCTTCGCAATGTTCATCTACAACAAAGCCCAGGACGCCCGCGCCGCCCGGCTGCGCGCGGTGGAGGAAGAGGCATGAGCTCCCAGACCTACGACCGGCAGAACCCGGCTTTCTATGCGCTGCTCGTGGCGCTGGTACTGATGGCGGTTGGCCCGATCTACCTGATGCTTGTCACCTCGCTGAAGCTGAACGTGGACATCATGTCCGACAGCTCCAGCCTGTTCTTCATGCCCACCCTGCGGAACTACGAGACCGCGCTGTGTGACTTCCTGTGGTACGAGCTCGAGCATCTGCGGCGCTGCGATCCGACCTTCGGGCGGGCGCTGACCAACTCGCTGATCATCGGGCTGATCTCGACGGGCATCACGCTGGTGATCGGGACCATGGCGGCCTATGCGCTGGTCCGGTTCCGCTTCATGGGGCGGGACGTGGTGTCGATCTGGACGCTGATGATGCGGATGGTGCCGCCAGCGGTCCTTCTGGTGCCGGTATTTGGCATCTGGACGTTCCAGTTCGGGATCGACGGGACACGGGGCGGGATCATCCTCGTCTATGTGGCCCTGAACCTGCCCTTCGTGATCTGGATCCTTCAGAGCTTCATCGTGCAGGTCCCGATCCAGCTCGAAGAGGCGGCGCGGATGGATGGTGCAGGCCCGTTTCAGGTGTTCTTCCTCGTGGTGCTTCCGCTGATCAAGCCGGGCATCGCGGCGGCGTCGATCTTTACCTTCCGGGTGGCGTGGAACGAGTTCCTGCTGGCCAATGCGCTGGCGGATCGCAACAGCCGCACGGTGCCGGTGACCATCGTGAACTCTCTGACCGAGTTTGACATCGATTGGGGGGTGATCATGGCGACGGGGATGCTGCTGGCGATCCCGCCGATCATCTTTACCTTTGTCGCCAGCCGTCAGATCATCACCGGCATGACTGCTGGAGCTGTCAAAGGCTGATGTCCGTCCTGCTGCTGGCCACGTTCGACACCAAGCGGGAGGAGACCGAGTATATCTCCCGCGCGATGGAGGCGGCGGGTCTGACGGTGCGCCGCTGCGATATCTCGCTGAACGCGGAAGGGGTGCACTGGTCCCCCGAAGAGAAGCTCGCCGGGATGGATGCCGCTGCCGAGCGCGCCATCGCCGAGATCGCGGCGGCCTCGGCCAAGGCGCCGCGCCTCGTGGTCGCCCTCGGGGGCGGGACCGGTGGGCAGATCGCGCTCAAGGTGCTGCATTCCCTCCCGGCGATGATGCCCAAGCTACTGGTGACGACGCTGCCTTTTGATCCCCGCTACGTGATTGCCGATAATGCGATCGTGCTGGTGCCGACCATCGCCGATCTGTGCGGGCTGAACGCCACGACGCGCGATGTGCTGGACCGGGCCGCGGCGATTGCGGCGGGGCTGCGCGGGGCCTTGCCCGCCACGGGCGACGCGCCGCTGACCCCCTCGGTCGGCGTGACTTCTCTGGGGGTGACGGGGCCGGGCACGGATGCGTTGCGCCAGCGTCTGACCGAGGACGGGCATGAGGTCACGGTGTTCCATGCCAATGGCTTTGGTGGCGCGGCCTTCACCCGCTGGGCCGAGATCGGTGCCTTCAAGGGGGTGGTGGATTACACCCCGCATGAGCTCACCCGCTGTCATGTGGCCGGGATCCATGCCGAGATGCCGAACCGGTTCACCGGCATGGGCCATCTGCCCCGGGTCGTGCTGCCGGGCGCGGTGAATGTGATAGGGTTGGGCGAGGCCAGCCTGATGCCTGAGATCTACCGCGCGCGGCCCCATTACGCCCATTCACCGCTCTTCACCCATGTCCAATGCTCCGAAGCGGAGATGACCCGCTGCGCCGATATCCTTGGCGCAGCCCTTGCCGGATCCACCGCGCCGCAGCGCGTGCTGATCCCCATGGGTGGCTTTTCCTCCGAGGACCGGCCCGGCGGCGCGGTCGAAAGCCCCGCCCTGCGCCACCTCTTTGCCAACCGGCTGGAGACCCATGTCCCGGTTACCCGGCTGCCCGGACATATCAACGATGCAGAAGTGGCCCATGCCGCCGCCGATGCGCTTGCAGAGATCACAAAGGAACCCTGACATGATTGACCCCTCCGATGTCGAGGCCAAGAAAGACGCGCTGATCTGGTCGGCGCAGCGCTGTTTTGATCTGGGTCTGCAGACCAATGCGGGCGGGAACCTCTCGGTGCGCCTGTCCTCCGCCGAGGCCATCGTGATCAAGCCCTCGGGGGTCGGGTTTGCCGAATGCTCGCGGGACAACCTGCAGGTGGTGCATCTGGACGGCACGATCGAGCCGTCATCCTTCAAGCCGTCCAAGGATCTGGATTTCCATCTCGACCTCTACCGGATCCGGCCCGATATCAACGCCATCGTCCATTGCCATAGTCCCTGGGCGACCGGCTATGCCAGCGCCGGGATCGAGATCCCCTGCCTGACCGTCCAGACCATCGAGAAGATCGGGCGCATGCCGCTGATCCCCCTGTCGGAAAATGGCGGGCCCCAGACCGAGGTCGAGATCAGCCCGGTCTTTCGCAATGCGTCGGTGCGGGCGGCTGTGCTGGCCAATCACGGGACCATCGGTGTGGGCAAGACCCTGACAGCGGCCCAGTACCTCGCCGAGATCATCGAAGAGACCGCCCATATCGCCTTTGTTCGCGACACGCTCATGGCGGCCCATGGCAAGAGCGCGGCGGACCTGCCGAGCTATGGCACTGCCAAGGATGCCGAGGCCGCGCGTTAGAGCCCCGGCGCCGGTTCGTTTGCGATCTGGTCAGTTCTTGACCTAAGCTGGCCCCGGAAGAAGGTGCGCCCGGATGTGGGCGGTACTCTGCCCTGGCGCGCGACGGTGATGCGCCATGGGCAGTCCAGACAGGAGGGCCCACCATGACCGCGCGCACAACCACAGGTCGGGGCACACGCTACGACTCGATCCTCGAAACCGTCGGCAACACGCCAACCATTCGGATCAACAACCTCGCGCCCGAAGGCGTCACGCTTTACGTGAAGGCCGAGTTCTTCAACCCGGCCGCCTCGGTCAAGGACCGGCTTGCGCTGAGCATCATCGAGACCGCCGAGGCCAATGGCACCCTCAAGCCGGGGCAAACGGTGGTCGAGGCGACCTCGGGCAATACCGGGATCGGCCTCGCGATGGTCTGCGCCCAGAAGGGGTATCCGCTGGTCATCACCATGGCCGACAGTTTCTCGGTCGAGCGGCGGCGGCTGATGCGGCTTTTGGGGGCGCAGGTCGTGCTGACACCGCGGGCCGAGAAGGGGCTCGGCATGTATCGCAAGGCGGTGGAGCTGGCGGAGGCGAATGGCTGGTTCCTTGCGAGCCAGTTTGAAACCGCGGCGAATGCCACGATCCACGAGAACACCACGGCGCAAGAGATCCTCAGCGATTTCGAGGGCGCGCCGCTGGATTACATCATCACCGGCTACGGGACCGGCGGGACGGTGACCGGGCTGGGCCGGGTCCTGCGCAAGGCGCGCCCCGAGACCAAGATCATCCTCACCGAGCCGGTCAATGCGCAACTGGTCGCCAGCGGCACCGCCCAGGAGCGCAACGCGGCGGGCCAACCGGCGGTCAGCCACCATGCGTTCGAGCCGCACCCGATCCAGGGCTGGACCCCCGATTTCATCCCCAAAGTGCTGCAGGAGGCGCTGGACGCCGATTATTACGACGCGCTTTTGCCGGTTGCCGGGGCGGATGGCATCGCCTGGGCCCGCAAGCTCGCCCAGAAGGAGGGGATCCTGACCGGGATCTCCGGCGGCTCCACCTTCGCGATTGCGCAGCAGGTCGCCAAGACCGCGCCCGAGGGCTCGGTCCTGCTCTGCATGTTGCCCGACACCGGCGAGCGCTATCTCTCGACCCCGCTCTTCGAAGAGATCGCCGAGGATATGAGTGACGAGGAACTTGCGATCTCGCGCTCGACCCCGGGATATCAGCTGGACTAGGGGGCGCGCGGGCGGGCCAGCCGCCGCGTGCGGCCTGGCCAGCCTCCGCAACCGCACCCCCGCTGGTGGCGCGCATGGGCCCGGCCCAAAGCCGCGATCGGTCGGGGGGATGTCAACCGCCTGTCATACCGAGACGCTAAGCTTTGGAAATTGGGCGCTTGTTGAAAGCCCGGGCGGCGGCTAGGCTCCCGCTCAGGGAGTGTGGCTCGGGTGACGACAACCATCCAGATCTGACCTACCGTTGCGTATCGGATGTCTGCAAAAAGACACCGTCAATTATTCAGGGAGCGCAATTCATGAAATCATACCTACTCGTAATGGGCCTCGCGGCCTCTACCGCATTGACGTCCACGGCGGTCTCCGCCGAGACGCTGCGACTGCTGACCTGGGGCTCCTATGCCCCCGAAGCGCTTGTTGACAAATTCGAAGCGCAGTATCCGGACATCACCGTCGAGGTGACCTTCTCGAACAACGAAGAGATGATCGCCAAGCTGCGCGCCACCGGCGGCGCGGGCTTCGATCTGGCACAGCCGAGCCATGACCGGATCTATGCCGCGCAGCTCGAATACGAGATCTATAAGCCGCTCGACCTCTCGAAGATCGATACCAGCGTGATGTCCTCGGTCCATCTGGACGCGGTGAAGGGCAACACCACCATTGATGGCGAGGTCTACGCCGTGCCGCATCAATGGGGCACCTCCGGTCTGATGGCGGATATGTCCGTCGCGCCGGATGTCTCCGGCTGGGACGATCTGTGCAACCCGGCCTATGCGGGCAAGACCTCCATGCGTCTGCGCCGCACGATCCTGCTGGGGACCGCCTTCGCCATGGGCGAGGACCCCTTCGCGATGTATTCCGATCTGGACGCCTATCAGGACCTGCTGGACCGGGTGGCGGACAAGCTGATCGAATGCAAGGCGAACATCAAAGCCTATTGGCAGGGCGGCGACGACCTCTCGGCGATGATGCTGTCGGGCGAGATCGTGGCCTCCGAGACCTGGGACTCGACCGCATATAAGCTGTTCAACCAGAACGAAAACATCGTTTTCATCCCGCCAGAGACCGGCGCGCTGACCTGGATCGACACCTTCGTGATCCCGGCCAAGGGCAAGGCGGATGACGCGGCCTACAAGTGGATCAACTTCGTCATGCAGCCCGAGAACATCTCGATCATGTCCGGCAGCACCGGCGCGATTGCGGCTGTGCCCGGCGGTGCGGATCTGCTGCCCGAGGACAAGAAGAAAGCTGTGAACGCGGCCTTCACCGAGGAAGACATCGCCAACCTGAAGTTCTTTGCCAACATCCCCCCGGGCGTGGAGGACATGGAAGGCAAGGCGCTTGAGAAGATCAAGGCGGCCACGGGCGGCTGATCTTGCGAATTCGCAACTGGGGCGTCGCGACAGCGCGGCGCCCCTCTCTCCTTTTGACATTTCTTGATTTCAAGTTCGGGACCACATGACAGCTGCGGACACCCTTGACCTCGAATGTACGGGTCTCCACAAGGATTTCGGCGATTTTCGCGCCGTGGATAACGTCTCTTTCCAGATCCCGAGCGGAACCTTCTTTTCCATCCTTGGCCCCTCCGGCTGTGGCAAGACCACGCTGATGCGGATGATTGCCGGGTTCGAAACCCCGTCGCGCGGCGACATCGCGATCAAGGGGAAATCCGTCCTCTCGGTGCCGCCGAACAAGCGCAACGTGAAGATGGTCTTCCAGCATCTGGCACTCTTCCCGATGATGGATGTCTATGAAAACATCGCCTACGGGCTGCGCTGCGCCGGGGCCTCGAAGGAGGAGATCGCGCAGAAGGTCTCGGATGTGCTCGACCGTGTGGCCCTGCCGGATCTGGCCCGGCGTGAGATCCATCAGCTGTCGGGTGGCCAAAAGCAGCGGATCGCCATCGCGCGCTGCATGGCGCTGAACCCGGATGTGCTGTTGCTGGATGAACCGCTGGGCGCGCTGGATCTGAAGCTGCGTGAGGCGATGAAGATCGAGCTGAAGCTGCTTCAGCACCAGTTCGACACCACCTTCGTTTATATCACCCATGACCAGTCCGAAGCCCTCGTCATGTCCGACTATGTGGCGGTCATGAATGCCGGCCGGTTCGAGCAGGTCGGCCGCCCCGAAGAGCTCTACCATGCGCCGCGCACCGCCTTCGTGGCCGGGTTCGTGGGCGATTCCAACCGTTGGAAAGGCCGCGCGACGCAGGTGAGCGCCGAGGGCATCAAGGTCGAGACCGAGGCCGGGCTGAGCGTCGTCGCCACGAGCTATGGCGACCGGGCGGTGGCCGAGGGCGATGCGGTCGAGGTCTTCGTGCGGCCCGAGTTCATCGCTGCCACCCCGGCAGATCAGGGGGCTGCGGGCGCTGAGAACACCTATTCCGGAACCGTGGACAGTGTCCTCTTCAACGGCGCGAACAGCCGCGTGCTGGTCCGCAGTCCTGCCGGGCAGTTGATCGAGGCCGATGTGGTCGTGACCGGCGGGGGCAATGACCTGCGCGCGGGCGATGCGGTGGCGCTCAACTGGGCGCAGGCGCAATCCATGTGCTTTGCGGTGTGAGCGGGCCATGAGTTCGGATGCCAAACGCCTCTCGCTGATCCTGCTTTTCGCGCCTTTCGCGCTCTGGATCGTGTTGCTGATCATCCTGCCCCATCTGGGCATGATCGCCCTCTCGCTACGCGAAAAGGTGGCGCCCCGGGTCTATGAGTTCGGGTTCGGCAACTACATCGATTTCATCAACGAGCCGATCTACTGGAACACGCTGCTGCGGACCGGGTCCATGTCGTTGCTGGTCACGGCGCTGGCCTTGGTTATCGGCTTTCCGATCGCCTATTACATCGCCAAGATCGCCGGGCGGCGGTCGCGCGGGGCGCTGTTTTTGATGTGTCTGATCCCGCTTTGGGTCAGCGACCTGATCCGGGCCTTTGGCTGGATCCTGCTCTTGCGCGAGACGGGCGTGGTGTCGAGCATCCTGATCTGGAGCGGTATGACCAGCGAAGGGATCGAGTTTCTCTATAACGACGTCACGGTGGTCGTGGGGCTCGTCTATACGGTGATCCTCTTCATGATCGTGCCGCTGGTCTCGACCCTCGATGGGATGGGCGATGACATGATCGAGGCGGGCTACAACCTCGGGGGTAGCACGTTGACCGTGCTCCGGCGGATCATCATCCCCTATGCCATGCCCGGCATCGTGGCGGGCTGCATCGTGGTCTTCATGCTGACGGCGGGCAGTTACCTGACGCCGATCCTTCTAGGGGGCAAGAATTCCAGCTGGTTCACCGAGCAGATCTATGACCAGTTCATCACCCGGTTCAACTGGGAATCCGGCGCGGCTTTTGGCTTCCTGCTGCTGGCCTTCACATCGCTTGTGGTCTGGCTGGGCCTGCGGTTGAGCGGGCAATCCCTGGCCAACACGGTCGCAAAGACCTGAGGGGGCGGATATGGCAATGGCAAACAGCAACCGCGCACTTCTCTTTGGCTACCGGCTTTATGTGGTGGCGTTCTTCATCTTCCTTGCGGCCCCACTGGTCGCGGCGGGAACCTTCGCGTTCAACGACTCGCTCTTTCCGGCGCTGCCGTGGCAGGGCTTCACCCTGGACTGGTTCTTCAACGACACCGAGCCGAAACTGGGCATGTTCCATGATCGCAGGCTGTTGCGGGGGCTCTATTATTCTTTCGTGATCGCGCTGATGGTGGCCACGCTCTCGGTGGCGGTGGGCACGACCAATGCGTTCCTCTTCGTGCGGCGGGAATTTCCCTACAAGAACTTCTTCTACATCCTGATGATTGTTCCGCTGGTCATTCCCGGCGTGATCCTCGGGATCTCGATCCTCGTGATGGCGAGCAACATGGCCAATTCGGCGGATGATGTGCTGGGGATCGAACTGGAATTCCTGCGGCCGGGGCTGTTCCTCGTGGTGCTGGGGCAGTTCTCCTTCATCACGACGATCTCGTCACTCGTGATCGTGGCGCGCCTGCGCAAGTTCGATGTCTCGCTCGAGGAGGCCGCGTTCAACCTCGGCGCCAGTCGGGCGCGGGTGCTCTGGACGATCACGTTGCCCTTCCTGCGGCCCGCGATGATCGCCTCGGGGATCGTGGCCTTTCTCGTGTCGTTCGAGAACTTCAACACCACGCTCTTCCTCGTCGGCTCCGAGAGCCCGCTGACCATCACCATGTATGACCGCATGGCCAAGGTCGGCTCGACCCCGGTTCTGAACGCGGTGTCGTTCTTCCTGATGGTGGGGTCCGGTCTTCTGGCGCTGATCTCGGTTGCGGTCCAGCGGCCCGAGAAAAACTGAAGCCCATGGCTGCGGCGTCGGTCTTTGCCGAAGGGTATAAGTCCGCGCCCTATTGGTGGGAGGCCAGTCCACTTAGCACCACGCCCGCGCCGGATCTGGCGGCGGAGGCGGATGTGGCTGTCATCGGTTCGGGCTATACGGGCCTGCACGCGGCGTTGCAGGCCGCGCGGGCCGGGCTGTCCACGGTCGTGCTGGAGGCCGAGGCTCCGGGCTGGGGGTGCAGCACGCGCAATGGCGGTCAGGTTTCGACCAGTGTGAAGCCCGGCTACGGGACGTTGGCCAAACGATACGGGGCCGAGACCGCCGAGGGGATCCTCCGCGACGGGCAAGCCTCGCTGGATTTCACCCGCGATTTCATTGCTGCCGAGGGGATCGACGCATCCTTTCGCGAGGTCGGGCGGTTCCACGGCGCGCATCTGGCCAAGAGCTATGATCAGCTGGCCCGCGAGATCACGGCCCCCAACCCGGCCTTCGAGACCGGCGCCTATCTGGTGCCGCGGGCCGAGATGGCGGCGGAACTGGGGACCGAGGCCTATCATGGCGGCGTGGTCTTTCCGCGCCATGCCAGCCTCGATCCGGGCAAATACCATGCGGGGCTGATGCGCCTGTGCCGCGCGGCCGGGGTGCAGATCATCCCGCATTGCCAGGTGACCGAGCTCGAGCGTCTGCGCCCCGGGTTTCGCCTGCGCACGGCGCGGGGCGCGCTGCGGGCAGGGCAGGTGGTCCTGGCCACGAATGGCTATGGCGGGCCCCTCTCGCCCTGGCATCAGAGGCGGGTGATCCCCATCGGGTCCTATGTGATCGCGACCGAGGCCCTCGACCCGGGCTTGATGGACCGGCTCTTTCCCACGGACCGGATCCTGTCGGATACGCGCAAGCTGGTCTATTACTACCGCCCCTCGCCGGATCGTACGCGGATCCTGTTCGGGGGCCGTGTCTCGCTCAGCGAGGCGGACCCGGACCGCACGGGGCCGATCCTTCTGCGCGAGCTGGTGAAGCTTTTCCCCGAACTCGCAGGCTCCCGCATCAGCCATTCCTGGAGCGGGACCGTCGCCTTCAGTTTTGACACGCTGGCCCATACGGGCGCGGAGGACGGGCTGCATTACGCCATGGGCTATTGCGGCTCCGGGGTGGGGATGGCGGGCTATCTCGGCCACCGGATCGGGCGGCGGCTCGCGGGGGCCGAGACAGAATTGCCCTGGACCGGGCGGGTGCCCGTACCGACGCAGCCTTTCTACGCGGGCAACCCGTGGTTTCTTGCGCCCTCCGTGCTGGTCTACCGGATCCGGGACCGCTTCGGCTGGTAGCTAGTGAACCCGCATCCCCTGCCGGTCGAGCTCTCCGCGCACGGCTGTCAGATCCACATCCGAGAAATCCCGGTTGGAACGGACGACCTGCGCCGCCGCGACCCCCGCGGCCTGTCCCACCACGGCGCAGCAGGACATGTTCCGCGTGGCCGCGTGGGCAATCCGATCTCCACCGGTGGAGCGTCCGGCGACCAGCAGCCCCTGGATCTTCTTCGGCAGGAGGGAGCGGTAGGGCAGCTGCATGTACCGCCCCGTCGTGGGCAGGATCAGAATGCCATAGCCGTCGATGAACTCGGGATAGATCCCGATGCTGTCCTCGAACCGGCCCTGCTCGCGCACGTCCGTTTCGGTCATGTTATAGGCGGCATCGATCTTGCGGGTGTCGCGGATCCCCACGGTCATCCCGAAATTCCGCAGACGCGCCCCGGCGCAGCCCGGCATGTAGCGGCGCAGGGCATCGATCGCGAGCATCGCTTGCCGTCGCCCCTCGATCTCGCCTTTCGTCAGGCTGTCGGGGTCGGTTCCGTCCACCTCATCCATGTGCACGAGGTTCATATAGGTCAGCTCGCCCGTGTCATGCATCGCCCCCCAGGTGCCCGCGATCGTGTTGAGATGGGCGGGGATCAGCCCCTCTTCGATGGCGCGGTCGAAGGGTTTCTTGATGAAGGGCGAGAACATGTCGTCCTCCTTGCCCGAGGTCTCGATCGCCCATTCACCGCCGCCATCCCAGTCCTTGTAGGTCTGGGGATCGTCGCGGATCCCGGCCATGAAGGCGGATTTGTCGACGCCGGCCAGATGGAACATCACCGAGGCGGCCATCATGTCTTCGCGCGGGGTCTTGTAGGTTGGTGCGCCCGCGCGGTGGGCGACATCGGCGTCGCCCGTGGCGTCGATCACGACCTTGCCGAGGATCGCCTCGCGTCCTGCTTTGCTCTCGGTGATAATCCCGGTCACCCGGTCGCCATCCATCACCGGGGCGACGAATTGGCGGTGGAGCATCGGGTGGATCCCGGCCTCTTCCACCAGCCGGTCGGCGACCAGCTTGAAACCCTCGCTGTCGAGCTCATAGCTCAGGGATTGGCTCTCTGGCACGGCGGCGCCCATGGCCTTGGCCCGGTCTTCGAACTCGCGGCCGATGCCGCCTGCCTCGATCGTGGCCTCATGGCGGTACCAAGCAAATCCCTCGACCCCGACGGCGGTGATATTGCCGCCGAAACAGCCGAACCGCTCGACCAGAGCGACATCCACACCGCAGCGTGCCGCTGCTAGGGCGGCGGCGAGCCCGGCCGGCCCCGATCCGACCACGATGACATCGGTTTCAAAGATGACATCCACATGTCGGGCGGGTTCGGTGATCGATTTCATCCAGTCGGCTCCTCATTCGGGCGGATGGCGCGGTGGCGCATGGCCTCACGTTATCGCCAGAGTTTCGGGCGCGCTACCAATACCTTGCGCCGGATGTCAGGGGCCGCGCGAGCCGCGCAACCAGGCCCGCAGCCACAGAGTCAGGCGCGATGGCCGCGCAGAGGCAAGCACCAGCCTGTCCCGCGCATCCGCGGCGGCCCGCATGCGGGCATCCTCCTCCAGCGCGGCGAAGACCCGGGCTTCGTCCCGGGCATGGCCCGGCATGTCGTCCTTGGGCTCTGATCCTTCGGTCATCACATCCTCCCACGGGGGCCGGGGTGAGCTTGACAGACGGAGGAGCCCATTGAAAATACAGGCTGCTTATGTCCTGAATTGGAAAAACTCATATGCTGACCCATCGCCAGATCCGCTACTTCCTGGCCGTGTCCGAAGCCGGGCAGGTGTCTGCGGCGGCGCGGGCGCTCAACGTGTCGCAATCGGCGGTGACCCTTTCGATCAAAGATATGGAGGGGCTGCTTGGCACGCCTCTCTTTGAACGTCTGCCCTCGGGCGTGCGCCTGACCCGGGCGGGACAGCAGTTCCGCCACCACGCCCAGACCATCGCCGCGTCTTTCGAGGCGGCGATGAAAAGCGTCTCGGCCCGCGATGAAACCCTGACGGGCACGGTGAGGCTCGGCATGAGCTGGACCCTGTCGAGCTACTTCGCCATGCCTGTGATCGAGCAATTCTCGCGCGAGCATCCGCATGTCTGCGTGACCTTGACCGAGGATCTGCGCGCGCAGCTCGAGCAAGATCTGCTGGCGGATCGCGTGGATCTGGCACTGGTCCTGACCTCGAACCTGTCGCCGGATCTGGGGCTGAGAAGCCGGACCTTTCGGCGGTCCCAGCGGCGGCTCTGGGTCAGCGTCGATCACCCTCTGACGCGGTTGAAACGGGTGACGCTGGCGGATGTCGCGCGCTACCCTTACGCGATCCTGCGCTCGGATGATGCCGAGAAGCAGGGGCTGGCCCATTGGACCGACGCGACAGGGCACCCGGAGATCAAGCTCACCTCCGCCTCGATCGAGGCGGTGCGCAGCCTTGTCGCCTCCGGTCAGGCGGTGACGATCCTGAGCGACGTGGTCTACCGCCCCTGGACGCTGGAGGGGCGCCGGGTCGAGACGATTGATCTGGTCGAGACGATCCCAACCATGGATGTCGGCATTGCCTGGAACGGGGCGCGGAAGCTCTCGCCGGTGGCCCTGCGCCTGCGCGAGGCATTTGAAAAATCAATTCCAAGTATCTAGAAGCTGAATTTTCAATATATTGGGCGGTCTGGCAAAGCGGGGGCAATCATCCCCGAGGTCTGCCCCATGTCCCCCATGCCCCCCAGTGCCCGTTCCGTGGTTCGTCTCAGCCCGCTGGTGCAGGGCGTGCTCTGGATGGCGGGGTGCCTCGCGTCCTTCATCGGCATGGCCATCGCCTCGCGGGAGCTTGCCGACAGTCTCTCGGTGGTCCAGATCCTGTTCTTCCGGTCGCTCGTTGGGCTGGCGATCCTGGCCCTGTTGGCGCGCAAAGTCCTCCCGGCCTGCCGCCGGGCAGAGCGGATCGGTCTACATCTGATCCGGAATCTCATCCATTTTGCGGCCCAGTATTGCTGGACGCTTGGGGTCGTGCTGCTGCCTCTGGCCGAGGTGTTCGCGCTGGAATTCACCATGCCGGTCTGGGTCGCGATCTTTGCCTTTCTGTTGCTGGGCGAGCGGATACATCGCGCGCGGCTGGTCGCGGTGCTGGGCAGTTTCGCGGGTGTGCTGGTGATCCTCCGCCCTGGGGTCGAGATCATCGATCCGGCGGCTTTTGTCGTGCTCGCGGCGGCCATGGGCTATGGCCTGTCGATCGTGCTGGTCAAGCGCCTGACAGAGAGCTGCCCGCCGCTGGTCATTGTCACCTGGATGATCGTGATGCAGCTGCCCATGGGGTTCGGACTGGCCCTGATGGACTGGCAGAGCCCGTCCCTGCCGGACCTGCCCTGGATCCTGCTGGCGGGGCTGACCGGGCTGAGCGCGCATTACACCATGGCGCGGGCCTTGCGGCTGCTCGAGGCGTCGACGGTTGTGCCCATCGATTTTGCCCGCGTGCCCCTGATCGCGCTGATCGGGTTCTGGGTCTATGGCGAGGCGCTCGATCCGTGGTTGGGTCTGGGGGCGCTCATGATCTTTGGCGCGAACTACTATGCCTTGCGGCGAGAGGCCCGGGCGCAGGTCTAAAGCGGGGGTTGCCCGAACTCGGCCAGCACCCAGCTGAGGGTGCGGCGCAGCCCGCGGGCGCGGCCATGCTCGGACGTCCAGCAAAGGTACAGAGCCTCGCCCGTGGGGGCCGGCGCTTGCCAGAGCGTGACCAGATCCCCCGCCGCAAGGGCGTCCTCGATGAGGTGCCGGGGCGCCATGGCGACCCCATGCCCGTTGCGCGCCGCATCCAGCGCCAGAGCCGAGCGGTCGAAGTTCAGCAAGGTTGCAGGGCCCGGAAACCCCTCTGCGGTGATCAGATGCTCCCACCGGCGCTTGGCATCCTGCAGAAGCGGCAGCGCGAGGATCTGCGCGAGCGAGAGGGGCCCGGACGGACGGGGCAGATCCGGGTGACAGACCGCCAGAAAGGACAGCTCCACCAAGGGGCGCAGCTCCAGATCCCGGGTCTTTGGCACAAGTTCCCCGGGCAGGATCGCAAGCTCGTTGGGGCCCAGCGGATGCGCCAGCGCGGTTTCCTGCACATCCGTGGTGATCGAGAGATCGGGATGGGCCGCGCGGAACCGGGCCAGACGCGGCATGAGCCAGCGGGTCGCAAAGGAGGGCCCGACCCGAAAGGTGATCGGGCGGTCCGCCTCGCGCATGGCGCGGGTCGCGGCCTCGATCCGGGCCAGGGGCGCGGCGATCTCGTCATGATATGCGGCCCCCGCTGCGGTCAGCCGCACGCCCCGCGCAGCCCGGTCAAAGAGCCGCGTGCCAAGCGCCTCCTCCAACCCCTTGATCCGCTGGGACACCGCTCCGTGGGACAGGTTCAGCGCGTCTGCCGCCCGCTGGAAATTGCCGAGCTCCGCGGCCATGGCGAAGATCTGCAGGGCGTTGAGGTTGATCGACTTGGTCACGGGGCCTCTAGGTCTTAGGTTTTCTATTGCCTCGTTCAGAAGAACTGCTTTGTCAAATGCCTGGTCGCTTGCGATCACGGGGCGACACAGCGGAGGGCGACGCGATGACACTCACCACCCGACCAGCCGGACGCGCAGATCTCAACCCGCTTGCGGACCTGCTCTGCCACGCTGCCCGAGGGTTGGCGGCGCGCGACCCCGCCCTTTGGCCCCTTGTTGCGGACCCGGAGACCGAGATCCGCGCCACGCTGGAGCGTCAGGTTGCGGGCGAGGACACGCCGCTGCGCCAGCGCTGGCTGCTGGCCGAGGATGGGGGCGAGCTGTTGGGCGCGGTCCACTCCTTCCTCCTGCCGGTGCCGCCGATTTATGCGGGGGCGCTCGGGTCGCCGGGGCTGATCCTGCAGGATGCCGCGTTGCGCCCGAACGCGCCTGAGGCGGCGCGCGCGACCCTGTTGGCGGCTGCCGAAGCGGATCTCGCGGCGGCCGGGGCGCGGATCCTGTTGACCGCGAGCGTCGCGGAGGGAGATTGGCTGTCCTGCCACGGCGCGCAGGGGTACCATCCGCTGACCCTCTATCTCGCGAAGGTGGGTCTGGCCGAGATGGCGGTGCGGCCCCCGGTCCGGTCCGCGGCAGAGGGGGATGTGCCCGCCATCGTCGGGCTCAGCGCCACGCACCGCCGGATCATCGCGGATCTCCATCCCCGGGTCTGGCAGACCCATGAGGCGGCTGATGCCCGCTTCGGGGGATGGATGACGCGAAGCCTCGGCCTTGCGGATCGGGACATGTTTGTGGCCGGGGAAGGGGCCGTGCAGGGCTATGCGATCTCGCAGCCGATCACCGCGATGCATGTCTCTGCCGGGCACCGGATCGCGGGCATGGGCATCATCGATGACTTCTACCATGCGGCCCTGGAGGATCCGCTCTGCCTCGGGGCGGGGTCGGATGAGGCGGCAGCGCTTCTGCGCACCGCCGAAGCGGCGCGGCAGGCCCGGGGCGATGGGGCGGTCTTTGTGGTCTGCCCGGCGGCGTGGCGCTCCAAAATCGCATTGCTTGAACACTCGGGCTACCGGACCGCCCTGATCTGGTCGATCAAGATCCTCGACTGAGACGCAGCACGACGCCGGGCCCTGAAGCCCGGCGCGCTGTTCCGTCGGGGGATCGGGCTCAGCCGAGGCTGGATCCTGCCCGTGGACGCAAGCCGGGGATCAGCATGGGCACCGAAGCCTGATAGGCCTGGTAGCGCGCGCCATAGGTCCGGACGAGGGCGCGTTCCTCGAAATAGAGCCCAACGAAGACGTAGAGCGTCATCGATCCGGCAAAGAGCAGGTGCCCAGAGGTCAGATGCGGGGTCGCAAAGAGCAGGATCACCACGCCCAGCTGCATCGGGTGCCGCACGATGCGATAGAGGGCCGGGGTCCGGAACTCCGGCACGGGCATGGGCTCGCCGCGCAGATGGGTCCAAATCTGGCGCAGGCCAAAGAGCTCGAAATGGTCGATCAGGAAGGTCGACCAGAACACGATCCCCGCGCCGAGTGCGAAAAGCGCATAGACAGCAAGAGCGGCGGGCCCCTCGACCTGCCAGATCGTGCCGGTCATCGGCTGCCAGAGCCACATGGCGAGGGCAAGGCACAGGCTGGATTGGACCACATAGGTGCTCCGCTCCGCCGCGGCGGGCAGGAACCGGATCAGCCAGGCTTTGACCCAATCCCGGGCCAGAAGGCTGTGCAACACACCAAAGAGCGCGATTGCCGCGAGGTTCAGCGCCACCGCGAGGGCAGGATGCGCGACCGGCAGGGTCGCGGGGTCATTGATCGCCTTGGGCACGAACAGCCCCAGCAGGAAGCCAGCCATATAGCTGAACACCCCGAGAAAGAGCATGTAGGCAAGACTGCCATAGGCGAACACAAAGAGACGTTTCATCGGTTTAGGTCCTTAGAGTTTGAGGGCGCGGGACAGCGCCGTATCGAGGGTCGGGTGGGCAAAGGGTCTGCGGCGGCGATTGGGCCGCCGGTCGGGCGGTTTGCGCGGCTTGGCCGCGAGACGTCTCAGGCCGAGGGCCCGAAGGATCGGGATCATGGGGTCTCCAATTCTGAAAAGACGGCGCCGATATCTGCCGCGCCGTGCAGTCGGGACCGTTTGGTGGGGGCTTTATGGCACCGGGCCGGTGCGCCCGCTTGAGGCCTGCATGGGGATTGCGTGAGGATTGCCCCTGGACCGGACTGGCATCTGCCCGGTGGCGGGGTGCGGCGTGGCATGTGGCGGAGCGGCGCTGGCGCGCAGACCCCATGCAATCCCCATCCAGTCCTCAAGCGTCGCGGTGCTGCTCGGGATTACGAGATGACAGCGCCGGGCAGAGCCCCGGCCCCTCGCAACCCACGCGCATGCCGCGTCCCAGTCAGGAAGTCATGACCATGAAAGCCCCATCTTCCACCGCTCGCCATGCGGGCGCGCCCCCTTTGCAATCCACTGCTCCGATCTTCGCGATCCACGGCTCCGCCAGTACCGGGCGTCAGTGGCAGAGCCTCGCGGCCTGTCTCGGGTCCGCATCTGCGGTGATCGCGCCGGATCTGCCCGGCTACGGCGGGACCCCGCCCGACCTCGACCGGCTCTCCTATCTGGAGGCCGCGCTCTCGCAGGTCCCGGGCCCCGTGGACGTGGTGGCGCATTCCTTCGGGGGCGCCGTGGCGCTGATGCTGGCCAACCGCAACCCCGGGCAGGTGCGCAGCGTCACGCTCTACGATCCGGTCATGCCTGTGACGGATGCGCGGGGGCCGGCCTGTATGGCACCGGATCTGCGTGCGCTCTGGACCGGGCTGCGCGGGCAGCCTGCGCCGGTGATGATGGCCCGGTTTCTCGATTTCTGGTGTGCGCCGGGGATGTGGGATCGCCTCTCGCCCCAGCGGCAGGCGGGGCTCATCGCCTTGAGCGGTTCGCTCACCCGGGATTTCGAAGAGATCTGCGCGGGTGTCTGGAACGTGCCTCGCCCGGGTTATCGCGGTCCGGTGACCGTGCTGCGCGGCAGCCGTTCGCCCCGGGTCACGGTGGATGTCAGCGACCGGATTCTGGCGCAGTATCCCCAGGCGCGCTGCAGCGTGATGCCGGGGCTTGGCCATATGGCGCCCCTGACCCATGCAGATCAGGTGAACCCGGCGATCGCCGCAGTCCTGTCCGGGGTCCCGGCGCGCTGCGCGGCACTGCGCGCGTTGCGATCCGCTGCCTGAAAGGGCCTGCCCGGTCACGGACCGGCCTCCGGGCGGGGTGGGTCGACACCTCTCCCGGGCCGGGCACGGTTGATGTTGCGCGCAACTGCCCCATCCTTAGCAGGACCCCTGTCAGGAGGCCCTGCCATGCTGCGCGTATTCGCAATACTGACCCTCATCCTGCCCGGAACGCTGCCCAAGGCGGCCACGGCGCTCGATCTCAGGCATACGGGCACGTTCGAGATCAACCATCCCTCCAGCCTCGACTATGACCCGACCTTTTGCGGGCTCTGGATCGCGAATGAAGGGCCCGAGGTAATCCTCGTGACCCTGGACGGGCTGGAACTGCGGCGGTTCTCCTCGGATCTCTTCACGATCAAGGCGATCACCATCGAGGGCGATGCCCTGCTCGTGGCCGATGGCGCGGGGATGTTCCAGCGCCTAACCAAGAATGGCGAGCCCCTCGGCGCGCCCTTCCGCAGCAGCCTCGGCTGGGCCGATACCGAGGGGCTGGCCGTGGACGGGGCGGGCAATCTGGTGATGGTCGAGGATGATCCGGAATTCCTCACCTGGATGACGCCCGAGGGCGAGGTGCTGCGCCGGATCGACACCATGACCCTGAACCCGCCCCTGAGCGAAGCGCAGGGCATTGCGCGGGATCCGCGGACCGGGCACCTGTTGATTGTGGATGACCGCGAGGGCACCAACAGCTTGTATGAATTCGACAGCGAGGGGCAGTTGCTCTCGACCGCGTCGCTTCTGCCCTACGGGATTGATCCGGAGGGGATCGCGATCCGCCCCGGGTCAAACCAGCTTTTCGTAGCCTTCGACGTGGGGACGCGGATCGCGAGTTTCGATTACACGCCCACCCTGCCCGAGGGGGCAGAGGCGCTGCCCCCGGCGGGTGATTGCATGATGATGTGACGCGGCGCGTTCAGGCGATCTTCGCCACGTTCACCTCAGCGCGCTGCGCGAAGCCCAGACGTTCATAGAGCTGAATGGCCACCGCATTATCCGCGTAGGTATGGAGGAAAGGCCGGTCCCCATCGGCGCGGATCTGGCCGATCATGGCGCGGATAAGGGCCGTGGCGAGGCCCTGGCCCCGGTGCTCGGGATGCACGCAGACCCCGCTGATCTCGCGCAGCCCGGCAAAGCCCATGCGTTGCCCGGCCATGGCGATCAGGGCACCGTTCTCGCGCAGACCGATAAAGGCGCCCATGCGATAGGTGCGCAGCTCGAACGGCCCCGGTTGGGTCAGCTGTGCCAGCGCCAGCATCTCGGGCACATCCGCAGGACCAAGGGTCAGACTGTCGATCTCTGCGGCGCTGGCGTCGTCGGTGGCAACCATCTGCACCCCCTTGACCAGGCTCAGCATCTCACGACCCGGAGGGATCGGGATCTCGGCGACCTGCGTCACGAGGACCGGGGCCGCGCGCCGGGCGATGAGCGCGGCCAGATCCGCCTGATCCTCGGGCGCATCGCTGGCCGCAGCGGCAAAGGGGCCGATCTCGGGCTGCAGCATTGCCGCGCCGTTCCGGGTCAGGGCATGGGGTTGCCAGCTTTCGGCAAAGGACGCGCGCACGGGCGCATCCAGCAATTGGGGCAGAGTGGGGTCATCAAGCATTGCAGTCTCCAAACAGGCAAGGCGGCGACAAAAGGGCCGCGAGATAGGCCCGGTCTAGCGATGCGCAGACATGCGTGCTTGAGGACAGGATAGGGATTTCATGAGGGTTCTCCAATTGCCAATCCTCCGAGCGGAAAAGGCTGCGCGGCCCGGGCAATGCCGCCTTTGCGGGCTGGCCGCTGCAAAGAGCCCGTTTTGGCCCGGACCAAGCCGAGCGCAGGGCTGGGTGCCATCATACCTCTTCCCGAATTCCCGCCGCGGATGTCACACGCTCTGCGTTAGGAGCCTGTCGATGCAGACGACCGGGCATCTATGAGAGCGCTACGCGGCCTGTATCCTCTGGTCAGCGCCGTGGCGGCACGGGCACAGGCGGGTGTGGCGGGTCCCGGTGGGGTACGCTCAGCCCTCGGATGCGCGCGGCGGCCTTGCGGGCTGGCATCTGCCCGAACGTTGTTCCGGCACCTATTGGGATGTCAAAGGTGCCGGTATTCAGGGTTCCGGGGCGCGGAACACCGCAGGGGATCCCTGCAACAAGACCTGCTCTCTCGCCCTATTGTCTTGTCCGCGGAAACTGCCATCTTTAAACTTGCTCAAATGCGGGGATTGCCGCCGCCGCCCCCGGAGTGAGCGCAGACGGAAAAGAGACCGATGAAGCGTGCAGCCCCAGTTGCAGATGACGGTCAGGAATCTGTTCCCAATTACTGGCTCAGCAGCCTGAAAGAGGTGCCTCATCTGGGTCCCGGCGCGCTCGCGGATGCGCTGGAAACAGCGGGGCTCGAGACACAGGTTCTGGACACCCCCGGCGAGATGGTCCCCCTGATGCAGGAAATCGCCGTGGTCGAGGCGCTGGCCCGGCAAAGCGATGATCCGCTCTTTGCTCTGAAGCTCGGGCTGGCGGCTCGGGCCAATACCGGCTCCATCCTGTCCTATATCCTGTTTGCGTCCCCCACCTTGCGCGCCGGGCTCGACCATATCGCCGAATTCGTGCGGCTGACGCGCCCGCGCAGCCGGGTCGAGATCCGCAGCGAAGGGGCCACCACCGAGTTCCGCATGGGGCATCCGGCCCCGAGGGTGCAGCGCGCGGTCCATTACCGCGAGTTCGTTCTGGGCAGCATCCTCAACAGCTGGTCCGCGGCCACCCAAGCGCCGGTGCAGCCCCAGCGTGTCCATGTGGCCGCCCCGATCGGGCATCGTGCTCGGGCAATCTCGGGGGCGCTGGGCTGTCCGGTGGAGGATGCCACGGGCTATACGGCGATCGTCCTGAAATCCTCGGCGCTCGATCTTCCGATCCGGTCGAGCGATGCGCATCTGCTGCTCCATCTGACGGAGTATGGCCGGCTGATCCTGTCGCAGCGGCGTCCGGATCCGACCAGTACCCGGGAGCGGGTCTTTCAATACCTGATGCGCCGCTTCCATGCGGGGTTGCCCCGTTTGCAGGACGCCGCCGAGGCGCTGGGCCTGTCGGAGAGGACCCTGTCGCGCAAGCTCGCCGAGGAGGGGACGACCTTTCGACTGGTGATCGACGAGACGCGGGAGGCCATGGCAGCGGCCCTGCTGGAAGACCCCAGTGTCTCGCTGACCGAGATCAGTTACCTTCTGGGCTTTTCCGACCCCAGCAGCTTCTCCAACGCCTATCGGCGCTGGACCGGGCGCCCGCCGATCTCGGCCCGCGCGCCACGGCAGAAATCCGCCTAGCCAGCCAGGCGGCGGGTCCGAGCAAGTCTTTGGCGCGTCGGCCCAAGCGAAACGCGCCCCGCCCTGCCATGTGACCTCCAGAGCCCGCAATCACCGGGCTGGCCATCAATTGTTGCTGAGAGGAAAACAATGTCCAAAGGGACTTATGAAGAATTTCGCGATGCGCTGCGGGCGTTTGAATCCGGCTGGGATCGGGATCGGTACGACAACGGCATCATCATCGACGCCCAGCTCGACCAGTGGGCCGGTGGGCCGGTCACCGAGTTCTATCCGGGCTATAGCAGCTGGGGCGACCTGACCGACGCGGAATGGGATGCGATGTCCTATCGCTCCACCAACTCGCTGGGATTTGTCGGATACCAGTTCGGCGAGGCGTTGCTGATCGACCTCGGATATTACGATGATGACGTCTATTACCTGGGCGGCGATACGATCAACCGTTGGGATGGCGACTGGACCGGCAAGGCCGGGGTCACCTCGCTCGACGACTTCATGACCGCCGAGGCGCAGGAGGTCGCGATCCAGGAGGCGTTCGGGTTCAACCTGCAGATCATCGAGCAGCAGCTTGGCTATCAGGGTTACAGCCTCGATGACTTCATCGGCGAGACCTTCACCTATCAGGACGTGGATGGCTCGACCGTCTCGGTCGAGATCACGGTGACCGGCCTGATGGCGGCCTCGCATCTGCGCGGTGCCTTCGGCACGGTCAACCTGCTGCTCGGCGGCGGGGCGTCCACGGATGAGAATGGCACGTCGATCCTGCGCTATATCGAGGAATATGGCGGCTATGACAGCCCGAGTGTGGACGAGGCGATTGCCTTTTTCGAAGACCGCAAGACGGGCGATGAGGGGCTCGGCACGCCCGGCGGTGACGGACCCGGCGACGGCACAGGTGATGGTTCGGGTGATGGCTCGGGCGATGGCGGCGACACTGGCGGGACCGGGCCCTCGGGCAATGGCGATGCCAATGTCACCAAGGAGACCGCGGATGTCGTGATCACGTGGTCCTATGGCAGCGATACCGTGATCTCGGATTTCGACCCGGCCACGGACACGATCTTCATCGACTGGATCGGGGCGGATGCGCTGGAGGTGGTGGAATACACCGCCGATGAGGGCACCGCGTTTGGCGTGACCTTCTTCGTGCCCTCCAACAACCAGTCCACCACGCTGGAGAATGTCTCGCTTGGGGATCTCTCGGCGGCCAACTTCACCATTCTGGATGACACCGCCGCGGCGGAGGTTCTGGGCCTGATCGGGGATGGCTCCGGCATGGGCGACGGGGACGGCCATGGTGATGGCGGTGATGGCGATGGGCATGGTGACGGCGGCGATGGGGGCGATGGTCACGGGGATGGCGGTGATGACGGGCATGGCAATGGCCATATGCATCAGCATGTCTATATCAATCTCGACACGCCCGCGCAGGTGATCGACGGCTTTATGCCCGGCATGGGCGACATGATCGAGATCGAGGCCGATGTCACCGCCGATGCCTTCAACATTTTCGAGGAATCCGGCGATGCGCTGGGCCAGACGGTCCGGATCGAGCTGACCCAGAACGGTCAGACCAAGCAGATCGTGTTCACCGGCTTTGGCCTCGACGATCTGACGCTGGCCAATATCACCGCCGCCAATCAGGGGGTCCAGAACGAGATCGCCGCGGCCCTCGGCGCGGTCAATACGACCCCCGAGGATGGCGAGGGCTATACGCTCAGCTATGACAATGACGGCTCCAACCCGCCCGAAACCACCGGTGCGACCGAGGCGGACGGCGTGAAGTACAAGGCCGACAGCAATGCCGATGACATCGTTGGCTTCGACATCACGCGGGACGAGCTGGATTTCGGCGGCACCTCGGTGCATGGCATGATCATCACCAAATCCGAAGCCGGTGAGATCGTGATCGACAGCCCCTGGTCCGAGGCCGCGCAGATCGTGCAGGGCGTCACCTATCAGGATGTCACCATCGACAGTTTCGGCGTGGTCGGGAACGAGCATCTGCGCCAGGATCTCGGCGGCGTTGTCTCGTGGGAGCAAGGGGTCGGCCCCCGCGCCGATGACACGGTCTATATCCGCAGCCACGAATACGGGGCGAGCGAGGTGATCGACGGGTTCGACCCGACCTCCATGAAGATCAGCTTCCTCTATTTTGGCACCCGCGAGCGGCTGAGTGTCGAGGACAGCGCCGAAGGGCTGGTGATCTCGTCGCTGCCCAGTGGCCAGAGCTTCACCTTCACCGGGGTGACCAAGGCCGAACTGATCCCCGGAATGGTCGAGTTCCATTTCGACCAGGTGATGGAGGATAACCTCGAGGATCCGTTCGGCTTCGACCAGAACGACGTCACCTTGGTGGACCGGACCATGCTGCTGACACCCGAGGCCCCCGCCGGGGCGAGCACGGACGGGTTCCAGACCCGGACGGGCGATCTTACCGGGTCGATCTATGAGGGCGATGGCGGCGACGGTGGTGATGGCGGTGACACCGGCGGCGACGGAGGGGACGGTGGGGACACTGGCGGGACCCCGGGCGAGGGCGACACCGTGGTCTTCTCCGATGGCACGGCCGAGGCCTATACCCTGGGCTGGAGCTATGGCTCGACCACCACGATCGCCGGGTTCAATCCGGCCGAGGACACGTTCGATTTCGGCTCGTTCTCCGGTGACCAGATCGCCGTGACCGAGCAGGAGGACAGCCTTGTCTTCGAGGTGCTGGGCAATGGCGGGGATTTCGTGGTGCTCGACGGGGTGCAGGCCGAAGACCTCACGGCCCAGAGCCTCAGCGCGCCGTCCTGGAGCGGGATCCTTGACGAGGCCAGCCCGCTGGTACAGGCGCTGACCGATCTCGGCATGGATCTGGGATAAAACCGCGGGGAGGGGCCAAGGGCCCCTCCCGTCTGTCCGACATCGCGGCCCGGCTCAGAGGCCGTTGACGTTCAGGAACACTGAGTAAAGCGAGCTGGTCGCAGCTGCAGACAGGCGGTTCTTCTTGGCCCCGCCAAAGGTGACATTGCCCACGATCTCGGGCAGGTGGATCTTGCCGATCAGCCGGACATCGGGGGCAAGACAGTGCAGGCCATCGGCGGCCGAGCTCCAGATCCGGCCATCCCGGTCGAGCCGGAACCCGTCGAAAAAACCTTTCGTGCAGGTGGCAAAGACCTCTCCACCCGAGAGGCGCGTGCCCCCCTCGGCCACGTCGAAGCGCCGGATATGGGCCGGGCCGTCCGGATCATGGGTGCCGCCGGTATCGGCGATGAAGAGCGTCTTTTCATCGGCGGAAAAGGCCAGCCCGTTGGGTTTCACGAAATCCGTGGCCATCGCCACCACCGCACCGGTGCCCGGGTCGATCCGATAGACATGGCAGGCGCCGATCTCGCTCTCGGCGCGGTCGCCCTCGTAATCCATCATGATCCCGTAGGACGGGTCCGTGAACCAGATCGCGCCGTCCGAGGTCACCGCGACGTCATTGGGCGAGTTCAGCCGCTTGCCCTCCACGCGGTCGGCGAGAACGGTGACGCTCCCGTCAGGCTCGGTCCGGGTCACGCGCCGGGTCAGATGCTCGCAGCAGACCAGCCGCCCCTGCGGATCGACCGTGTTGCCATTGGTGTTGTTCGAGGGCTGGCGAAAGACCGAGACGGACCCGTCCGTTTCGTCCCAGCGCATCAGCCGGTTGTTGGGGATGTCGGACCACAGCAGGTAACGCCCGGCGGGAAACCATGCCGGCCCCTCGGACCAGCGCGCCCCGGTCCAGAGCCGTTCGACCCGGGCAAGGCCGATGAAACAGGCGGAGAATTCGGGCTCGATCACCCCAAACCCCGTGCCCTCGATGACGCCGAAAGTCATGGTGCGTCCTTTCCATGGATGATGTGGTCAGGCGCGGCGGCACCCGCTTCAGGGTCCCGCCGCGCGTGTGCTCGGCTCAGTCGCGCAGATCCGCGGGCAGCAGTGTATCGGGGATGTTCTGATAACTCACCGGACGCAGCCATCGCGTGATGGCCAGTGTGCCCACCGAGGTGCCGCGCACATCGGTGCTGGCCGGGTAGGGGCCGCCATGCATCATGGCAGGCGCCACCTCGACGCCCGTGGGAAAACCATTGGCGAGGATGCGCCCGGCTTTCTCTTCGAGGATCGGCAAGAGGGTCTGCCCCAGCGCCGTATCCCCTGCATCCATCTGCAGGGTTGCGGTGAGCTGGCCTTCTAGCGCTTCGGCCAGGGCCTCCATCTCGGGGGTGTCCTCGCACAGAACGAGGATCCCCGCCGCGCCAAACACCTCATGCTGCAGCGCGCGGGTGGCCATCCATTCCTTGGCTGAGACCTTGAACATCGCCGGAAACGCGGCGCGGCTTCCCTTGGGCGCACCACAGGAGGCCAGTTCTGTTGCGAGATCCGACAGGGTCTTCACCCCTCTCTCGTAAGAGGCCTTGATGCCATCGGTGAGCATGACCTGCTCGGCCGTGCCCCGCAGGGCCGTGACGGCGGCCTCCTCGAAGGCGTCGGCCTCGGGGCCCTTCACCATCACGGCGATGCCGGGGTTGGTGCAGAACTGGCCCGCGCCCATGGCGAGCGAACCCGCCCAGCCGCTGCCGATCTCGGCCCCGCGCGCGGCCATGGCTTCAGGCAGGCAGAACATCGGGTTGATTGAACCCAGCTCGCCGTAGAACGGGATCGGCACCGGGCGCGCCTGGCACAGGTCAAAGAGCGCGCGGCCCCCGGCCAGCGACCCGGTGAAGCCCACTGCCGCGATCTCGGGATGGGTGACCAGCGCCGCGCCGGTCTCGTTGCTCGCCCCCTGGATCATCTGGAACGTGGCCTAGGGCATCTGGCAGGCTTCCATGGCCTTGGCGATCGCCTGACCCACCAGCTCGGCTGTGCCCGCATGGGCGCCGTGGCCCTTCACGATCACCGGACACCCCGCCGCCAGGGCCGAGGCCGTGTCCCCCCCGGCGGTCGAGAAGGCCAGCGGGAAGTTCGAGGCGCCAAACACCGCGACCGGGCCGATGGCCTTTTGGATCAGGCGCAGGTCCGGACGGGGCAGGGGCGCACGATCCGGCAGAGCCGCGTCCTTGCGGATGTCGAGATACTCTGTCGACTCCAGCAAGTCGGCGAACATCCGGAGCTGCCCCGTGGTCCGGCCCCGCTCGCCCACAAGGCGCGCCTCGGGCAGGCCGGTTTCGGCCATGGCCGTGCGGGTAATCTCGTCGCCGAGCGCATCGATCTGCTCGGCGCAGGCGCGCAGGAACGCGGCGCGCGTTGCCCGGGGCAGGGCGGAATAGGCGCGGAAATCGCGCCGCGCCGCCCGGCAGGCCACATCGATCTGCTCGGGATTGGCCTGGGCAAAGACCTGCCCATCCAGATCGGCCGAAGCCAAGGTCGTCTCGGAGCCTACCCAGGCCCCATCAATCAGGTTCTTACCGTAGAGCATGCTACTTTCCCCAGCGCAGGACCAACGGGTCCAGTGGTTTCAAAAGGTCGATCATCCGGGCGCGAATGGCCGGATGGAGCGGTTCGATGGGATGGCGACAGGCCTCGGAGGCGATCACGCCGCCCTCGACCATGGCCGCCTTGCAGGACAGCCAGCCGCATTGGCGGTTCTCGTGGTTGATCGCCATGGCCACCCGACCATAGGCGGCGGTGGCTTCGTCGATGCGGCCCGCATGGTAATGGGTGATGACCGGTTTGATCTGATCCAAGATCATGCCGGAGGTCATCGACCCCGTGGCCCCGGCGTCGAGATCGGCAAGAAGCGTGATCGCCTCCTCGCCGTCAAAGGGCGCCTCGATGGCCTCTCCACCCGCCGCGATCAGGTCGCGCAGCTTGTTGGCCGCGCGCGGGCATTCGATCTTGAAAAGCTTCACCGCCTCGATCTCTTGCGCCATGCGCACCAGCAGCGGCACCGGCAGATCCACCCCCGAGAGCGGTGCGTCCTGCACCATGATCGGCACGCCCACCTCGCCCACGGCGGCGAATTGCTCGAAGGTCTGGCTGGCATTCCCCTTCATCAGCGCGCCGTGATAGGGCGGCATCATCATCACGATATCCACGCCCAGCGATTTGCAGAGCTTCGCGCGCCCTACCGCGATGCGGGTGGCGTAATGGCTGATCGTGACGATGACGGGCACGCGGCCTGCGATATGTTCGACGCAGAGCCGGGTCAGGATCTCGCGCTCTTCATCGGCCAGCAGAAACTGCTCGGAGAAGTTCGCAAGCACGCAGATCCCGTCCGCGCCCTGATCGATCAGGCAGTCGAGCACCCGTTTCATCCCCTCCAAATCGAGCGATCCGTCCTCCTGGAACGGGGTCGGGGCGACGGGCCATATCCCTGTATATTGGGTCATGCGTTACTCCGTGATCTCGAAATTGTGCAGGTGCTTGTCGGTGATGGTGATCCCGAGACCAGGCAGGTCGTCATCGAGATCGATGAAGCCGTCGACCGCATCCGGGTCGCCCTCGAAGATGTAGTAGAAGAGCTCGTTGCCGACCTCGACATCGAAGACGGGGAAGTATTCCGAGATCATGCAATTCGCGTTGGCCATGGTCAGGTGGTAGTTGTGCATCTGCCCGGCATGGGGGATGACCGGCACCTGAAAGGCCTCGGCGATCGCGTTGATCTTCTGGGCCGCCGTGATGCCGCCGACGCGGTTGGTGTCATATTGCAGGATGCTCACCGCGTTGGTCGCGATCAGGTCCTTGCAGCCGATCACCGAGAACTCGTGCTCGCCGCCCGAGATCGGGATGATGTTCATAGCGTTGAGCTGGCGATAGCCCTCGACATCATCGGCGATCACCGGCTCCTCGAGCCAGCGGGGCTGGAATTCCGCCAGTTTAGGCAGCATCCGCTTGGTGTAGTCCTCATTCCAGCCCTGATAGCATTCGAGCATCAGGTCCGCGTCATCGCCGATCACCTCGCGCACCGCGCGCACGCGGTCGAGGTTCTCTTGCATTCCCTTGGGCCCATCCTTGGGACCATAGCCAAAGCGCATCTTGTAGGAGTGGTAGCCGTGCGTCTTCGCCTCTTCGGCCTCGGCCTGCATCGCCTCGATCGGACCGGCATAGAGCTTGGAGTAATAGACCGGGATCTTCTCCTTGGTGCGTCCGCCGAGCAGCTTGAACACCGGCTTGCCCGCGAGCTTGCCCATCAGGTCCCAGATCGCCAGATCCACCGCCGAGATCGCGGTCATCCCGATCCCCTTGCGGCCCCAAGCATGGGACCGGCGGTACATCTTTTCCCACAGATAGGCGTAGTCGAACGGGTCCTCGCCGATCACCATGGGACCGAACCAGTCATCAATCGCGGTCTTGACCACGGTCGGGGCGAGGGCGGCATTGCCGATGCCCACGGTACCGTCCTCGGTCTCGATCTCGCAGGTCAGCCACTGGTGGAACCGGAAAGAGGACATGGCATCGCCCTTGTCCCAGAGCGCATCCGAGGCGTTGGTGCAGAAATTCCCCGTGGGCGGGACCGTGGGGCCGGTCCAGTTCCACACCCGCGTGCGGACGGATTTGATCTTGGTCATCTGAGTGTCTCCTTCAGGCCGCGTCGCGTTCGGCGCGGTGTGTCTTGGCCATGCGCACCAGCAAATCAAAGGCTTGCCGGGTCGCGCCTACATTGGCCTTGTTCTGTCCGGCGATGTCGAAAGCGGTGCCATGGGCCGGGGTCGCTACCGGTATTGGCAACCCGCCCGCCACGGTCACGCCGCGCTCGAACCCCATGAGCTTGATCGCGATCTGACCCTGGTCGTGATACATGGTCACGACCGCATCGACCTCGCCGCGCTGGGCCTTGAGAAACACCGTGTCCGAGGGCCAGGGGCCGGTCACATCCATCTGGCGTTTCTGGGCCGAGGCGACGGCGGGCTCGAGGATCTCGATCTCTTCGCGGCCAAACTTGCCGTTATCGCCCGCATGGGGATTAAGCGCCGCAACGGCGATCCGGGGCCGGGCCTTGCCCGCCTTGCGCAGGGTGTCATTGGCAAGGTTGACGGCACGCAGCACGCCCGCCTCGGTGATGTTCGCCGCCACATCCTTCAGCCCGATATGGCTGGTCACCCGCGTGGTCATCAGCTCGTCGAGGACATTGAGCTCGGAATGGTAGCCCTCATGCCCGAGATAGCGCGCCATATAGCGGTGCTCATCCTCGGCATTCAGCCCCGCCGCCGTCATGGCCGCCTTGTTGAACGGGCCAAAGAGGATCCCGTCCACGAGCCCGGCCATCGCGAGATCCATCGCCTTGTCGAGGCAGCGCAAGGAGGTCGTGCCGCCGAGCACGGTGACCTCGGCCACCTGCACCTGCTCGGGCGTGATCGTGTCCATCTCCAGATGGGAGAGCCCGTGCTGTTGCGTGATCGCCTCTTCGGAGATCGTGGCAAGCTCCAGCTCGGTCTGGGCCTGGGCCGCGCCCTGCTGCCAGAGATGGCTGTCCCCCACCAGCAGGATATCGGCGGCCGCACGGACCTCGTCGCTCTGCAGCAGTTTGGCGATCAGTTCCGGTCCGATGCCCGAGGGATCCCCCGGCACGATGGCGATGCGTGGCTTGCTCATGCCCGCCCCTCCCAGTGTTTTGAAAATCCGTCCGGCAGGATGACCATCACGTCAGGCTCCTTGCCGGTGTCGAAGGTCTGCACGACCTCGAATGTGTCGAGATTGAACCGCTGCACCTGCTCGCAATCGATGGCGATATAGGCGAAGGCCGCCTCGTCATCGATGCACAGCGCCAGCGGGTTCGCGGGGGTCTTCTGCTCGTGAAGCATTTCGCCCGTGGCCTCGTCAAAGACCGAGAAGGACCCGCCATGGTGGTTCATGGTCACGAGCCGGTTCCGCTTGCCGTCATAATAGATCCGGCAGGGATCATCGGGGGTCGGAAAGCTGCGCAGGATCTCGAGACTGCCGGTGTCGATCACCGCCACCGTGTTGGAGATCCGCTGCGAGGTATAGAGGATGCCCTCGGCCTCGCGCAGGCAGCGGCCCTCGGGTTTCTCACCGGTCTTGATCGAGACCGGAGCGACCGCCGCGTCATAGGGGTTGAAGACCGTCACGTCGCCGGAGGTCAGGTTCATGGAATAGGCGGTCTGGCCATCCTCGGTCAGGGCAAAGAGGTGGCACTTGCTGCCACCCGTCGGGGTGATGTGGTCCCAACCCTGGTCAAAGGCGCGGGGGTTCTCCTTGACCAGCAGATACCCGGTCCATTCCGACAGCACATAAAGCCGCCCCTGACCGTCGAGGCCGATGCCATGGGGGCGGGCATGTTCGCCCAGATCGTAGATATGGGCGACCTCCTGCTTGCGGATGTCGACCACGATCACCGAGCGGCCATCAGTGCCGTCAATCCCGGAATTCTGCACGCCGTAATGGCCGATATAGGCGTAACGGAACTCGTCATCGACGACGAATTCATGGGGGTAATCCGGCAGACCCAACCGACCTTGCAGGGCGCCGGTCTCGATGTCGTACCAGCTCACGCAATGGCTGCATTTCTCAATTAGCATCATGGATTGCGCCATGGGGATGTCCCTTCTTGTGGCTGCCGGGTTCTGCGGCGGGTGGTCTGGGGGTGTGTCGGGCGAGGCGCGTGCCCCGCCCGACGCGTGGCTCAGCGTTGCAGCGCGCCGACGCCGGAGAAGCGGAAGGCTTCCTTCTCGAGCGCGTCGATCTCCTCGGCGCTCATCTGGTCATGGGCGACCGTGATCCGGCCCAGGAAGACGAAGGGCAGCTCGCCCGCGCGGTCCTCCAGATCGGCCTTGATCGCCTCGGCCGTGGCCGCACCCACATCATCGACCATGCGCTTGGGCGTGGCATCCAGCTCGCCCCGACGGATCGCGTCAAGCTCGAGACCCGTGCCGCCCCAACCGGTCGAGAAGATCTCTTTCTCCTTGCCGACAGAGACCTGCGCCTCGACCGAGCCCATCGCCATCGCGGTGTTCGCGTTGTGGATGATCTTGGCCTCGGGGTAGGATTGCAGGATCAGCGAGGTGCCGGCAAAGCCGCCTTCGCGCTGGTACTCGCCATAGTGCTCATAGACCGTGGTCCAGTTGCCCTTCTCTTCGACGCAGGCCTTGAAGTCACCCGAACGCTGGTTGTCGGTGATCCCGGGAATGCCGCGGTTCATCGCCATGGTAACATCGTTGCCCAACCGCCCCAGCATGTAGTCGCACATGGTCAGCGCACCCGCCGCCGACGAAAAGTCGAACCAGGCTGCAGGTTGCGCCGTCATGTCCTTCAGCGGCGTGTGGAACGCCCAGACATAGGTCGTCAGGTCGTCGGTTTCCGCCGCAAGCTTCGAGATATTGTCGGCCTGAACCGCCAGCTCGGACGGGCCAAAGATCACGTAGTCATAGAGATCTTTGTCCTGCACGACCTGGTTGGCATAGGTGGTTTGCAGCGAGTGCTCGATCTGGCGCGAGGCGAACTCGGTCGTCTCGTAAGGGACACCCAGCTGGTCCAGACGCTTGGTCATCGCCAGGTAGTTGCGCGCCCAGAAATCGGACGTGTCCGAGGACGGATAGATCAGCGCGATCTGGATCGGCTTGTCGAGACTGCCGGTGAACTTCACGGCCTCCGCCCCCACGACGGCCTGCATGGCCTCAAGCGTGCCATCTGCGTTCACCTCGGCGGGCACCCAGTGATCGCGCTCGGCGATGTCGGGCAGTTCTTTCAGGGGCAGGGTGCTGTGACCGTCTGCGAAAGCCGCTGTGCCCAGTGCCGTGGCGGCGACCATTGCTGTTGTTGTCAGAAGTTTCATACGTTCGTTCCTCCCGTTACGTATTGGTTTGTTGGGGTTTCCCGGCGGCCATGGGTCTCATGGCCGCCGAAAACTTGGGTCAACCGCTTGCGACGACGTCGCCAGCTGTCAGTCCGCCGATTGCGAGAAGGGCAATCAGAAGTCCGATGATCGCGGCTGCAAATCTGACCATCTTCATGCCCTCGGCCGTTTTCAGGTCGGCGAGCCATCCGCCCGCGCCATCGCGGTCCTTTTTCTGGATCCAGGCGTAGAGCGCGACGGAGCTGATGATCACGAAGCCCGAGGCGACCGGCTGCCAGAAGAACTCGATCCGCAGGGTCACCAGCGCGTTCAGCATCATCGCCAGAAGCAGAACGCCCGAGAACGACCCGATGATCGACGCGCGGCCTCCGAAGAGGGACGTGCCGCCCACGACAACCGCCGCAATCACGTGCAGGTTGAAGAACGGGGCCATCGTTGCCTGGATCGCGTTCTGTTTGCCCGTCAGCATCAGACCGGCCAGCGCGGCACAGGCCCCGCAGAGCACATAGGCATAGACCTTGTGACGGTTCACACCGATGCCGGTCAGTTCCGCCGATTCCGGGCTCGATCCGATGGCCACCGTGTAGCGGCCCAAATAGGTGCGCTGCAGGATGTAGTAGCCGGCGACCATGGTCAGGATCCCGATTACAGCCGGGGTCGGGATGAAGAACGGCGTGGTGCCGCGCCCGATCTCGGTCAGCAGGTCCGGGAACCGTGCCAGCACCAGCCCTTTGGCCAGCAGCAGCGCCAGACCAGCGCCAGCGCCTGACCGATGGCGGCGGTCCGGCCCTGGATCGAGCCTGCCCCGTCGAGCACCCGCAGGTCCCAGCCGATTGTGGCCACGGCCTCCTCGATGCCATTGGTCACCCCGAGGATCCCGCCATTTTTCAGATCGCCCGCCACGACGACGATGGACTTGCCTTCGGCGGCCTTGGGGCCCGTGGTCGGGCCGTCGAACGGGGTCTCGGCGAGGGCGGTGAAGCCAAGTCCGGCCATCAAGGCCGCGGCGGAGACAGTGGTGAAGGATCTTCTAAGCATGGTTTCCTCCCTGATGCTTATGCTTACTTCTTGGCGCCCTTGCGCCGCTGTGCGTAGCCCGCGATGCCGATGGCAATCAGCAAGGTCACACCGTTGAACATCGGCTCAACCCAGAACGAGCCGCCGAATTGCTGGATGCCGGAGATCCCCACGGCGAGGATCGCAACCCCCACCACCGTGCCCCAGACATTGACCCGACCCGGCTTGATCGTGGTCGAGCCGAGAAAGGCTCCGACCAGCGCCGGCAGCAGGAATTCGAGACCCACGGAGGCCTGACCGATCCGCAGCTTCGAGGCCAAGAGCACCCCGGCAAAGGCCGTGATGAAGCCCGAGGACATGAAGGCGCCGATGACGAATTTGCGGGTGTTGATGCCGTTGAGCTGGGCCGCACGCTGGTTGGCGCCGATGGCATAGAGGTAGCGGCCGATGGGCGTGTATTCGAGGATCAGCCACATGGCGATGGTCAGGCCCAGCACGTAAAAGCCGGTGATCGGCAGACCGAACACGAAGGTGCCGTTGATCGCATAGAACGGTTCGGGCAGCGCGCCGACCATCTGGCGGCCACCGGTGTGCCACAGGGCCAGCGCATAAAGCACGGTGCCCGTCCCGAGCGTGGCGATGAAGCTGTCGATCCGGGCGATCTCCACCAGCATCCCGTTCAGGAACCCTGTCAGAAGGCCCAGGGCCAGCACGCTCATGACCGCGATGGGCCAGGGGAAGCCGTAAAGCGTCTGCAACGAGATCGCGAGCACATGCCACAGCACGATGCCATAGCCCACGGTCAGGTCGATCCGGCCTGCCACCATGGGGATCATCGCCCCCAGAGACAAGAGCGCGATGATCGCCTTGTCCGAGATGATCGCCCGCAGGTTCAGCATCGTCGGAAAGGTGTTCGGCAAGAGGATCGAGAACAGCACGATCAGGATCGCTGTCAGGATCACCAGACCATAGACCGGCAGGAACCGGATCACCCGCGTCTTGAGCGAGGCGTTCTTCAGCTCGGCTTTCGTGGGCTCGAGAGCGTTTGATTCAAGCGATTGCATAGTCTTCTTCCTTAGCTCTCAACAGCGTTCGACGCGGATGCGGTCTGGATCAGGTTCTCGGTCGTCAACTCGGCTCCGGAGAGCTCTTTGACGATGGCGCCCTGGCTGAACACGATGGCCCGGTGGCAGATCGCCGCGACCTCTTCGAAATCGGTGGAGACGACGACGATGCCGACCCCCTCTTCGGCGGCGCGGTTGAGCAGGGCATAGATCTCGGCCTTGGCCCCCACATCGACGCCTGCGGTCGGGTCCTCGCAGATCAGCAGCTTGCGCTTGGTCTCAAGCCAGCGCCCGATCACCACTTTCTGCTGGTTGCCGCCCGACAGGCTCTCGATCGCCATGCTCTGGTCATTGGGCGAGAGCGCCACGTCTGCCCCGATCTGTTCGGCCATGGCGGTCTCGGTCTTGGGGCTCATGAAGGAAAACAGCGCCCGGCCAAAGGCAGCAGGGTTGAGAAAGGTGTTCTCGCGAATGCTGAGCGACATGGCCACGGATTCCTCGGTGCGGTCCTTGGCCACAAGCCCGATGCCCGAGGTGAGCGCGGTTTGGGGCGAGGTCAGGTCCGGCACCTCGCCATCCAGCAGGATCTGGCCAGTGAAAGCCTCGGCGCCGAAGATCGCCCGTGAGACCCCCTCATGCCCGGCGCCGCGCAGCCCCACGAGGCCCACGATCTCTTGCTTGTGGAGGGTGAAATCCACCGGTCCGGCCGCCTCGACCCGCAGGTTCGAAACCTTGAGGATCGTGTCGCCCCGGGTCAGCTTGGGCTTCATGACCTGCCGCGCCTTGCGCCCCACGATCATGTAGACCAGCTCTTCGGGGGTGGTGTGTTCGATGTCGCGCAGCCCCACGAGCTCTCCGTCGCGCAGCACGGCGACCCGGTCGGCAATGCGAAAGATCTCGTCGAGCCGGTGCGAGACATAGATCATCCCGACGCCCTGATCCTTGAGCGGACGGAGCGCTTCGAAAAGCCGTTCCACCTTATCGGCCGGAAGCGACGCGGTGGGCTCGTCCAACACCAGAAAATCGCATTCCACGGCGAGGGCCCGGGCGATGGCGACCAGAGATTTCTCGGTGCGCGACAGGTCCTGCACCCGCGTGGTCGGGTCGAAATCGCAGCCCACCTTGTCCAGCGCGCGCTGGGCAAAGGCGGTGACCTCGTCCCATTTGATAAGCCCGCCCTTGCGGGAATACCCAGCGCCAGCGCGATGTTCTCGGCCACACTCATCCATTCGATCATGCCGAGATCCTGGTGGATGAAGGCCACCGATTACCGTTCGCCAAAGCTGCCGGGACGATGCTCATAGGGCTGGCCGTTGATCATCACCCCGTCCTCATCGGCCCTGTGAATGCCGCCGAGGATCTTGATCAGAGTGGATTTGCCCGCGCCATTCTCGCCCAGCAGGGCCACGATCTCGCTGCGTTCGACATTCAGGGACACATCGCGCAGAGCATAGGTGCCCCCGAAATGCTTTTTGACGCCATTGAAGAACAGGTTGTTTCGCAGGTCATGCAGCATACGTCCGCCCCTCCCAAGGCAGCTGGGCACTTTCAAATGCGACCTGAGCATTGAGTTACCCGTAACGTAACCGAGATAAATCAGGTTATAGATGAACAAAAACAATAAGATAAGCTTGGCAGAGGTGGCGCATAGCGCAGGCGTCTTCAAGATGACGGCCAGTCGCGTGTTGCGTGACGAGGGCGGCTTCTCGGAGAAAACGCGCGCCAAAGTCATGGCTGAAGTGGAGCTTTTGGGCTACCTCCCGAATCGTCTCGCGACTGTTTTTGCCGGGGACAAGAAGTCCACTTTCGTCGGGGTCAGCATCCCCGAACTGGGGAACGAGATCTTTGCACAAGTGCTCGAGGGGATCGATCGCAAGCTCGGATCCTTCGGGCATCAGACCGTGCTGGGATTGACGGAACATGCTCTAGAACAAGAAGAAAAATGGATCGAGACGGTTTTGTCGTGGCAGCCCGCCGGGCTGATCATCACCGGGCGGTCCCATACCTCGCGGGCGATCCAGATGCTCAGCGGGTCGAACCTGCCGGTGGTGGAAATCTGGGATCTGAATTCCAGCCCGCTCGATATGTCCGTGGGGTTGAACCACTATGACAGCGGCTATGAGATGGGCCGCTATCTGTCTGGTCTTGGGTACAAAAAATTTGCTTATGTGGGGACAAGCCACGATACGGGTAACGCGGCCAGTTCCCGGCTCAGTGGCTACGGTCAGGCCGTGAGCGATGCCGGTGGTGTGCTGGAAAAACAGCTGCTCTTCCGCGACACGCCGGGGTTCTACACCGGGTTCTATGGGACAGAGCAACTGCTGGCCACGGGCGCGCAGGTCGAAGTCATCTACTACCAGAACGACAACATGGCCGTTGGCGGGCTGCAATACTGCCAGAAGGCTGGACTGCGGATCCCCGAGGATATCGGGATCGCCGGCTGGGGGGATCTGCCGAGCGCCTCGATCCAGCCGTGGCGCCTGACCTCGACGGCGATCCCGCATCTCAAAATCGGCCAGATCGCAGCGGAAATGCTGCTGGCCAAGATCAATGGTCAACCCAGCGAACCCAAGCGCGATGTGGGGTTCAAGCTCATCGCGGGCGAGACCGTCTGGCGCGGCTAGCCTGCCCTAGCCCTCGGCGAGTTCCGGATGGCCATAGGCCTCGGGGTAGGGCATGGGTTTGAGCGGGCCGAGGGGCACCACGCCGTTCCAGGATCGGCCGAAATACCCCTGCCGGCAATGGCGCAGCGAGCCGGCCTCCGCGACGCCCGGCAATCCGTAGACCCGGCAAAGCCAGCGCCACAGATGGGGGTAGTCGAGGATCCGCGCGCCGTTCAGCTTCATGCGCAGCATGTAAACCGGGTCATGGCGGTAGAGCGTTGGAAACAGGCGAAGATCGGCCTCGGTGAACGCGTCACCTGTCAGAAAAGCCCGGCCATCCGACAGGAGCTGATCCAGCCGGTCCAAGCTGTCGAAATAGGCGGCAAAGGCCGTGGCATAGACCTCTTGGTCCGACGAAAACCCCGCCTTGTAGGCCCCGTTATTGATCGTGGTGTAGATCAGGTCATTCAGTTCCCGGATCTCGACCTGTCGGGCCGGATCTTGGGGCCAGAGCACCACGCGCGCATCCGCACACACGGTGCTGCCCAGAGCATCCGCATGGGCGTCGAGCATCCGGATGATCTCGGCGCTTTCATTGTTCACGATGCGCTGCGCGCGCTTGTCATAGAGGATCGGGACCGACTGTTCCTCAGACCCTTCGCGGCGATAGACCTCTTTTGCGAGGCGCAGGCCCGCGCCGGTCCCGGTTTCGGCGGTGCATTCGGGCAACGGCGCGCCGGTCAGGCTGGCGATGCGGTCCGGCGCGAACTCCCACAGGTTGGGACCCTCCGGATCGTCCTCGCCGGTGCGATTGGGAAAGGCGATATCCAGCGTGATCGCCTGTTCCAGACCCAGAACGCTGCGGGCAAGGGTCACCCGGTGGCACCAGGGGCAGTTGAGCGCCACGAAGAGGTGATAGCGCCCGGGCTCTGCCGGGGTCTCCGGATCGCCGATGGCCCGGCGAAACCCGCTCACGCCACGCACGAATTCGCCCCGTGCCCGGCGTGTTTGCAGGTCGGTCTGGTCTTCTTCGGTCGAGATATCCCCTGTCATGGGCGCAGTCTCGGGCTTCGCGCCGGGGATGAAAAGCCCGCGCTGCACCGGGCATGCCGAAACCCTGCCCGAACGGCGGTCCGGCCCATCGTAGGCCCTGGTTTTCAGAGCGCCCAAGGATGCGGCGTATCTGATCACGTTCTTGTCAGCAGAAAGCCGAGGCGAGAGCCACTTCGCGCAAGGTCTTTGGCGCGTTCCGGGATCTGTGATACCCGGTGGGGACGCGACGATTGATCAAAGCATTACTGGCAGGACTTTGCGCAAGGGGAGACGGGTATGAAACGGCTGTTAGTTTGGATGGTGGCCCTGATGTCCCTGGCCTGCGGCCCGGTGCTTGCCGAGGGGAAGGCACTGCGGATTGCGGCTACGGAATGGCCGCCTTTCTATGGTGCGGATCTGGAGGATAACGGCTTTGTCTCCGAGATCATCCGCGAGGCGATGGATCGCCAGGGATACGCCACCACGGTCGAGTTCCTGCCATGGAAACGCGCTCTGGCCAGCGCGAAATCCGGCAAACATGATGGGCTCTACACGGTCTGGTATCGCGAAGAGCGCGAGGAATGGTTCCTGTTCTCGGAACCGCTGCCACCCAGTGAACTCGTGTTCTTCAAGCGCGTGGATACGGATATCACCTCGAGCAATTATGCGGATCTGACCGATTACACGATTGGGGTCGTGCGCGGTTACGCACCGCCTCCGGGCTTCGAAGAGGCGCAGCTGCGCACATCCCCCTCCAGCGACGACGCCGAGAACCTGCGCAAGCTGGCCAAGGGCCGGGTCGATCTGGTCTTGGTGGACAAGATCGTGGCGCAGCACATCATCAATACCGAGCTGTCGGATCTGGCGGGCGAGCTCGACTGGATCGATCCGCCGGTCCACATCGACATCCAGCACCTCGTGATTTCAAAGGCGGCGGAAAACAGCGAAGTGATCCTCGCGGATTTCAATGCAGGCCTCGCCGAGATGACCGCGGATGGCACCCTCAAGGCGATCATGTCCAAGCACGGTTTCTAGGCGTGGCGTCAGCCTAGTCCGTGAAGGAGCGCTTGATCACGATCTCGGTGTTGTCGGGTTTGGGCGAGACCAGCACGAAGCCTGCAAAGATGAAGGCCACCGCGATCCAGGCCGCCGCCGAGAGGGTTTCGCCCAGCAGAAGCATGCCCCAGCCAATGCCGCAGATGGTCATGGCATAGGCGCTCTGGCTCGCAAAGACGGGGCCGGCAAGCTCGATCAGCTTGTAGCTGCTGATGATCGAGAGGGACGCCACCGCGCAAAGTAGCAGCGAGATCCGCTCGGTCTCGCCAAACCCGTTGGAAAAGAGCAACCCGCCTTCGAAGACAAACGCGCTCGGGGCCAGCACGAGGGTCGACATCAGCATCACGAGGCCGATCGCGGGCAAGAGGTCGAGCTCCGCGGGTTTGCGGGCGGCGACAAAGACCCATTCGGTTGCGTAAAGTGCGGGCAGAACCAGCGACAGACCGAGCCAGAGCCATTCCGCCCCGGGCCCGCCAGAAAGGTCGAGCTTGTCAAAGAGCACCACGCAGACCCCGATCATGCCGAGCATCAGCCCGGTCAGACGTCGCAGATTGGCCTTTTCCAGCCGGATCACCGACGAGATGGCGAATACGATGAAAACCTGAAAGGCGGCGACCAGAGCGAGGAGCGTCGCCTCCACATTGCCCGCCAGAACGAGCATCACCACCCTCTGCAGGATGGCCGCGATCACGGTCCAGATGATGAGAAAGCCCATATGGCGCCAGCGCAAAGCGGCCAGCTGACCGCGCGCTGCCGAGATCGACAGATACATGATCGCCGCAAAGGCATTGACCCAGGTGGCCAGGATCAGTGGAGAGGCCCCGGCATTGGCCGCGAGGCGCGACAGGGCCGGGGTCGCGCCCCAGACCACGCCGACAAAGATCACCAGCAGGATCCCCTGGATCGCATGGATCGCCTTGCGCAGCCGCAGTTCGCGTCGATAGATCTCACCGGCCATGCCCGAGAATACGGCCGCAAGCTTGCCCAAGGCATCCTTGTGGCTGCGCAACTCCTCAAGGCCTAGGGTTTCGGGCTTGAAGCGGCCGGTCTCCACCACCAGAGCGGCCTGGGTCAGGCGCTCGACCCGGCGCAGGTATTCCTGTTCCTGGTCGCGATAGGTCTTCTTGGTGAGCGAGGCGTTCAGCCGGGCCCGCAGCAGGATCGGATCGAAATTCTTGGGCAGGAAGTCCTCGGCGCCCAGCTCGATCGCGTGCACGACGCTTTCCTGCTCATCCTCCAGCGAGGAAATCACGATGACCGGGATGTCGCGCAGGGCCGGATCCGCCTTGAGCACTTCGAGCACGGCGAAGCCGTCGATGCCGGGCATCACGATATCCAGAAGGATCACGTCATAGGGCTTTGCCCGCACCGCCTGGAGCCCGCTTTCGCCATCCTCGGCCAGATCAGCCTCATGGCCCAACCGGCGCAGGGCCCCGCGGATCTTCTTGCGGTTGATGAGGCTGTCATCGATGATCAGGATGCTCGGCGCCGGGCCTTGCCGGGGCGCGGGCACCGGTGTGGCGGCCTCGGTCGGGCGCTGTGATGTGTCGGCGATCTGATCCATGCGATGTCTTACAGGGCACCCAGATCACACTGGGCCAGTGCCGCGCAGGACGCCGTTTGCGATGCAGTGATCTCGGCGATCAGATCAGGTGCGGCGCCATGCTCGCCGGCCCGGCAGGCTTGTTCCAGCGTCGAGCACAGCGTTGACAGATCCGCCGCCCCCAGATCCCGCGCATTGGATTTGAGCGTGTGGGCCGCGATACGCACCTTGTCCCAGTCATCGGTCGACGCCCCGTCCTGCATCTGTTGCACGAGCTCCGGCGCAATCTCGGAAAAGTCGTCGACGAATTCCTGAAGGTCGTCCTGATCCCCTCCGACGAGGTCCATGAGGTTTCTCAGGGCGGCTGTGTCTATCTCAATCGTCACGCAGGTTCCTCGGACTTCTCGTACAGCCTCAGTGATCGCGGCGCTGATGCGCCTCGGTCAAGCATTTTTTCAATGCGTCCAGGTCAATCGGTTTGCTCAGATACCCGTCCATGCCCGATTGCAGGTAGCGATCCCGCTCCGAGGCCATGGCATTCGCGGTGAGTGCCACAATATAGGGCATTTCATGGTCGGGGATCAGCGCGCGCAGCTTCCCGGTGGCGGTGATCCCGTCCATACCGGGCATCTCGATATCCATGAAGACCAGATCATAGGACCCTGCCGTGGCCATCTCGACCGCCTCGTGCCCGTCGCAGGCCACGTCCGACTCGTAGCCCAGACGCTTCAGGGTCTTGGTCGCGACCTTGCGGTTGATCGCGTTGTCATCCACCAGCAGGATCGACAGCGGGTTCACGGTGGCGGTCGGCGCCCTTGCGTCGAAAACCTCGACGCTCGGTTCCGCCTCTGCCTCGGGCGTCAGGGCCTGCGCGAGGGCCTGCCGCAACTGGTTGGATTTGGCAGGCTTGCTGAGCACGCTGCTGAAACCGATCTCGTCCACGGCCTCCTTGAAGGCGGGCTCGAAGCTCGAGATCGAGGTGAACAGGATCAGCGGCGGTTTTTCGGCTCCCCAGACGGTCATGGCGCGCCGCGACAGCTCCAGCCCGTTCAGATACGGCATCTTGTAGTCGAAGATGCAGACGTCGAAGCGCGCACCGCCCTCGATCCAGCTCAGCGCCTCGCGCGGATCGCCGGTCGCCTGACACTCGATCTCCCAGCTTGACAGCTTCTCGTTCAGGATCAGCCGGTTCGTGCGGTTGTCATCGACCACAAGGACCCGCGCGCCCCGGATCCGGTCAAGCTGCCGATCGCGGGATTTCCGGTTGGGCAGGGTGGCGGTGACGCAGGGCAGGGTGAAGGAAAAGGTCGTGCCCTTGCCCTCTTCGCTCTCGACCGAGATCTGCCCGCCCATAAGCTCCACCAACCGCTTGGTGATTACAAGCCCGAGCCCGGTGCCGCCATATTGCCGTGTTGTCGAGGCATCGACCTGGCTGAAGGATTTGAAGAGCCGGTCCATCCGTTCCGGGGGAATGCCGATCCCCGTATCCGAGACCTGAAACTTCAACAGCGTGCTGTCGCCCTCGGTCAGGGCCTCGGCGGGCAGGACGCTGGAGACCTTGAGGACCACCTCGCCCTGTTCGGTGAATTTCACGGCGTTGTTCAGCAGGTTCATCAGGATCTGCTTGAGCCGGGTCGGGTCCCCGAGAATGCCGCGCGGCACGTCGAGCTCGATCCGGCAGGCCATCTCGAGGTTCTTCTCGTTTGCCTTCGAGGCCACCAGTTCCGCGGAATCCTCGACCACCTCGCCCAGATGCATGGGGATCTTTTCCAGCTCCAGCGCCCCGGCCTCGACCTTGGAGAAGTCGAGAATGTCGTTGATGATCGTCAGAAGGGTGTCCGCCGCGCTCTTGATCGTGGCGCTGAACTCGCGCTGCTCGACCGTGAGAGCCGTCCCGTCGAGCAGGTTGCTCATCCCGACAATCCCGTTGAGCGGCGTGCGGATTTCGTGGCTCATGGTGGCAAGGAACGCGCCCTTGGCATCATTGGCCGCCTCGGCCTGTTCCTTGGCGCGCTGCAACTCGTCCTGGATCTGCTTGAGCTCGGAGATATCGGACGAGACGCTGACGATCCCGCCTTCCTCGGTGCGGCGGTTGCTGACCCGTTGCCAGCGGTCCTCGGTCATCTCCAGCAGGTAGGGCTCGCCCACTTTCGAGATCCGCGCCATTTGCGCAGCGACCCAATCGTCCTCCGAGACGCCGTGATGCATGAACACGCCGCTGTCAAAGGCCCGGGACAGCACCGCGTCCAGAGGGGTGCCGGGCGCCAGTCCTTCGGGGTCGTGATTATGCATCACCTCCCGGTAGCGCCGATTGGCGAGTTTCAGGGTGTTTTCCGCGTCATAAATCGCAAACCCCTCGGAAATGCTCTCGATCGCATCATGGAGCTGTTTGCGCGCGGCATTGGCCAGTTCCTCGGCCTGGGCCAGCTCGGCGGTGCGGGCCGCGACCCGGCGCTCAAGCTGATCATGGGAGGCCTGCAGTTCACGCTCATAGGCTTCCTGCCGCGACTGCATGTTGTTGAAGGCGCGCACCACCGAGCCGATCTCGTCCTGGCTTTCCCATGCCACCCTGGTCTTGGCGCCCTTCGTCCCCTGATGCTCGATGGACTCGATCAGCAGGGCAATCGGCTGGCCGATGATGCGCCGGTTGGCCAGAAGGATGCCCGAGACAATCGCCGTGAGCAGGATGCTCGCCAGCACGAGCGCGAGGATCAGCCGCCCCTGGGCCTGTGTGGCCAGATTGGCATCGGTCAGGGCGATGGCCAAATGCCCGATCTTCTGCTCATCCCCGAAGCCGCCATACATGATGTCGGACCCGGCAAAGAAGGGGCGGTCCTCAAGGCCCTCCACCTCTCCGATGGCGGCGATCTCGCGCCCGTCTTCGTCAAAGACAATGGCCCCGACCACATCGCTGTCGGTGATCAGTGCATCGAGGATCAGCCCGATCTGTTCATCGGCGACGTTCCAGATCGATTCCGCGAGCACGGCGCCCTGGATCTCTACAGTGCGGTCAAGCTTGAGGCTGAGCTGCTCGCTCGCCGCCTGCCGGGCCATGTATTCGAAGATGCTGAACACCGCGAAGGTCGAGATCAGGACCAATGGGATCACAAAAGCCAGCAGCTTGGCCCGGATCGAGGTGAACCGGCCCCGCTCGGGCTTTGGCGCCCCGTCCAGATGGGCTCCGGGCGTGGCGCGCGCAGCCGGATCGGTCGGATTGGTATCCGTCATGTGCTGAGTTTCACTCCATGGCCTTCAGGTAATCATCCAGCAGCGCATCCGCCGAGATCTCGGCCAGCCCGGCATCGAGTTGGCGCCGGGTGGCATCGCCATCTGCCCCGGCGAGAAAACAGGCATGCAGCGTCTTGATGTCGAGGGGGCGTTCATCGAACCGGATCGTGTCGCGATAGGGCATCAGGTCCGGGTCGGTTTGCAGCAGGTAGCGCAGCACGCGAGAATCCACGACCGCCGCGTCCACGCGCCCGCGCGCGAGGGCGGCCAGATTGGCCGTATCCGTCTGGGCAGGCACGGCCCGGATCCAGCCCTGCCCGACTTTTTGATCGAATTCCTCGGTATTGGCGTAACCCCGCACGGTCCCGATCCGCAGCCCCTGTTCCCCCAACTCGCCGACCGAGGACCATGTGATCGGGTTTTCGAGGTTCTCGGCGAACCCCAGCGGGCCGATGCCGAGGGGCTCGGAGGCTGCGAACCCGGGCAGGTGATCGCAGTGATACCCGGGGAAATAGCCGATCGCGTCCGTCCCCTTGCGTGCCTGTTCGATCGCGCGTCGCCAGGGCAGGACCTGCACCTCAAGGGTGATGCCCACGCGCGAAAACGCCTCCTTCAGGATGACGGACATCGCGCCTTGGCCCGCAATCGTCGCACCGGAATAGGGCGGCCATTCCGTCGTGGTCAGGACGACAGTCTCCGCCGCGGTGGCGGGCGCGGTCCATTGGCTTGCTGTGAGCAGCGTGACACAGACAAGGGCCAAACGTGCTGGCATGTCGAAAGCTCCCTTGGATCTCGCGCCATGGTGCATGGCATGGCCCTGCGGGTCACGCAAAAACTCGATCCCGGGGTGGTTCCGGCCAATCTAAAGGGAGCAGCGGCGGCGTGCCGATGATCCGGGGGATGCCCCCTTGGCGCGTACAACCGCCAATTTGGCCGCATGGATCCGTCCGGTCAAAGCCCAGGGGATATTGGGCGGGCCCGCCCAGGGCCCGCCGGTGGATGAGATCAGAGGGAGAAGGTCCAGCCCTGCGGCACGAAGCGATAGCCGCTGCCCTCGGTGACGACATGGCCGATCCCGGGGAAGGGCAGATGCATGCCGGCCACGGTCAGGCGGCTCTCGGCGACGTCGGCCAGAAGGGCCATGCGCGTGCTTACCGCGGTGTCCGGGTCCACGTCGAAGCCGATCGCGGCTTCGGGTTTGGGGAACTGGAAGGCGCCCACATGGATGATATCGCCCCAGATCAGCAACTCTTCACCCTCTGACGAGACAAGGAACCCGGAGTGACCCGGCGTGTGCCCGGGCAGAGCGCGGGCCGCCAGACCGGGCAACAGGTCCGTATCGCCCTCAAAGGGCATGATCTTGTCGCCATAGGCTTTGGTCACGGCAACGGCCAGGTCAAAGAACGGGTGGAAGCCCTCCGGCACCTGCGCCTTGATCTCCGCATCGTTCCAGAAGGCGATATCGGCTGCGTGCACATGCACGCTGGCATTGGTGAAAACCGGCCCGGCCTCGCCCAGCAGACCCCCGATATGATCCGGATGCAGATGGGTGAGCACCACGCGGGTCACATCCGATGCCGCGATCTCGGCGGCTTCGAGGGCGGCGGGCAGGGCCCCGAGCCCCGGAAACGCCCCGGCACCCCCCGCATCCACGAGGATGGTCTCGGTCCCGTTGCGCAGAACATAGGCGTTCACGCCCGTATCCACCGCAGGCCCCTCGAGGAAGGCGGCCCGCGTCAGCGCCTCGGCCTCCTCCGGGGTGAGGTTCGAGAAGTTTTCCGGCCCAATGGGCAGGGAGCCGTCCAGCAGCGCGGTGACCACCCATGTGCCGACCCGGAAATGCTGTACCCCGATCACCTGGGTGACATCTCCATGGCCTGCGGCCTGCGCCATGGGCACGAACTGGATGGCAAGCGGGGCAATGGGGGCGGCGGCGGCGAGTTTGAGTAGGGCACGACGGTTCATGGCGGTGTCTCCGAGGCTGTGGGCACGGGTGGTTGCGGGGCATCGAGGCCGCCGCTTTGCTCCGTGTCCGGGTCTGGACTGGGCCTGTCGGGGTGGGCCCGGGGCAGGGCGTGGGGGCTCTGTCCATACGGGGCCTACGGCGACAAGGCGCGCGAGAGGTGGATGGTTTCCCATGGGGTAGGGTGCTGTCAATCGCACCCCCCTGTGCGGGTGCGCACACAGAACGCTGTAGGCCGGGGACGGCTGTCCCCCCGTGCAACGGCTGGGGGAGATGGATCTCAGATATGGGCCTCCAGCCCATGGACGACCCGCGATCGCGCCAATGCCGGACGCCGCAGGGCCAGCAGGCGTCGGGCCTCGCTCTCCTTGCCGAGCCGGAGCAGGGCCCCGAGGAGCGAGATCTCCAGCAGGTCGCGCTGGGCGCGGCTGCCACCGAGCCGCGCATGATCGGCCATGGCCGAGCTCAGGCATTGCACCGCCTCCGCCCAGTCGCCGCGCGAAAGGGCCAGATAGCCCTCGGCGATCGGGGTGACCAGATCACCGGTCAGATCATTGGGCGTCTCCATCAGCCGGGCCATCGCATCGCCATCGCCGGCCATGGCATGGGCGAGGGCGGCATGGATGTCGACAAAACCCAGCCCGGCCTTCGGAAAGAACTGCGCCGCATAGGCGCTGATCTCGTCCCAGCGCGCCTGCGGGACAGGCACGCCTGCCATTTCCGCACGGTGGAGGATCGAGGCGGTGTCGGTGAGCACATTGATCGGCAGCCCCGCGCTCGCCCCCGGACGGATATCCGCATCGATCCTGTCCCACATGGTCGCGACATCTCCCTGTTCCAGCGCCCAGAGTGCCGCGTGCCAGGACAAATGCCCGTGCAGGTACCCCTCCCGGTGGTAGCCGGCGAGCCACTCGCCAAGATAGGCAACCCCGAGCTTCGGATCCCCGGCCTCGTAGTAGACATGGCTGCGCACATGGGCGCCGTGGGCGTTCTGTGGGTTCAGGGCCAGTGACCGGTCGATATACCGCGCCGCCCGGTCGAGCGCCCCGGTCTCGCAAAGGGCAAAGGCATATTGGCTCAGGCACCACCAGTCTTCGCGGTAATGGGGCAGGAGGCCCGCCGTATAGGCCAGAATCTCGGCCTCGCGTCCGGGCTGGCCGGAAAACCCGATCAACCCGAAAACCGACGAGCAGGTCTGCGCGATCAGCGCGTCGCGCGGGTAGAGGTCCACATGGGCGCGGATCGCGGCATAGGCCTCGGCGGTCCTGCCAGCCATCAGCAGGTCGAGCGCGTGGATATGGCTCTGTTCGCGGGGGTTGATGCCACCGGTGAGCCCGCGCGCGGTGGCAATGGCATCCCGGGCGCGGGCGCCGTCCCCGACGGTTTGCGCCCCGCGCGCCAGGGCCGCATGGCCGAGGGCGAAACCGGGATCCGCTGCGACCGCCTGCTCGAATGCGTCGACAAACCGGACCTGCCCCGCCAGCAGACGGTCGAGCCCGGTGATATAGTGATCCCGCGCCGCCGCGGAGCCCGTGCTGAGCCGGTTGTCGTAGCGGTCTTTCAGGGCTGCTCCCTCCTCCGCGCGGCACTGCCGTGCCAGCCCGGGGTAGCCTAAACGGGGGGGCGGGGCGGTTCCTAGCGATTTTCGCGGGCTCTAGCGCTGGATGTCCGGGAAGACCTGCGCCTGTTTCACAACGCCATAGGCAAAGCCCGTATCGATCGAGGCGATGCCTTCGATCTTGTGCAGCCGGTTGCGGATGAACCGCTCGTAGCTCTGCAGGTCCGGGACAAGGACCCGCAAGAGATAATCCGTGCCACCGGCCATCACATAGCAGTCGAGCACCTCGTCGATCCGCTGCACCCCTTCCTCGAAGGCCGAGGCGGACGCCCCGGAATGCCGCTCCAGCGTGATGCGCACGAAGGCGGTCATGCCCAGCCCGAAGGCCCGTTCATCCACCACGGCGGAATAGCCCTTGAGGATGCCGGCCTTTTCGAGGTTTCGGACCCGGCGCAAGCAGGGCGACGGCGAGAGGTTGACCCGTTCGGACAGCTCCTGATTTGTGAGCCGCCCGTCGCGCTGCAACTCCTTGATGATCTGGTAGTCCTTGGCGTCCATATGGCCCTCGAGAGCAGAATCTGCCAAGATCAGACATCAGAAAGGCAGAATTGGCAATCTCAAGCGAGTGTGAGGCTGCCATGATGGCGGGATTTCAGAAAGTGCCCCCCATGTCCACAACTGCCTCCGTCACTCTGTCCGCACCCGGTTCGGTTCGCCAATCACCGCCCTCTGCACGCGGGATGGGATATCTGGCCATGGCCGCGACGGTGCTTGTCTGGGCGGCCTTCGCCCTCAGTGCGCGGGTGAGCGAGGCGTCCGCGCTGGCCTTTGCCGATATCGCCCTGATCCGGGCGGTTGTGCCGACGCTGGTCTTCTTGCCGTTTCTGCCCGCCCGTCTGCCGATGATCCGGCGCGCGGGGCTCGGCAATTGCGCCGTGATCGCCATCGGGGCCGGGCTGCCGTTTTTCTGGCTGGCGGTGCGCGGCGGGGCGGTGACCTCGGCCGCCCATGTCAGCGCCCTGATCGCGGGGACCGTACCGGGGAGCGTGGCCTTGTTGATCTGGCTGCGGGACGGCACGCGGCCGACGCCCCTCGGGGCCGGGGCACTGGGTCTGATCCTTGTGGGGGTGGCGCTGATCGTCGGGCCGATCGCGGGGGCGACGGCGCTGGGCGGGGCGGTGACATTGCTGCTGGCCTCTCTGTGTTGGGGGGCGTTCACACTGGCGGTCAAACGCTCGGGGCTCGACCCGCTGGGCTGCGCGCTGGTCATCGCGCTGCCTTCGACACTGGGAATGGGCGTGTTGATGGCCACGGGGCTGGCACGGTCGAACTGGGGCAGCTTCACCCTGGAGGAGGCGATGCCCTTCATCCTCGTGCAAGGGCTCTGTGTCAGCGTGCTCGCGCTCCTAACCTATGCCTTTGCCATCGCACAGCTGGGCTCGGGCCGCTGTGCCGTGCTGGGCTCGGTCACTCCGGCGCTGGCCGCGCTCATGGCGGTCCCGGTGCTGGGCGAGCCGCTGGACCTGCCCACGGGGCTCGCCATTTGCGTCATCTGCGCGGGTGTGTGCCTCTCGGCGCGGGCGGGGCGTGCAGGGGGTTGAGCGCCCGAACCGGGTGTCATTGCCTCGCGCGGACCGGTCGTGCCATAGCTGGGCCAGTTTGCAGGACCTGACCCATGGCTGGCACCCCTCCGGGGCTCGATCAACTGGATCTCAAGATGATCTCGGCCCTCATCGCGCTGATCGAGGAACGGTCCACCACCAAGGCGGCCCGGCGGCTGCACCTTGCCCAATCGACCGTTTCGGGGACGCTGGCGCGGCTGCGGGATCTGTTCGAAGACGAGTTGCTCGTGCGGCAGGGGCGCGACCTCGTGCCCACGGCCCGGGCCGAGGAGCTGGTGCAGGCCCTGCGCCCCCATTACGACGGGCTGGCCGCCGCACTTGGCGCCTTGCGGCCCTTTGATCCGGCCTCGGATGCGCGGGTCTTTCGCCTCGGCTGCACCGATGCGCTGGCCCTGAGCGCGCTGCCCGAGATGACCGCACGCCTGAGAGCCGAAGCCCCGCAGTGTGATCTGTCCGTGCGGATCGGGGATTACCGGTCCCTGCCGGATATGCTGGCCAGCGGCGAGGTCTCGACCATCGCGGGCTATCTGCGCAACGACCCGGCGGCGAGCGCCAAGATGCGGGTTCTGCGTCATGCGCCTTGGGTCGTGCTGCGCAATGCCGCCGCGCCGCCGCTTGAGGGGCTGGCCGATTTCTGCAGCCGTCCGCAGGCCCTCGTGACGCCCATGGGGGACCTGTCGGGCTTTGTGGATGATCAACTGCGCGCGCTGGGGCGGACACGGCGCATCGCGCTCGGGCTGTCGAGCTTTGCTCTGATCCTTGGGGCCCTGCCGGGGACGGATCTGATCACGACGGTGCCGGATTTCGTGGCCGAGGCCCTGTCGCGCCACGGGGCGTTCGCGGTGGAGCCCTGTCCCGTGGCCGTGCCGCCGGTGACCAACACGCTGGCCTGGAGCGCGACGACCCATCGCGACCCTGCCGAGATCTGGTTTCGCGATCTGGTCAGCGCAGCCTTCCTGGCCCGGGCTTGATCCGGTCGCGGCCGATCCGGCTGGGGCTCTGGCGGAACCGATTTGCGCTATCGGTGGTTCCGATTTCCCAACGACCCGAGCCACCCCCATCTTGGGATGGAACGGAACCACACAACACAGAGGATCCCATGGCAGATATTCTGATCGTCCTGACATCTCACACCGCGCTGGGGGAGACCGGCCGGCCCACCGGTTTTTACTACGAAGAGCTCGCCGTGCCCTATTGGGCGCTGGTGGATGCGGGCCACCGGGTCACGCTGGCCTCGATCCAGGGCGGGGCGGCGGCCCATGACCCCACGAGCCTCGACGCGGAACCCTCCAAGCGGCCCGCTGCGGTTCAGCGCTTTCTCGATGCGCCCGAGGCGATGGCAGCGCTGGCCAACACCGCAGCGATCTCCGACATCGATCCGGCGGCCTATGACGCGATCTTCCTGCCCGGCGGGCATGGCACGGCGTTCGATTTTCCGCAGAGCACGGCCCTCGCCAAGGCCGTCAGCGCGATCCACGCGGCGGGCGGCGTGGTTGCTGCGGTCTGTCACGGGCCCGCCGGTCTGGTGAATGCCACCCGCGCCGATGGCACACCGCTTGTGGCCGGGCTGCGGGTGAACAGTTTCACCAATGCCGAGGAAGAGGCGGTCGGGCTGACCGACGTGGTGCCCTTCCTGCTCGAGACGCGGTTCCGCGAACTGGGCGCGCATTTCGAGGCGGGGGCGGATTTCACGGAAACCGCGATCCGCGACGGGCGTTTGATCACCGGGCAGAACCCGATGTCGAGCGCGGCGGTGGCCACGCTTTTGCTCGACGCCCTCACCGAAACCCGTGCGGCGGCCTGAACCGCCGCGCGCATTCCTGCCCGGCGCGCCCCGCGCCGGGCCATCCGAACGGAGATACCATGGACTACCTGCATACCATGCTGCGCGTCAGCGATCTGGACGCGTCGCTCGCATTCTACTGTGACACGCTGGGGTTGGTGGAAACCAACCGCATCGAGAATGAGCAAGGGCGCTTTACCCTCGTCTTCCTTGCCGCGCCCGGGGATCTGGACCGCGCACGCGCCCAGAAGTCGCCCCTGATCGAGCTGACCTATAACTGGGATCCCGAACCCTATGAGGGCGGGCGCAATTTCGGCCATCTGGCCTTTCGCGTGCCGGATATCTACGCCACCTGCGCGCGCTTGATGGCGGCGGGGGTCGTGATCAACCGCCCCCCGCGGGATGGTCACATGGCCTTTGTCCGCTCTCCGGACGGGATCTCGATCGAGCTGCTGCAGGCGGGTCCGAACCTCGAGAAGGCCGAGCCCTGGGCCTCTATGCCTAATACGGGCAGCTGGTAGGCGGGCCGGGGGGCGGCCTGCCCCCCGGGCTCAGTCCTTCGAGGCATCCGAGGCAAAGCGCGCGGCGTTCTCGGCGGCGAAGGCCCCGTCATCCGCCGCAGCATCCCAGAATTGCGGCTGGGCCTTGGGGATGGTCAGGGCCTTCTGCACCGCAGGGCGCGCATCGATCCGGTCGAACCACGCAGTCAGCGCCGGCAGATCCGCAACATCGACCTTCGCCCATGGATAGGCGCGCGCCCAGGGATAGGTCGCCATATCCGCGATGGAGTACGCGTCCCCGGCGAGCCAGTCGCGCCCCTCAAGCCGGGTGTTCAGCACCTCCAGCAGGCGGCGGGTTTCACTCACGTAGCGCTGAATGGAAAACGGCTGCTCATGGCCGTTCGGCGCGGCGATCCGCTGGAAATACATGGCTTGTCCCATCATCGGGCCGATCCCGCCCATCTGAAACATCAGCCATTGCAGGACCTCGGATCGGGCCCGGCCCGCATCCGGCAGGAACTGTCCGTATTTCTCCGCCAGATACCACAGGATTGCGCCGCTCTCGAAAACCGGGAAGTCGCAATTGCCGCGATCAACGATGGTCGGGATGCGCCCGTTCGGGTTGAGGCGCATGTACTCCTGGGCCTTTTGCGCCCGCTTGGAGAAATCGACGAAGGTCAGGTCATAGGGCACGCCCGCCTCTTCAAGGAAGATAACCGGCTTGTATCCGTTCATCGTGGCGGCGGTGTAGAGATGGATATCGGGTGTCGGCATGGCGGGTGTCTCCGGCGGGAATGGGCCTGCGATCCCTTGACGGACAGGGACCTGGGGCGGAAGCTGGGCAGGGAATGCACGAAAAGCAATTAGTATACTTTTGGTAACCTGGGTCGGGTGCGAGGAGGCGAGGGTCCATGGAGGCACGGGTCGAGACGGATGGCGCGGGGCGGCGGCAGGTTTTGGATGCCTGTACCGAGCCTTGTGCCATTGAACGTGGGATGCGGATCATCGGCGGCAAATGGACCGGTTCGATCCTGTGGCATCTCAAGGATGGCCCGGTGCGGTTCAACGATCTCGCGCGCATGGTGGGCGGGGCCTCGAAGAAGATGATTGCCGAGCGGCTGCGCCATCTGGAGGCCCACGGCCTGATCACCCGGGAGGTGACGCAAACCGCGCCGGTCTCGGTGCATTACGAGATTACGGCGCTGGGCCGCACGGCGCTCGGGGTTCTGAGCGAGCTGCGGGACTGGAGCGAGAGCCTGCCCGGGACGGGCGATGACGCCTGAGCTGCCGCGTCTCAAGCCGGATCCGATCCCGGCCATTCACCCGGTGCCGGAATATGCCGCGACGGGCATGCTGGCCGAGGCCTATGACCGGACCAAGGCAGGGCTGGGCGTGCCCTGGGTGGGGGTCGTGGCCATGGCTTTCGCCCAGTATCCGGCGTTTTACGGGCGGCTCTGGTCTGCGCTGGTGCCTATCGCTCGCAGCGCGGCTTTCGGTGCGGCCTGCGAGAGCTTGCGCAACACGGCGGAGGGCGCGGCGGCGACCCTCGCCCCCGTTTCGATCCTTACGCGGCTGCGCGCGCAGGGCTATGACACGCGCGAGCTGGACGAGATCCGCGCCTGCAACGCGGTCTTCTCGGCGGGCAACATGCCCTATCTGCTGATGGCATCCCTCGCCCGGCTGCTGCTGGAGGGGCAGGAATGGGAAGGCGCACAGGCGCCGGGCCCCGGGATCCCGGGGCCGCCGCCCCTGCCGCGTCCTCCTCTGGTCGAGGCGCATCACGCGGATCCGAGCACCGTCGCGCTCTATGCGGATATTCGCGAGACGCTGGGCCTGCCGTTTGTGAACACCGATTACCGGGCCTTCGCCCGCTGGCCGAGCTATTTCGCACCCGCATGGCGCGATCTGCGCGGGGCGGTGGTGTCCTCGCGCTACGAGGGACAGGTGTGCCGCGTGCATGAGGCGGCTGTCGCGCTGGCCGCAGGACTGCCGAATGTGACGGGTCTGACCGCGGCGGAGCTGCGCGACGCAGCCGCGCAGGATGCACCCGTGGATGAGGTTCTGGCGGTGGTGCGGCTGTTTCAATGGCTGCTGCCGGGGCTGGCGCTGAACGTGGCGTTCCTGCGGGCGCAGCTGCAACCTGCGCAGTGAGGCGCGCGCAAAACCGGTCGTGAAAATGAAAACGGCCCCGGAAAGTCCGGGGCCGTTCCTTTGTATCGCGTGCGGATTATTCCGCGGGCATGGTCGATGTCTCGGGATCGATGGTGGTGGCGACACCGGCGGCTTCACGCCGCCCATCGTTCCAGATTGCCTTGATCAGAGCCACGCACATCAGCGCCATCACGATGGAGAAGGGCAGCGCCCCGATCACCATCGCGGTTTGGATCGCGCCCGTGCCGCCCGAGATCAGCAGACCGCCAACCACCAGCGCCAGAGCCGCCCCCCAGAAGAGGATATGCGGACGCGCCTTGGGCCCTTCGTCACCCGCCGCGTTGATCGTGTTCACGATCAGAACGGCAGAGTCCGCAGAGGTCACCAGGAAGGTCAGCAGCAGCACAACGATCAGAACCGCCATGCCCCAGGCCAGAGCCTCGGCAATCGGTGCGAGCATGAACTCGGTCATGGCGAAGATCTTGTCGCCATTGGCCGCGCCCAGGATCACGCCATCGGCGCCTCCGGTGAGCTCCAGATCGATGGCGGTGCCACCGGCCCAGGCGAACCAGACAAAGCACATCAGAGAGGGCACGATCATCGCGCCCAGCACGAATTCACGGATCGAACGACCGCGCGAGATGCGTGCGAGGAACAGGCCCACGAAGGGCGCAAAGGCGATCCACCAGGCCCAGTAGAACACCGGCCACCAGCCTTGCCACTGGGTCAGCAGGAAGGCTTCGGAGCCTTCGACCCCGTCAGAGCTGTAGACGTTGAAGCTCAGGAAGGGCAGGGCGAGGATGTAGTCCCAGATGCCGACGAAGAAGGCCATCGCCCCGAACCAGGTTGCCCCGAACAGGATGAAGAAGCCGAGCAGGACGATCGACAGGGTCATGTTGATGTTGGACAGCCACTTGATGCCCTTGCCAACCCCGGACAGCGCCGAAATTGTCGAGGCGCCCATGATCACCAGCAGGGCGATCACGATCCCGAAGGTCGTGGCAGAGCCATCCGGGTTGGCCAGACCGCCAAACCCGATCCGTGTCAGACCGGCCACAAATTGCTCGACGCCGAATCCGAGCGTCTGGGCCACGCCGAGAATGGTCGCAACCACCGCGACGATGTCGATGACATGGCCGACAGTGCCTGAAAGCGACTTGCCGAAGAGCGGTGTCAGCGAGGACCGGATCGTCAGGGGCAGGCCCCGGCGATAGCTGAAGAAGGCCAGCGAAAGACCAGCAATCGCATAGCAGGCCCAGGCACCCAGACCCCAGTGCAGATAGGACCAGACATAGGCCGTCCGCACATTGTCTGCGCCCAGGGCGGTGGTTTCACCCATGATCACAGAAGGGTTGTTCTGGAAATGCGCGACCGGTTCGGCCACGGCCCATGTCAGCATGCCAACGCCGATACCGGCGCCGAACATCATGGAAAACCACGAGAAATTTGAAAACTCAGGTGTTTCCCCGGCCACGCCGAGGTTGAGGCGACCGGCCGCTGGCCAGAGGGCCAGACCGATGCAGACCAGCACGAAGGCTGCGACGACCCAGATATACCAGGCGGCGAATTGCGCGAGGATCGCGGTGTTCCAGTTGCCGAGGATCGTACCGGCTTCCGTCGGCCAGACAATACACCAGACGACCAGGACGCTGATGATGATTTTGCTGACGACGGTCACATTTAGGCTGAAGCCGCGATAAAAACCGGTATCAGCGGTCTTGATCGGCAGCTCCGATAGTGGGGGCTTTATAGACACTTCTCTGTCTCCCTGTAGGACAATCACACGTTTTACGCGTGTTCTTTGAATGGACGCATCATACGGATCGTACGTCTTTTGGTAAGTTGCATTATGGGCGACTATAGTTGCAAGCACAGGAAACCTTGGATGCTCAATCGCGCACACTTAAGAAGCCTAAGCGACGTTGATATTCGGCTGGTCCGCATTTTCATCACAGTGACCGAGTGCGGCGGCTTCGCGGCTTCGGAGGTGGAGCTGAATATCGGGCGCTCGACGATCTCGAAACATATCTCGGATCTGGAGCTTCGGATCGGGCTGAAACTCTGCAATCGCGGGCCCTCCGGGTTCTCGCTGACCCCTGAGGGGGAGCTGGTGCTCGAGGCATCGCGGCGGCTTCTTGCCTCCATCGACGGGTTTCAGGCCGAGATCGACAGCATTCACACCCATCTGACCGGGACCTTGCGGCTGGGGCTGTTCGACCAATCCTCGACCAACCCGCGGGCGCAGGTGGACGGGGCGATCCGCGCCTTTGACGCGCTGGCGCCGGATGTCGCGCTCGAGATCGCCTTGGCCGCGCCCGGGGTTCTGGAGGCCCGGGTGACCGATGGCTCGCTCGATCTGGCGATTGTGCCGATCCACCGGGATTCCAGCCTGCTGAGCTATCAGCCGCTCTATACCGAGCATATGACGCTCTATTGCGGGGTCGGGCATCCGCTCTTTGACATCCCCCAGAGCACGCCGCTCGCCGAGTTGGACCTCGCGCAGTACAAATATGCGGGCTACGCCTTCAACTCGCCGAACATGCATGCCGCGGCCTCCCTCGGGCTGGAGCGCAGCGCCCGGGTGCAGGAGGAAGAGGCGCTGTCGCTTCTGGTGCAATCGGGACGCTACTTGGGATTTCTGGCCGATCACGTGGCTGCGGCTTTCCTGCGCAAGGGGCATGTGCGCCCGGTGGCCCCGGGCGAGACGGCTTATGCGACGACCTTTGCCGCCGTGGCGCGCCGCAACCCCGAGCCGGACCGCAAGACCCGCGAGTTTCTCGAATGCCTCCGGGCCGCCCATCCCGATCCCTAGCCCCGCATCCCAACCTCTGTGGGCGCGCGGGCGGGGACTGGTCTTCGGCCCTGAGGCCGCGCAGTATCGCCGCAAGACGCGGGGCATCCCGTGGAGCAATCTCGGGGAGGGGATATGACACTGCAGGATATCGAAAGCTTCGCCCTTGGCGGATGGGTGCCGCCCGGCGATGGGGCCCGGCTTGTCACCGACGCGGTTACGGGGGCGCCGCTGGGCCGGGCGGGGAACGGGGCGCTCGATCTCGGCGCGATGCGCGACTATGCCCGCCGTGTTGGCGGGCCGGCCCTGCGCGCCATGGGGTTCCATGACCGGGCCCGGATGCTCAAGGCGCTGGCGACCTATCTCAACACCCATAAAGAGCAGCTCCATACCCTGTCGCTGCGCACCGGCGCGACCCGGGCCGATGGCAAGATCGATATCGACGGCGGGATCGGCACGATGTTCGTCATCGCGTCCAAGGGGCGGCGTGAGATGCCCGATGGCCAGGTCTATCTGGATGGCGGGGTCGAGGCGCTCTCACGTTCCGGTACTTTCGTGGGCCAGCATATCTGCACCCCGCTGCAGGGCGTCGCGGTGCATATCAACGCCTTCAACTTTCCGGTCTGGGGCATGTTGGAAAAGCTCGCGCCGACCCTTCTGGCCGGGATGCCGGCCATCGTGAAACCGGCCACGGCAACCTGTCAGGTGACCGAGGCCTGCCTGCGGCTGATCGTACAGAGCGGGATCCTGCCCGACGGCGCGCTGCAGCTTGTGACCGGCGGGTTGGGAGACCTTCTGGATCAGCTCGACTGTCAGGACGTGGTGAGCTTCACCGGGTCCGCCGAGACCGCGCTGATGCTGCGCGGGGCGGACCACCTGCTGCGCAACTCGGTGCGCTTCGTGGCCGAGCAGGACAGCCTGAACGCGTCGGTCCTTGGGCCCGATGCGGGGCCGGGCACGCCGGAGTTCGACCTCTTTGTCACCGAGGTGCATCGCGAGATGACCGTGAAGGCCGGGCAGAAATGCACGGCAATCCGCCGGATCCTCGTCCCCGACGCCCATCTGGACCCGGTGCTTACGGCCCTGTCCGCGCGGCTTGCGCAGACGGTGATCGGCCATCCTGCCGAGGCCGGGACCCAAATGGGCGCGCTGGTCTCGGCTGCGCAGCGGGCGGATGTGCTGGCCAAGGCCGCGACCCTGGGCGGCGAGGCCGAGCGGGTCTGCGGCAATCCCGACGCCTTTGAGGTCCATGGCGCGGATGCGGAGGCCGGGGCCTTCCTGCCGCCCATGCTCTATCATTGTGCCGATCCGCGCGGGGCCCGGGCGCTCCATGCGGTCGAGGCGTTTGGCCCCGTGGCCACGGTTATGGGCTATGGCGATCCGGAAGAGGCGGTGGATCTGGTGAACCGCGGCGGCGGCAGTCTGGTGGCCTCGGTCATCACCGCCGATACCGGGTTTGCGCGCGACGTCGCGCTGGGTGCGGCGGCCTTCCACGGGCGGCTCTATGTCAACAACCGTCACAGCATGGCCGAGGCGACCGGCCATGGCGCCCCGCTGCCGCATATGGTCCATGGCGGACCCGGGCGGGCCGGTGGCGGTGAAGAGCTCGGAGGGGTGCGCGGCGTGCTACACTATATGCAACGGACCGCGATTCAGGGCAGTCCCGACCTGCTGACGGCGATTGGCGGGATCTGGGTGCCGGGCTCTGCGCAGCAGACCGGCCCCTGCCATCCGTTTCAGCGGCGGTTCCACGAGCTTGAGATCGGCGAGACCCTCGAGACGGCGGCGCGCGAGGTCACCCAGGACGATATCGCCCATTTCGCCGATTTTACGGGGGACCGGTTCTACGCGCATCTCGATGAGGATGCCGCGGCGCGCAACCCGTTCTTTCCCGGGCGCGTGGCCCATGGGTATCTGTTGCTGTCCTTTGCAGCGGGTCTCTTCGTGGAACCCTCGGAGGGGCCCGTTCTGGCCAATACCGGGCTCGAAGACCTGCAGTTCGAAAAGCCCGTCGTACCAGGGACAAGGGTTCACGCCCAACTGACGGTCAAGCGCAAGACCCGCCGGACGGACGATTACGGCGAAGTGCGCTGGCATGTGGATCTGCGGGATGATGAAAACAATGCAGTTGCAACATACACGCTTAAAACCATGGTCGCTTATTAGGCTTCCCTGTCTTTGAGATCCCTATTTTGTTTCTGTTTTTCGTATAATCGGCGGAAAGCGGACAAAATGCTGCAACAGCAAAATAAACGCTTGCCTGAATCATGCTGCATGGCAGAAAGTAACCTTACGTCCGGAGTGTTCTGTCCAGACGGTTCGAGTGCCTCCAGCCCTCTGACTGGAAACGTACTGCGCGACATGCAGGAAGCTTTGTGACCCAAGGGACGTTAATGTTCGACAGTGCCATCGTTACCCTTCCGAGTTTTCCTTCTGACAAGCGTCACTCCATCTCCGGGCTGTCGTCCGGGGCCTTCATGACGGTCCAACTGCATGTCGCGCATTCCTCCTCCTTTATCGGGGCGGGGGTCATCGCGGGTGGTCCTTACCGGGCGGCCGAGACCTTCGAGGCGGCGCCGCTTGCGCCGACCTCCTGCATTCTGAACTCGTTTTATGTGGCGATGACGCCGCTGACCCCGTCGACCGCGCCCAATCCCAAGAAGCTGGCGCAACTGGCGCATCAGACCGCGAATATCGACGACCTGTCCAACCTTGCAGGGCAGAGGCTCTATATTTTCACGGGCTCCGAGGACAAGGTGGTCAACCAATACGCCGTGCACGCGACCCGGGCCTTCTACGAAGAGCTCGGCGTTGCGGGCGATGCAGTGATGTTCGTGGATGATGTGCCCGCGGGGCATTCGATCATCACCATGAACCCCGAAGATTCCCTCCTTGCCGCGAACGAGCCCCCCTATATAAACCGGGGCCCGTTCGTGCAGTCGCACCAGATTCTCGACCATCTCTATCCCGGCGCCCATCCCCCGGCGTCGTCGTGTCTGGGCGACCTTATTCGCTTCGATCAGTCGGAGTTTGTCGAAACCGGCGCGCCCAAGGCCTCCATGTCGGAATTTGGCTATGCCTATATTCCGTCACGGGTGGCCTCCGGTGAGGCGCAGGCGATCGGGGTCCATGTGGTCTTGCATGGCTGCAAGCAGGGCTATGCCTATATCAATTTCGTCAATGGCCGCGAAGACAGCCAGAACCAGCCGCCCTATGGCGACCGCTATGTGCGCAGCACGGGCTATATGGAATGGGCCGAGGCGAATGACCTGATCCTGCTTTTTCCCCAGGCCGAGGGCGGTGACAGCAATGATGTCCAGAACCCCGAGGGCTGCTGGGACTGGTGGGGCTATAGCGCTGAGGACCCCTATGCGCCGGATTACTATTCGCGCGACGCGGTGCAGATCCGCGCGATCCACACCATGCTGACCCGATTGGGCGGCGTCTGAGAGGTTTCCCCATGGAAAGCGCGTTCGAAACCACGGCGAAACTGCAGGCCAGCCTCGCCACCCGGGCCCTGACCAATTCGCGCAACGCCGCGCAACTGGCCGCGAAGCCGCCGACCGCCGACACGATGGCTGAGAGCTGGGAACTGGCGGAGGCGACCTACAAGCGGATGAATGCCCTGCAACAGTCCTGGATCAAGGATTGGAGCGATTGGATCAGCTATGCTCAGTCGCTGGACGGTGTGGATACCATGCCGAAATATGTCGACCGGACCGGGAATATCTTTCTCCAGGCTCAGGCGCAGATGGTCTCGCAGGCCAGTGAGCTCAGTGAGCTTATGGACAATGTGGGCGTGAGCTACGCCTATTGGATCAGCGGCAAGCTGCACGAGACCCGCTAAGCCCGACCGCGCACAGGCGCGACCGCAGGTCTTGCGACGATAGTCGTAGGCCAAGCGTTACCCGTTGAAAAGTCACATGCAAAACACGCGTTTCTCATCCGGAGCGTGTATTGCAGGGTGCTTTTCGCTGGCCCTGACTGCATTTTTGTGCATTTCTTCCCGCACAGGGGAAGGAGACGCTTAACGATGCCGGGTTTCTGGAGCATTTTCGCAGATGCTTTTGGTCTGATCTTTGCATGGGATCCGGACCTGTTGGAGATCATCGGCCTGTCGTTGCGTGTCACCCTCACCGCCGTCGCTCTCTCTTGTCTGATCGGTTTGCCGCTAGGGGCGGCTGCCGGCGCGTTTCGGTTTCCGGGGCGAACGGTTCTGGTGGTCCTGCTGAACGCAGCAATGGGCATGCCCCCTGTGGTGGTGGGGCTGCTCGTCTATCTGATGCTGTCGGCGGCAGGGCCACTGGGGACCCTTGGCCTGCTTTACACACCCACGGCGATGATCATCGCCCAGACCTTGCTGGTGACGCCGATCATCGCCGCGCTGACGCGGCAGGTGGTGGCCGATCTGAACGTGGAATATGCCGAGCAGTTCGCGTCGCTGCAGGTCGGACCGCTGGACCGGATCACCGCCTATCTCTGGGATGCGCGCTACACGCTGCTGACCGTGGCGCTGGCCGGGTTCGGGCGGGCCGTGGCCGAGGTTGGCGCGGTGATGATTGTCGGCGGCAATATCGACCATGCGACACGGGTCATGACGACCTCGATCGCGCTGGAAACCTCCAAGGGCAATCTGGAGCTGGCTCTGGCGCTCGGGGTGATCCTGCTGACGCTGGCGGTGATCGTGAATGCGCTGGTGATGTCCGTGCGCGCCTCGGCGGTGAGGGCGGCTTATGCGTGACCTCTCTCCAGACCTGCCGCTGGTCGCCGATGGCACCAGCCTGCCGGGCCCGGCCCAACTCGCCGCTCAGGATATCTGCCTGACCCGGCGCGGCGTGCGGCTGCTCGACAACCTGACCCTCGCAATCCGGCCCGGGCGCAAGACGGTGATCCTCGGGGCCAACGGGGCGGGCAAGAGCCTGCTCCTGCGGGTGCTGCACGGGTTGATTACCCCCGATACCGGGACGGTCCAATGGGAGGGTAACTCCCTCGACAGTTCTGCTCGCGCCGCCCAGGCCATGGTGCTGCAGCGTCCGGTCCTGCTGCGCCGGTCGGTGCTTGGCAATCTGCGCTTTGCCCTGTCGGTGCGCGGTGTCCGGGGGCAGGCCCGCGCCGCCCGCGAGGCCGAGGCGCTGGACCGCGCGGGGCTCAGCGATCTGGCCCACCGTCCGGCCCGTGTCCTGTCGGGCGGCGAGCAGCAACGGCTTGCGGTAGCCCGCGCGCTTTCGACCGAGCCTCGAATGCTCTTGCTGGACGAGCCCACGGCGAGCCTCGATCCCGCCGCGACCCGTCATATCGAAACCCTCGTGGAGGCCGCCCATGGGGCAGGCGTCTCGGTGGTGATGGTGACCCATGATCGCGGTCAGGCCCAGCGTCTGGCCGATGACGTGGTCTTTTTGCACAAGGGCCGCGTGGCCGAAGCAGGCCGCGCCGCGCAGGTTCTGCATGCGCCGCGCAGCCCGGAAATGGCCGCCTGGCTCGATGGTCGGCTGCTCGACTAAGTCCCCGGGAATTCTTGTTTGTATCCCGATCCGAGGAGGAAATCGTGTCCCTAAAATCTCGTTTTATAGCCCTGGCGCTGGGGGCCGGGCTGTCGTGTTTTGCCCTGTCGGGGGCCGCGACCGAAGACCGCTTCATCCTCGTTCAATCCACGACCTCGACCCAGAATTCAGGCCTGTTTGACCATCTCCTGCCGATCTACGAGGCGCAAAGCGGCGTCGATGTGCGCGTGGTGGCCGTGGGCACGGGACAGGCCCTGCGCAACGCGGCCAATGGCGATGGCGATGTGCTTTTTGTCCATGCCAAGGAGGCCGAGATGGCCTTTGTGGCCGAGGGCTACGGCGTCTCGCGCGCGGATGTGATGTATAATGACTTCGTGATCGTGGGCCCGGCGGCGGACCCCGCAGGCGTGGCCGGTGAGACGGATGTGACCGCGGCCCTGCGCCAGATCGCCGAGGCCGAGGCACCGTTTCTCAGCCGGGGCGATGACAGCGGGACGAACAAGGCCGAGCTGAGATTGTGGGCCGAAAGCGGGATCGACGCGCAGGACGCCTCAGGCGGTTGGTATCGCGAGACCGGCTCGGGCATGGGGGCGACCTTGAATACCGGGATCGGCATGGGCGGCTATGTGATGACCGACCGCGCCACATGGATCGCCTTTGGCAACAAGGCGGGCCACCGGATCCTGGTCGAGGGCGACCCGCGTCTGTTCAACCAATACGGCATCATCCTCGTGAACCCGGAGGTCCACCCCCGGGTCAAGGCTGAGCTTGGGCAGGGTTTCGTGGACTGGATCCTCTCACCGGAGGGGCAAGCCGCCATCGCGTCCTTCAAGCTCGACGGGCAGCAGCTCTTCTTCCCGAATGCAGGGGGCTGACGCGGCTCAGGTCGCGTTCCACAGGACCTCGCCCATGGTCGCGATATCATACCCGCCCAGCGACGCGGCCTTTTGCGTGATCTCGGGTGTTCGGGCGACCTGCAGGAGGCTTTGCACCGGCGGCGTGAAATAGGCCCGCCGGTCGATCAGCAAATCGAAAGGCTCCATCAGGATCGGCAGGAAGCCGAGCTTGAACTGCCGCGCCATGGCGGCAATGCCGAGGGCCGCATCCGCAGCGCCCGAGGCCACGGCGAGCGCGGCATCGGTTTCCGTGCGCGCGACACCTTCGGCCGGAGCCAGTGCCTCTGCCGAGAGGCCCACGCCCGCCAGAAGCTGATCAAGCAGCGCCGCCGCCCCGGCGCCGGACTGCCGCCGGACCACGCGCAGACCTGCGAGATCATTGAGGCTTTTGACCCGGTCCGCGATCCCGGGGGCGAGGATCAGCCCGCGCTCCCGAAGGGCCCAGCGGATCAGGACGCAGTCCCGCAATCCGTGAGACGCGACCGTGTTCCGGTTCCAGCGCCCGTCGCCCTCGGGAATGTGCAACCCGGCCAGCGCCGCCTTGCCCTGGGCAAAGCAGGTCAGCCCGTCCGCACTGCCGTTTTGCAGTACCGCGAGCCCGCCATTGCTCTCGCCGACGGCCCAGGCGAGCAGCGGATCATGGGAGCCGGTGAGCACATCGGGCACCTGCGCGGGCGCGGCCTCGCCGGAGCCATCGATCCAGGCCATGATCTCGTCGCGCGGGAACAGCAGCTTGCCGGTGATCCGCCGGTGGGGGATTTCATCCGCCCCGGCCAGGTCATAGACCTTGCGCTCGCGCACCCGCAGCAGATCCGCGACCTCCTTCGTGGTCAGGTAGAGCGGGGTGTCGCTGGGGGCAGTGTCGTTTGGCATGGGGTCCTGTCCGGCCGTTGGATCAACGATGGCGGCAAAACGGCGCCGCCGCAAGTCATGGGCGGTTCAGCCGGTCAGGCTGCGGGCCACCGCGCGGGCGATCACCCGCTCTTCATCCGTGGGAATGACGAGGATCGGCACGGGTCCGCCCCCGATCTGCCGCGCGTCGCCGTCATTGGCCCCGGCATCGAGGGTCAGGCCGAGATAGCCCATCCCCTCGATCACCCGGGCGCGCACGGGCGCTGCGTGCTCGCCGATGCCGCCGCAGAAGACCAGCCCGTCGAGCCCGCCCAGCACCGCCGTCATCGCACCCAGCTCGCGGCGGATGCGGAACACGTAGTAATCGATCGCTTCCGCCGCCTCGGGCGCGTCGCTCGCCAGCAGCGTGCGCATGTCATGACTGATCCCCGACAGCCCCTTCAGCCCGCTCTCGGTGTAGAGGAGCGTGGTGATCTCGGCCGCACTCAGCCCCTGATCCATCAGGTAAAGCAGCACGCCCGGGTCGAGCTGGCCGCAGCGTGTGCCCATGGGCAGCCCGTCCAGCGCCGAGAAGCCCATGCTCGAGCCGACGCTTTGTCCATCACGGACCGCGCACATGGAGGCCCCGTTTCCCAGATGGGCGATCACGATCCGCCCGGCGGCCAGCGCGGGGTCCGTCGCGCGCAGGTGGTCGGTGATGTAGTCATAGGACAGCCCATGGAAGCCGTAGCGCCGCACGCCCTCGTCGTGGAACCGGCGGGGCAGGGCGAAGGTGTCGTTCACCCAAGGGTGCCCTTGGTGGAACGCCGTGTCGAAACAGCCGATCTGCACCGCGTCCGGAAAGGCCTCTTGCGCGGCGGTGACCATGGCGAGGTTATGGGGCTGGTGCAGCGGGGCGAGCGGGATGAAGGCGCGGAGCTGGTCCAGCACCTCGGGCGTCAGCACCACAGGCGCGCCATAGGCCGAGCCGCCATGGACGATGCGGTGCCCGACCCCGGCCACCGCGCGCCCGGCCAGCACCGGCGCAAGGGCCGCAAGGATCGCCGCCATCGCCCCCGCATGGTCCGTGGGACCAAGGGGCAGAGGGGCGCGATCCTGCCCGCGCAGGATCAGCCGTGCGTCCGGACCCAGCCCGTCCACCAGCCCCTCGACCATCAGGGTCGGCTCGGCGGTGACCGCGTAGACCGAGAATTTGACCGAGGAGCTGCCTGCATTCAGGGTCAGCAGCACGCTCATCCGGCGGCTCCGACTGCGAGGGCGGCGATGGCGCAGGAGGCCAGCCTCGCCTGATCGCTATCGGCCCGGCTGGTCAGGATCACCGGGCATTGGGCCCCCATCACGATCCCGCCCGCATCCGCATGGGCGAGGAAGGTCAGCTCCTTGGCGAGCATGTTCCCGGCCTCGAGGTTCGGCGCGATCAGGATGTCCGCGCGCCCGGCCACCATCGAGGTGATGCCCTTCGTGCGCGCCGCCGCCAGATCCACGGCGTTGTCCATGGCGAGCGGGCCGTCCACCAGCCCGCCGGTGATCTGCCCGCGCTCGGCCATCTTGGACAGGATCGCCGCGTCGAGAGTCGAGGGGATCGCGGGGTTCACGGTCTCGACCGCCGACAGGATCCCGACCTTGGGCGTGTCGATCCCGATGGCATTGGCCAGATCGATGGCGTTCTGGATGATATCCGCCTTGGTCTTGAGATCCGGCGCGATGTTGATCGCGGCATCGGTGATCATGATCGGATGGTCGAGCCCGGGCACATCCATCACGAAGACATGGCTCAGCCGCCGCGTGCCGCGCAGCCCGCCATCTTTCTTGAGGATCGCACTCAGCAGGACATCCGTATGCAGATGCCCCTTCATGATGGCCTTGGCCCGCCCCTCATGCACCAGTTGCACGGCGCGCTTGGCGGCGGCCTTGTGCTGGGGTTCGGCGATGATCTCGTAGGGGGAGAGGTCGATGCCCCGGGTCTCGGCGGCGCTGGCGATCTTGTCCGGGTCCCCGATCAGGAGCGGCGTGATCAGCGTATGCTCGGCCCCGAGGATCGCACCGGCCAGCGCGTCGGGCTCTTCGGGGGCGACCACCGCGGTGGTGAAGGGCGGCAGGGGCTCGGCACGGGCGATCATCTCGTCGAAATGCACATGGCGCTGCACCACAAGGCCCGGCACCTGTTCACGGTCGAGGCTCACGAGCACCTCGGGCGCATAGACCTCGGCCTCGCCTTCGACCAGCAGCCGCCCGGTATCGGTCTCGACCCAGGTATCGAGGCGGACCACCCGGTCGGCGAATTTCTCGCGCACGCGGACCCGCGCGATCAGGGTCTCGCCTGCCATGGCCTGCCCGACAAAGGTCAGGCTCTGGGACCGGTAGCGCGTTCCGGGCCCCGGCAGCTGATTGCCCAGCACCGAAGAGATCAGCGAGGCCACCCACATGGACGGGGCCACGGCCTCGGGGCGGCCATCCCCGTCGCCATCCTGATCGGGCACGTTCAACGGATTGTAATTGCCGGAGGTATTGGCAAAGACGATCAGGTCTTCCTCGCGGCACAGGCGTGTGGCCTGGGCCTCTGCCCCGATCTGCAAATCGTCGTAGATGCTCGTCATTCTCTGGTCTCCGGTGCCTGTGTGCCCTGCCTCCCCCCGGTGTAGCGCTGCGCGGCGCAGAGGGGAAACACTCAGCCCCCGGATGCGACATGCCGCCGGGCCTGCCCGGTTTTTGAAAGGGTTTCGGGCCGGTCCTGCTAAGGCGCAGGCCCTCCGCGCGCCTTGTCTGCGTGCGCGGACACCGCGAGGTTTCCCAAGTCAGTGGGCAAGTTTTCTCCCGATTGGCGCGGAATGGGATACAGTTCCAGCAGTTTGCCACGTTTCGCTTTCTTCAAACCTATTCCATTCAAGGGGGGCACCCATCATGACCATCACTCGACAGGCCGCGCTCTGCACCGGTCTCGCGCTGATCGGCGCCAGCACGGCACAGGCCCAGGGCACCGAGGCCTGCACCGGGCCCGGCTGGCTGACCAAAGCCGACGCGGCCTTCGCCGCCGATTGCGCCAGTTTCGCCTTTGAGGGCGATCTCGCGGATCGCGAGCGTCTCGCCTGGATGATCTTTGCCCGGGTCAACCAGCTGATCGCGGATCCGGATCGTGGCATGTCTGGCACCGGGCAGGTGCCGCTCTGGATGGCCTGGCCCACGGATCCGGACACCTTCGCCACGGCAGTGCCGTTCGATTTCTCGAACATGGCGCGCAGCACCATGAAACCCTCGGCCGAGAAAAAGGATCTGGAGGCGGGGCGCGTGGCCACGGCCGATCCGGACGGCGCCAATGAAGAGGTCAACCGCAACCAGATCAGCTATGACTATCTGGTCGATAGTGACCTGACCACGAAACGCGGCATCGCGGCGTTTTTCACCAAGAACGACTATGTGGACATGCCCGTGGGCTCGATCGAGCTCAAGGCGTCCTGGCTGCAGGTGACCGAAGGCAGCCCGGTGCCCGAGGGCGCGCTGACCTTTCCCTTCGAGGGCGGGGAATACTGGTGGCGCGGCCTGCACCTGATGGTGAAGATGCAATCCCTGCCGGATCCGGGGCAGATGTTCTACGACGAGGCCCCCAGTTGGTTCTGGAGCACTTTCGAGTTCAACGACAACCCGGGCGTGGCCCATGTCCGCGACAGTTTCATCACCCAACGCGCACCGCTGAGCGAAGCGGATATAGACGCGCTTCTGGACGAGGCGGGGATCGGGGGCTTCGGGTTCGAGGGCTACGCGCCCAATGGCACGCAGATCCGGTTCACCGAGGATGGCAACGGCACCGTTCCCGTGATCCTCGGTCATACGGATATGGAGGATTTCGCCGGCAGTCCGAACACGGCCCAGGCGGCCTATTGGACGCGGTTCAACGCGAGTTGCCATGCTTGTCACGCGACCGCGTCCTACAATCCCGAGACGGGCGCGTTCTTTCCCTTTTCGGTGCCCGCAGGGGCGCTGCACCCGGGCTACAACATGACCGATGGAAACGGGACGGTGCAGTATCTCGGGCAGGGCTATAAGCCGCTCGACTTCATGTGGCCGCTGGCGTTCCAGACCCGGTAGACCCGGTATCCGCGCATGAAAAAGGCGCGCAGGCCCAGGGCCCGCGCGCCGCTCTCCTCCCTGCCCCCATTGGAGGAGGAACCCTCGACTGATGGGGTCAGTGTGAAATCATCCAGGGACGCTTGGTCGGAAAAGACTTGGCGCCATTGCTGTGATGCAGGGTTTTCGAGGGCATTTTCGACGATCCACCGCCACAGCAGCCGCAGTTCGGCCCGTGGTTCTTGGACCGCTTGGGACTGTCAGCGCTGCGTTCGTTGGTGGCGTGGGCCGTGCGGCTCGCATTGCTCATCATGGCAAGGCGCGGCACGTTGAGCATGACCCGCGGGCTCTCGGCCGCGCAATCGGGGCATTCGCAGGGCTCTTTGTAATTGGCGATGGAATTCAAAGCGGTGAAGGGGCCGCACTCATCGCAGAGGTAATCATAAACGGGCATCGGGGTCTCCGGGCGCGGGAAAAATGGGAGGCCCGAAGGCCTCCCTCAGGTGAGGACTCAGAGATCGGGCGCGAGCGGGATGTCCACGGAGCCGTCCAGATACTTGGTCGGGCCGTTGGCATTCGGCATCATGTCCCATTCGAAGATGTCATTGGGGAGCCAGAGCGTGGCACAGGCGTTTGGTATGTCCACCACCCCCGAGATATGCCCCTGCACCGGCGCGGTCCCGAGGATCGCGTAGGCCTGAGCGCCCGTGTAGCCGAACTTCTTGAGATACTCGATCGCGTTCAGGCAGGCCTGACGATAGGCGACATGCACGTCCAGATAGTGCTGCTCGCCCGCCTCATCGACGGAGATGCCTTCGAAGATCAGGTAGTCATCATAGACCGGCTTGATCGGCGAGGGCTTGAAGATCGGGTTCTTGACGCCGTATTTCTCGACGCCGCCCTTGATCAGCTCGACCTTGAGATGCAGCCAGCCGGCCATCTCGATCGCGCCGCAGAAGGTGATCTCGCCATCGCCCTGGCTGAAGTGGAGATCCCCCATCGAGAGGCCCGCGCCGTCCACATAGACCGGGAAGTAGATCTTGCAGCCGCGGCTCAGGTCCTTGATGTCACAGTTCCCGCCATGCTCGCGTGGCGGGACGGTCCGGGCGGCCTCGGTAGCGGCCTGATCGCGGGCGTCGCCCTTCATCGCGCCCATATGCGCGCTCTGGGTGTTGGGCAGGGCGGCCAGGGGCGGCGTACGCTCCGGGTCGGTGTTGAACAGCTTGGTCTCGCGGCTGTTCCACATATCCAGCATCTTGCGATCCGGCAGACAGCCGATCAGACCCGGGTGGATCAGACCGGCATATTTCACGCCCGGCACGTGGCGGGACTTGGTGAACATGCCGTCGAAATCCCAGATCGATTTCTGGGCCTCGGGGAAATGCTCGGTCAGGAAACCGCCGCCATTCTGTTTCGAGAAGAAGCCGTTGAAGCCCCAGAGCATCTCTTCCTTGGCGCCGATATCGAGGATATCGACCACCAGAAGATCGCCCGGCTCGGCCCCTTTGACCCCGATGGGACCGGACAGGTAGTGCACCTGTTCCAGCTCCACGTCGCGCACGTCGGAGGCGTCGTCGTTATTCTTGATCTGTCCGCCGGTCCAGTCATAGGTCTCGATCTTGAAATCGTCCCCGGGTTCGACCCAGACATTGATCGGAATGTCGGGATGCCAGCGATTGTGCACATTCTCATTCGTGTGCGGGCTCTCGCTGAGATCCACCGAAATCAGTGTGTCAGCCATGGTTAGGTCCTCTCCTTCTTGGTCAAACCGATAGGAATTTTGAGACTTTCGCCTCGTCGATCCCGTCGCGCGGGCTGTCATGGACGAAAGTGCCGTTCTCGATCACGATCACCCGGTCCGCCACGTCGAGCGCAAAGCTCAGCACCTGTTCCGACACGATGATCGTCAGGCCCTTCTGGTCCCGGATCTTGCGCAGGGTCCGGGCCATCTCGCGGATGATCGAGGGCTGGATCCCCTCGGTCGGCTCATCCAGCAACAGAACCTTCGGATCGCTCGCCAGCGCCCGGGCAATCGCCAGCTGCTGTTGCTGGCCGCCCGACAGGTTGCCGCCGCGGCGCGATTTCATCTCCAGCAGCACCGGGAACAGCTCGTAAATATCCTCGGGCACCGTCTTGGAGCCGGTCGAGGTCAGGCCGGTCTCGATATTCTCGCGCACGGTCATGGACGAGAAGATCATCCGGCCCTGGGGCACATAGGCGATGCCGGACGAGACCCGCTGATGCGGTTTCATGCCTGCAATCGAGGTGTCTCCGATCCGGGCGCTCCCGTCTTTCTCGGGCACGATCCCCATCAGGGTCTTCATCAGGGTGGTTTTGCCCATCCCGTTGCGGCCCATGACGGCCACGATCTCGGCGGGTTTCACATCCAGGTTGAGGCTGTGCAGCACCTCGGACTCGCCATAGGCCGCACAGAGGTTTTCGACGGACAGCATTGCGGATCTCCTTCAGTGGCCGAGATAGACTTCGATGACTTTGGGATCGGCCTGCACCCGCTCCATCGAGCCTTCGGACAGGGTCTTGCCCTGATGCAGCACGGTGACCCGGGTCGCGATATCCGCGACAAAGCCCATGTCATGCTCGATCACGATGACCGAGCGGTCCTTGATGATCTTGTTGAGCAGCTCGGCGGTTTTCTTGCGCTCGGCCACGGACATGCCCGCCACGGGCTCGTCCAGCATCAACAGTTCCGGGTCCTGGATCAGCAGCATCCCGATCTCGAGCCATTGCTTCTGGCCATGGCTGAGATAGGCGGCTTTCTCTTCGAGCTGATCATCGAGAAAGATCGTCTCGGCGATCTCCTGGATGCGGGCCTGCACCTCCTGGTCGCGGCGAAAGAGCAGGGCACCAAAGACCGAATGCCCGCGCGGATAGCTGAGCTCGAGGTTTTCGAAGACCGTGAGATCCTCATAGACCGACGGGGTCTGGAATTTGCGCCCGACGCCCGCATGGACGATCTGGTCTTCGCGCTTTTCCAGCAGCTCCAGACCCTTGAAGTTCACCGACCCGCTCGTGGCCTTGGTGCGTCCGCAGATCAGGTCGAGCACCGTGGTCTTGCCCGCCCCATTGGGCCCGATGATCACGCGGCACTCGTTCGGCTCTACATAGAAGCTGAGATCGTCCACCGCCTTGAACCCGTCGAAGGAAACCGTGAGCCCTTCGACCGCGAGCACGAAATTGGGGTTATGTCCTTGCATGGCTGGCTCCTATTCCGCGGCCGTCTTGGTGGCTGGCGCGACCGTCGTCGAGGTCGGCGCGGTGGGGGTGTTGGCGGGGTCGGGATCGGGGGGCGTCTTCTTGAACAGGGCCGCGATGCGCGGGGCCACATGCTCGGAATAGACACCGGCCAGACCGTTCGGGAAGAGCATCACAACCGCGATGAAAAGACCGCCGAGCCCCAACAACCACAGCTCGGGGAAGCTTTCCGAGAGCGAGGTTTTGGCCCAGTTCACCAAAAGTGCGCCATAGACCGCGCCGACGATGGACAGGCGTCCGCCCACGGCGCAGAAAATGACCATTTCGATGGAGGGAACGATCCCAACGAGGGTAGGGGACATGAAGCCCACCTGCAGGGTGAACATCGCGCCGCCGACGCCCGCAAAGGCCGCGCCGAGGCAGAAGATGAAGATCTTGAAGCTCGCCACGTTGTAGCCTGAGAAACGCACCCGGTCCTCTTGGTCGCGCATGGCGATCAGAAGCCGTCCGAGCTTGGACTTGCGGACATATTGCGCGATGGCGAGGCAGAGAAAGAGCAGCACGCCATTGACGTAATAGAGCAGTTCCTTGGCCTCATCCGTGCGGATGTCCCAGCCATTCAGGGTGCGCAGGTCGGTGATCCCGTTCACGCCGCCCGTGAAGCCCTGCTGCCCGATGATCAGGATCGTGAGGATCGCGGCGAAGGCCTGGGTGATGATGGCGAAGTAGACGCCACCCACGCGCCGGGTGAACATGGCCACCCCGATGATGAAGGCAAAGATGACCGGAACCGCGACGACTGCGAGCAGGGCAAAGGCGAGGTTGTTGAAGGGTTCCCACCACCAGGGCAGGGCCGTCAGCTGGTTCCAGTCCATGAAGTCGGGAATGCCGGGCGTGGACTGGATCGCGGTGTTTTCCGGGGTCGAAGCCTCCAGCTTGAGGAACATCGCCATGCAATACCCGCCAAGGCCGAAGAACACGCCCTGTCCGAGGCTGAGGATCCCGCCCGCGCCCCAGCAGAGCACGAGCCCCACCGCGACGAAGGCATAGGTCAGGTACTTGCCGAACAGGTTCAGACGAAAGGTGTCGAGCGCGAGGGGCAGCAGGACAAAGATCACGGCAGCCAGCACAGCAAAAGCAATCACGTCCTGACGGGTGAAGATACGGTTGGAGGAAACCTGCATCGGGTCGAGCTCCTTACTTGCGCAGTTTCAGGGAGAAGAGGCCTTGCGGACGCACCATCAGGATGCCGACCACCACGAGCAGGGTCAGAACCTTGGCCATCGAGCCCGAGAGGAAGAATTCCATGATCGACTGGGCCTGACTGATCGAGAAGGCACTGGCGATGGTGCCGAGCAGACTGCCCGCGCCGCCGAAGACCACCACGAGGAAGGTGTCCACGATATATAGCTGGCCCGCCGTCGGCCCGGTGGAGCCGATCATCGTAAAGGCCGAGCCCGCCACACCGGCCACGCCGCAGCCGATCCCGAAGGTCAGCCGGTCGGTCCAGGCGGTGTTGATGCCCGTGGCATCCGCCATGACCCGATTCTGGTTGATCGCGCGCACCTGCAAACCCCAGGAGGAGCGGAACATCATCACGTAGACGGCAATCGAGATGCAGGTTGCGAGCACCATCACGAAGATCCCGTTGATCGGGATCTCCACGAGGTCCGTCAGGGGCAGCGAGCCCATCATCCAGTCGGGAATCGTCACGCCGACCTCCCGCGCGCCAAAGACGCTGCGATAGATCTGCTGCAGGATGAGGCTGAGGCCCCAGGTCGCCAGAAGCGTATCGAGCGGGCGTTTATAGAGATGTCGTATGAGCCCCCATTCCACGATCAGGCCCAGGGCGCCCGAGGCAAGGAAGGCGAGGATCATCGCGACAAAGAAATAGATGCTGAAGAGGTCTGGCAGGTAGGTCGCGAAGACATTCGAGGTCAGGTAGGTGACATAGGCCCCGAGGATCATGAACTCGCCATGGGCCATGTTGATCACGCCCATCTGACCAAAGATGATGGCGAGCCCCAGGGCCATGAGGACAAAGACGGAAAACAGGATGAGACCGGCGAAACCCTGCATCGCGAAAATCGCGCCGAGCTCGCCCATCGAATAGTCGGAAAACATCGCAAACCTCTGGGGGGATTAGGAAAACGCCGGGGGAGAAGTGGGAGAGGGCGCGCCTGGCACCGCGCCCTCCCTCGCTTGCAGCTTACTGGTAGCCTTCGGGAAACGGATCCGGCTCGACCAGCTCTGCAGTCTCGAACACGACGTCGTACTGACCGTCGGCCTTCGCACGACCCACGCGCGTCTTGGACCAGAGGTGGTGGTTCTCATGGACCTTGACGTAGCCCTCGGGGGCTGTGGTGAGTTCGATGCCCGGGCTCGCTTCGCGGACCTTGTCCACATCGAACGAACCGGCTTTTTCGACAGCGGCTTTCCAGAGCCACGGTCCGAGATAGGCAGCCTGGGTCACGTCGCCGATCACCATGTCCTCGCCCCACATCTCTTTGAAGGCGCGGACGAAATCGAGGTTGTTCTCGTTTTCCAGGCTCTGGAAGTACTTCATGCAGGCATAGGTGCCTTCGATGTTCTCGCCACCGATGCCGCGGATCTCGTCCTCGGTTACGGAGATGGTCAGCACGAGCGGGCTCTCGCCAGCCGGGTCGATGCCCGCGGCCTTGAGCTGCTTGTAGAAGGCCACGTTCGAGCCGCCCACGACGATCGCATAAATCACGTCCGGCTTGCGCAGGCGGATCTTGTTGATGACCGAGTTGAACTGGGTATGGCCGAGCGGATAGTACTCTTCGCCCACGACCTTGGAGCCTTCGAGGAAGTTCTCGATATGCTTGCGCGCGATCTTGTTCGAGGTGCGCGGCCAGATGTAGTCGGACCCGAGCAGGTAGAAGGTTTTGGCGCCCTTGGTCTCGGAGACCCAGTCGAGGCCCGCGATGATCTGCTGGGTCGCTTCCTGACCGGTATAGATGACGTTCGGCGACTGCTCGAGGCCTTCGTAGAAGGTCGGGTAGTAGAGGAAGCCGTTATGCTGTTCGAAGACGGGCAGGACGGCCTTGCGGCTGGCAGAGGTCCAGCAGCCCATGACCGAGGCGACCTTGTCGTTGACCAGCAGCTTGCGGGCCTTTTCGGCAAAGGTCGGCCAGTCGGAGGCACCGTCTTCCTGAATATATTCGATCTTGCGGCCAAGGATGCCGCCCTGGGCGTTGATCTGCTCGATGGCGAGCTTCTCTGCCTGCACGGAGCCGGTTTCCGAGATCGCCATGGTGCCCGTGACGGAGTGCAGGATGCCGATGGTGACCGTGTCGTCGGTCACGGCCAGCCCGGTCGTGTTCACCTCGGCGGTCGGGAAATCCGCCGCGCGCAGGTCCTTGGGCAAAAACAGCGAGGCCGCCAGCGCCGTGCCGCCGGCCATCACAGCGCGACGGCTGGGTCCGGACATGGATTTCGGGGTTTTGCGATCAGTCATAACAGCTCCTTGTGGGGATAGGTTGACGTGTCGGGCAGCGCGCTGCCGTCTGCGTTAACTTTTTCCCGAAGAGCGTCAGAAACCTTATACGTCGAATGACGTATGCAGGTGCGCGTTCCTCCCCTGTAAGGTCGTTAACGGAACTTAAAGGACACAGGGGGCGGAGGGACGCGCTTAGCCGCAGCTAAGCCGCGCCCGCCCGTGTGTATGTTGAGACGATTGATCCCGGGGGCCATATGGCAACGCTCTATCGTGCAACTCAGGAAAAGCGGCGCTACAACCGCTGGGTTGCCAATGAAACGATGGAAGATTTCGCCCTGCGCTTCACCGCGCGGCGCGCCCGGCGTTGGTCCTATGCCCGGGTCGCGAATACCGCGATCGGCTCGATCTCGTTTCTGGCGCTGGAGGCGATCGGCGGGGCGCTGACCCTGACCTATGGATTCGATATCGCCATCGTGGCGATCATGCTGGTCGGGGCCTTTCTCTTCCTGACGGCCTTCCCGATCAGCTATTACGCCGCGCGCTACAGCGTGGATATCGACCTGCTCACGCGCGGGGCGGGGTTCGGCTATATCGGCTCGACCATCACCTCGCTGATCTACGCGACCTTCACCTTCATCTTCTTCGCGCTGGAGGCGGCGATTCTCGCCCTCGCGCTGGAATACTGTTTCGGGGTGCCGCTCGTTCTGGGCTATCTGATCAGTGCCTTTGTGGTCATTCCGCTGGTGATCAACGGGTTCTCGAAAATCTCGGCCTTCCAAGCCTGGACCCAGCCGCTCTGGGTCGTGCTGCATATCACGCCCTTCGTGATCCTCGCCTTCGTGGGCTACGACATCGAGGGGTGGTCCAGCTTTCAGGGCAACACGCCGGAGCCGGTGGACAATGCGGGCAAGCTGATCCTGCTGGGCGCGGCCTCGGGCGTGATCTTCTCGCTGATTGCGCAGGTGGGCGAGCAGGTGGACTACCTGCGCTTCCTGCCCGAACCCAAGACCCGGGCGGACAAGCGCCGCTGGTGGGGGGCGCTGATCGTGGCGGGGCCGGGCTGGTCGGTGCTGGGTATGCTCAAGATGCTGGCCGGGTCCTATCTGATCACGCTGGCCATCGCCCATGGTGTCCCGGCGGAGGATGCGACCGACCCCACGCGCATGTACGAGACCGTCTTCAACCAGACGATCAACTCGCCTCTGGTGGTGTTGCTGCTGACCAGCGTTTTCGTGATCCTCAGCCAGCTCAAGATCAATGTCACCAATGCCTATGCGGGCTCCATCGCATGGTCGAACTTCTTCTCGCGGCTCACCCATGCCCATCCCGGGCGGGTGGTCTGGCTGGTGTTCAATGTGGGCATCGCGGTGCTGCTGATGGAGCTGGGCGTGTTCGGCGCGCTGGAAAAGACGCTCGCGCTTTATTCCCACGTGGCGCTGGCCTGGATCGGGGCGCTGGTCGCGGATCTGGTGGTGAACAAGCCACTTGGCTACAGCCCGCCGGGGATCGAATTCCGCCGGGCGCATCTCTACGATATCAACCCGGTGGGGATCGGCGCCATGGCCACGGCCTGCGTGCTGTCGCTGCTGGCCTATGGCGGGCTGTTTGGCGATCTGGCGGAGGCGACGTCCTCCTTCATCGCGCTGGGCAGTTCCTTCGTGCTGGCCCCGGTGATCGCGGCGGCGACCAAGGGGCGCTACTACATCGCGCGGCCGACGCCGGATGAGATCGCCTCGACCTGCATCATCTGTGAATACTCCTTCGATCCCGAGGACATGACCCATTGCCCGTTCCATACCGGGCCGATCTGTTCGCTCTGCTGCACGCTGGACAGCAATTGCCGCGATGCCTGCAAGCCCCACGCGCGGCTGGCCGACATGTCCAGGAGTATCGTGACCGGGATATTCCCGCGGCCCGTGGCGACCGTGCTGATGTCGCGGATGTTCCGCTTTGCCATGGTGACCTCCCTGTTGGGGGCGGCCTTCGGGGCGCTTCTGCTTCTGGTGCGCAGTTTCCAGAATGCCGAGAATTTCGACGCGGTGCTGTGGGTGATCTTCTCGATGGTGATGATCGCCGTGGGGGTGGTGGTCTGGATGTATCTGCTGATCAGCGAGAGCCAGGATCAGGCCCGCGACGAGGCCGAGAAGCAGACCGAGCGCCTGCTTTTCGAGGTGCGCGCCCATGAGCGCACGGATCTCGAATTGCAGCGCGCCAAGGAGAAGGCCGAGGCCGCGAACCTCGCCAAGACCCGCTACATGACCGGGCTCAGCCACGAGCTGCGCACGCCGCTCAACTCGATCTATGGCTTTGCTCAGATCCTCGAAAAGGACCCCGAGATCCCCGAGCAGCGGCGCAATTCGGTCAAGACGATCCGGCGCAGCAGCGAGCATCTGGCCGGCCTGATCGAGGGTCTGCTGGATATCTCCAAGATCGAGGCTGGTCGGCTGGAGATCAGCCGGGACCGCATCGCCTTTCCCTCTTTCTTGCGGCAGGTCAGCGCGATCTTCGAAGAAAGCGCGCGTGAGAAGGGCCTCAAATCCTCGCTCACCACGTCGGGCGCCCTGCCCGAATGGGTGAGCTTTGATGAAAAGCGCCTGCGCCAGATCATCATCAACCTGCTGTCCAACGCGATCCGTTACACGCAGGAGGGTGAGGTCGGGCTGCATATCATCTATCGCAACGAGGTTGTGGTGATCGAGGTGCGCGACACCGGGGTGGGCATCGCGCCCGAAGACCTCAAACGGATCTGGAACCCGTTCGAGCGGATCAACACCGTGCGCGAAACCGGCTCGGGGCTGGGCCTGACCATCACCAAGCTGCTGGTCGAGATCCTCGGCGGCGAGATCACCGTGGACAGTACCCCCGGGGTGGGCAGCGTGTTCCGTGTCCGGCTGATGCTGCCCAGCGTCGCCGTGGACACCCATCAGGCCCCGGCGACCACCGGCTCGCCCTCGCGGACCCGGGCGGTGCGGGGCTTTGTCGGGCCGCGCAAGACGCTGATGGTGGTGGATGATGACCGCAACCATCTGCAACTCGCCACATCCTTCTTTGATCCGCTGGGCTTTGCCGTGGTCACCGCCGGCAGCGCCGAGCAGGGGCTTGCGATGCTGGATGACATCTCACCGGATCTCTTTGTGCTGGATATCGACCTGCCGGGGCAGGATGGCTGGACCCTGGCCGAGAAGCTGCGCTCGGGCGCGTTCCGGGCGACACCGATCGTGATGGTCTCGGGGCATGCGCGGGTCGGCAAACCGCCCCCGCGAGAGGTCGCGCTCTGCGATGCCTTCGTTGCAAAGCCCTACAGCCTCGATGACCTTCTGGTGCGGATCGCCGAGCTTCTGCGGCTCGAGCTGGTGATGACCGAGACCACGGCGCCCACCGGGGTCGCGGTCTCGGAGCTTTCGGATGAGGACCGGCTCGCCCTGATCGAGCTGGCCCGGAACGGCATGGCCCGGGCGCTTACCGAGCGGATCGCGGAGCTGGCCGAGAACGGCAGCTTGCGAGGGTCGATGCTGGTGCGGCTGAACAAGATGGCGGGGCTCTATGACCTGCCGGGGATTGTTGATGTATTGAAGGACACGCGCGATGTTGCCAGCTGATCGGGATCGTCACGATATTGCACTTGTGGTGGATGATGATCCGGATTCTCTCGGCATGGTGGCCTCGGTTCTCGAAGAGAACGGCATCACGGTGATCGTCGCACGCAGTGGCGCCACCGCCATCGATCTGGCCCGCCGGATCGCGCCGGACGTGGTTCTGATGGATGCGGTCATGCCCGAGATGGACGGCTTCGAGACCTGCCTTCGGATGAAGAGCGGCGCGGACCCGATCCCGGCGCCGGTCGTCTTCATGACGGGGCTGACCGAGCCCGAACATATCGTGAAAGGCCTGAATTCCGGCGGTGTCGACTATGTCACCAAGCCTGTGGTGGTCGACGAACTGCTGGCCCGGATCACGATCCACATGATCAATGCCAAGATGATCCAGAGCGCGCGCGAGGCGCTCGACACCACGGGCCGCACGGTGATCGCCGTCAATACCAGCGGCGAGCTTGTCTGGAGCAGCCCCAAGGCCCAGGAGGAACTGGCCCGGGGCGGGATCACCTGCGCGCGGGAGCTCTTTTCCGGGCAGGCCTTCGGGCAGTGGCTGCGGGCCTGTATCAGCGCGCCGATCTCCAGCGCCACGCCCTACCGCGAAGGGGATTGCGAGATCTCCTATCTTGGCTCGTCACCCTCGCGGGAGATCCTGTTGCGGGTCCGCGCGGCGGCCGAAATGGCACCCGAGGAGCTTCTGGCGCAGGTCTTTCAGCTGACGCCGCGCGAGGCCGAGGTGCTCTATTGGCTCTCAATGGGGAAGTCGAACCGCGATATTGCGCAGATCCTGTCCCTGAGCGCGCGCACCATCAACAAGCATCTCGAACAGGTGTTCCAGAAGATGGGGGTAGAGAATCGCACCTCAGCCGCGGTGCTGGCGGACCGGGTGCTCCATGGCGAGGCGCAGCTGAACGGCGCCGTTATGCAGACCAAATCAGGCGCCTGAGCGCGCCAAATCGCCCCCGGGCCACGCCAGTGCGCGACAGCCGTTGACACCAGAAGGGCGATGCGTATAAGCGCGCCATTCATTGGTGTTGGTGGCCCTCGCAAGAGGATCCCTGTCAGGCCGCAAGGCCAGAGGACAACGCCCTTCACAAACGAAGGAGATCAGCCGTGACCAAACGCACGTCTGCCAAGTACAAAATCGACCGCCGCATGGGCGAGAACATCTGGGGCCGTCCGAAATCCCCGATCAATCGCCGCGAATATGGCCCGGGCCAGCACGGTCAGCGCCGCAAGCAGAAGATGTCCGACTTCGGTCTGCAGCTGCGCGCCAAGCAGAAGCTCAAGGGCTATTACGGCGACCTCACCGAGAAGCAGTTCCGCCGCATCTACGGCGAAGCCGAGCGGGTGAAGGGCGATACCGGTGAGAACCTGATCGGTCTGCTGGAGCGTCGTCTGGACGCCGTGGTCTACCGCGCCAAGTTCGTCGCGACCATCTTCGCCGCCCGTCAGTTCGTGAACCATGGCCATGTCCTGGTGAACGGTCAGCGCGTGAACATCCCGTCCTACCGCGTCAAGGAAGGCGACGTCGTCGAGGTGCGTGAGAAGTCCCGCCAGATGGCCGCCCTGCTGGAGGCAACCCAGCTGCCCGAGCGCGACGTGCCGGACTACGTGGATGCCGACCATAACAAGATGAAAGCGACCTTCGTCCGCACGCCGGGTCTTGCAGATGTGCCCTATCCGGTGATGATGGAACCGAACCTCGTGATCGAATACTACGCACAGAACTAATCCGTTCGCGCATAACCGCTTTTCAGGGCCGCGCGAGACCAGCGCGGCCCTTTTTGTGTTTGCCGTCCAGAGCAGGAGAGCCTCCCCATGTCCGACTACCCCGTCTATGGCCGCATCGACGGCCCTGTGGTGATGATCGGCTTCGGCTCCATCGGGCAGGGGACCCTGCCGCTGATCGAGCGGCATTTCGACTATGACCGCGACCAGTTTCTGGTGGTCGAACCCAAGCCCGAGGGGGTCGAGATCCTCAAGGCGCGGGGCATCCGCCACAAGCAGGTGGCGCTGACGCCCGAGAATTACCGCGACGAGCTGAACGCGCTCTTTCCCGAAGGCAAGGGGTTCTGCGTGAACCTTTCGGTGGATACGTCATCGCTCGACCTGATGAAGCACTGCCGCGAGATCGGGGTTCCTTACATCGACACCGTGGTCGAACCCTGGGCAGGCTACTATTTCGACACGGCCGATAATGCGGCGCGCACCAACTATGCGCTGCGGCAGGCTGTGCGCGACGAGAAGGCCGCGCGCCCGGGCGGGACCACGGCGGTGTCCTGCTGCGGGGCGAACCCGGGCATGGTGTCGTGGTTCGTCAAGGCCGGGCTGATGATGCTGGCCAAGGATACCGGCCACGCCAGCGAGGCGCCCACGACCCGCGACGGCTGGGCTGCGCTCATGCGCGATCTGGGTGTACAGGGCGTGCATATCGCTGAGCGGGACACGCAGGTGCGCGCCAAGGCCAAGCCCCATCAGGTCTTTGTCAACACATGGTCGGTGGAGGGCTTCATCGCCGAGGGCTACCAACCCTCCGAGATGGGCTGGGGCACCTTCGAGCCCTGGATGCCCGCCAATGCCCACCGGCAGGCGGCAGGCTGCAAGGCCGCGATCTGGCTCGAACAGCCCGGGGCCGATACCCGCGTGCGCACATGGTGCCCAACGCGCGGGCCGCAATTCGGCTTCCTCGTGACCCATAACGAGGCGATCTCCATCGCCGATTACTTCACCGTGGGGGAGGGGGACCACCCCGAGTTCCGCCCGACTTGCCATTATGCGTATCATCCCTGCGATGACGCGGTGCTGTCGCTGCATGAGATGTTCGGATCCGGCCAGATCCAGACCGCGCACCACATCTTTGACGTGGATGAGATCACCGACGGCATCGATGAGCTGGGCGTGCTGCTCTATGGGCATGCGAAAAACGCGCTGTGGTATGGCTCGCGGCTCTCGAACGAGGAAACCAAGACGCTCGCGCCCGACCAGAACGCCACCGGGTTGCAGGTCACCTCGGCTGTGCTTGCGGGCATGGTCTGGGCGCTCGAGAACCCGAATGCTGGGATCGTCGAGACCGACGAGATGGATTATGCCCGCTGTCTCGAAGTGCAGCTGCCCTATCTCGGCCCGGTGGAGGGACATTACACCGACTGGACGCCCCTCACGGACCGCGATAGCCCCTTTCCCGAGGACCTGGCATTGGACACGCCATGGGCCTTGCAGAACACCCTCGTCCGCTAAGAGTTTGATATGACACAGATCGCCCCGCAGCCTGGCATTATGGATATCGCGCTTTACGAGGGCGGGGCCTCCCATGTGGCGGGGGTCGAGAAGGTTATCAAGCTCAGCTCGAATGAGAACCCTTTGGGGCCGAGTCCGCGGGCCATCGCGGCCTATACCGAGGCCGCGGCCAACCTGCATCGCTACCCCTCGACCGATCACGCCTCCCTGCGCGCGGCGATCGCCGAGGTGAACGGGCTGGATCCGGCGCGGGTGATCTGCGGCGCGGGCTCGGACGAGATCATTGCCTTTCTTTGCCAGGCCTACGTGGGCCCGGGGGACGAGGTGATCCATACCGAGCATGGCTTTGCCATGTACCGGATCAGCACGCTGGCCGCAGGGGGCACCCCGGTCGAGGTGCCCGAACGCGAGCGCGTGACGGATGTGGACGCCATTCTCGACGCAGTGACGGCACGCACCAAGATGGTGTTCATCGCCAATCCGAACAACCCGACCGGCACCATGATCGGGGGCAATGCCCTGGGCCGGCTCGCGGACGGGTTGCCCGAGGGCTGTCTGTTGGTGCTCGACGGGGCCTATGCGGAATATGTGCCGGATTACGATGCCGGGCTCGCGCTGGTCGAGAGCCGCGAGAATGTGGTGATGACCCGGACCTTCTCGAAAATCTATGGTCTGGGGGCCCTGCGCGTGGGCTGGGGCTATGGGCCCAAGGCGCTGGTGGATGTGCTCCACCGGGTGCGGGGCCCGTTCAACCTCTCGACTGGGGCGCTGGCCGCCGCCGAAGCTGCCGTGCTTGACACGGACTATACCGACCAGTGCCGGGCCGAGAATGCCAAGTGGCGCAGCTGGCTCGCGACGGAGCTGGCGGCGCTGGGCGTGCCCTCGGACACCTCCTCGGCCAATTTCATCCTCGCGCGCTTTGCCAGCCCCGAGGAAGCCGGGGCTTGCGACGCCTTTCTCAAGGCGCGCGGCCTGATCGTGCGGCGGGTGACGGGTTACAAGCTGCCCTCGGCCCTGCGGATGACCGTGGGCGACGAGGAAAGCTGCCGGGCGCTGGTCGCGGGGGTCGCCGCCTTCAAGGAGCACAGGCCATGAGCGTCATCTACCCCAAGATCGCGTTGATCGGGCTCGGCCTGATCGCAGGCTCCATGGCCCATGCCACGCGTCGTGCCGGGCTTGCGGGCGAGATCTCGGGCTATGCCCGCAGTGCCGAGACCCGGGCGACCGCCGCCGAGATCGGGCTCGTGGACACGGTCTGTGACAGTGCGGCCGAGGCGGTGCGCGATGCGGATCTCGTGGTGCTCTGCGTGCCCGTGGGCGCCATGGGGGCTGTGGCCGCCGAGATCGCTCCGGTTCTCAAACCGGGGGCTGTGGTCACGGATGTGGGCTCGGTCAAAGCCGCAGTGATCGAGGCCGTGGCCCCGCATATCCCCGAGGGCGTCCATTTCATTCCCGGCCACCCGCTCGCCGGGACCGAGCATTCGGGGCCGCGCTCGGGCTTTGCCGAGCTCTTCGACAACAAATGGTGCATCCTCGTGCCCGCCGAGGGGAGCGATCCAGCAGAGCTCGCGCGGCTGAGAACCTATTGGGAAGAGCTGGGCAGCAATGTCGATGTGATGGACCCGGCCCATCATGATCTGGTGCTCGCGGTCACGAGCCATGCGCCCCACCTGATCGCGTACACGATGGTGGGTGTGGCCGATGACCTGCGCCGGGTGACCGATAGCGAGGTGATCAAGTATTCCGCGGCGGGGTTCCGGGATTTTACCCGGATCGCGGCCTCGGATCCGACCATGTGGCGGGACGTGTTCCTGACCAACAAGGCCGCCACGCTCGAGATCCTCGGACGTTTCACCGAAGAGCTCTTCGCGCTGCAACGGGCGATCCGCACCGAGGATGGTGATCACCTGCACGACTATTTCACCCGCACCCGCGCGATCCGGCGGGGGATCATCGACGCAGGTCAGGACACGGATGCCCCGGATTTTGGCCGGGTTCCCACCGCCAAGACCAAGGCTCCGGCGGAATGAGCCTCGGGCGCGGCGCGGTTCTGGCGGCGGTTCTGGCCGCGCTGAGCCTGCCCGCGCTGGCGCTCGACCGGTCCCCCCGCCCGGCACCGCGCACCGAGGCGGTGATCCTGTCGCAGGTCGCCGAGCGTTTCGTGCCGGTGCCGCGCCCCGCCTTGCCTCTGGTCGATACGAGCCGGGCGATCCAGGCCGCGAGCCTGCCCAGCTTGCGGGTCTCGCCCCGCCCGACCCCCCGAGGGACCCTGAAACCGCGCCCGGCCCGGGTGCAGGTCACCCGCCCCCAGGGCACACCGTCGAAAGTCGGTCGCATTTGCGGCAGTCGTCAGATCCTCGGACGGTCCGTGCCCGACATTGCCGGGCGTCTGCGCGGCTGCGGCGTGCGCAACGCGGTGCAGGTGGTCGAGGTTGAGGGCGTGCGCCTCTCCACCGCGTCGACCATGACATGCGAGGCCGCCGAGGCCCTGCGGCGCTGGGTCGATACGGGCGTCAAACCGGCGGTGAAGCGCACGGGTGGCGGGGTTGCCGAGCTGCGCGTGGCGGCCCATTACAGCTGCCGGACCCGGAACCACAAGGTCGGGGCCAAGATCTCGGAGCATGGCAAGGGCAAGGCGATCGACATCTCGGCCATCATGCTCAAGGATGGAACGGCGATCACCGTCCTCAAGGGCTGGGATGATCGCAAACAGGGCAGGATGCTGCGCCAGATGCATCAGGCGGCCTGCGGTCCCTTTGGCACGGTGCTTGGCCCTGAGGCGGACCGTTACCACAAGGACCACTTCCATTTCGACGTCGCACGCTACCGCAGCGGGCCCTATTGCCGCTGAGGGTTTCGGAGACGGCTAGCGCAGGACGAAGCGCGGGGCCTGCCCGAGGGACAGAAAGCCCAGCCGCATCTGCCCGTCACGCAGGGTCAGCGGAATGTCGAGCGAGGTCTCCGGCCCGGACAATCCGGCCAGCGCCTCCAGCCCGCGCTCCATCAGGGGCAAGAACGCGCTGGGCACCAGCCCGGAGCGTTCCGCCACCTGCAGGATATCGCGCCAGTTGCTCGCCTTGATCGTCAGCTCGCCACTGGCGCGTCCGCGGTCGTCGATCTCAAGCGCCCCAACCGCACGCAACCCCAGCGGCCCCCATGCCGCGCGGGCCTCGTTCAGGGTGATCTCGCGGGGCTGGGGGCGGCGCGTTTCAATTGCGTCCAGATCCCAGTCCCGGTCAAATCGCACCACCGCATCCAAGCGCAGGGTCTCCAGAGCAGCGGGCAGCAGCTCGCCGGGATCCAGCCGTCGCTTGATCGCCACGGGCAGGGCAAAGCTCAGCGCCTCGACCCCAATGTCATAGGTCTGGGGCGCGCCCTCGGTGGCGCGCATGGCCAGCCGCAGGGTCTGGGCCCGGGTCCGGCCGATGCCACTGCTCAGCTCGGGCGCGTCGGCCACGAAGATCGCGCTCTGCAGGGGCAGGCGCGCACTCGCCCCGAGATGCAGCGAGGCCTGCATTTTCGAGCTGTCGAGCTGCGACCGGCCCAGCGGGGTCGAGATCGTCTGGGTGTTGGGAAAGACCGCAATCACCTTGTTGGGCTGGTAGCTGAGCGCCAGAAGCTGAAAGAACGGCGCCTCCCAGGCGATCCCGGTGCCCGGATCCGCCAGGGCGGGCTCGGTCAGCACCGTGTCGAACCGGTTCGGAAAGCCGCGCACCTCAAGCTCGGTCCACTCGACCTGCCAGCCTTCGGCGCGGCGATCCTCGAACCAGGCGGTCAGACTGCGTTCCAGCGCCGAGGCGCCAACAAACCAATAAGCGAACCATCCCAGCGCCGCTGCGGCACAGATTCCCAGGAGCCATTTCATCGGGGTTTTCCCTTCCCTCGGAGCACGTGCTGCTGTTTAACCGCGCGCAGCATGGAGGACCAGAGAATGGACGCGCCCCTTTGGGTCTTTGGATACGGATCGCTGATCTGGAACCCGGAATTTCCGGTGGCCGAGCAGGGGATTGCCCGGCTCGACGGATGGCACCGGTCCTTTTGCATGCGCTCGATCCACCATCGCGGGACCGAGACCGACCCCGGACTGGTCCTGGCGCTGGACACCGCGCCCGACAGCTATTGCGACGGGGTGGCCTTCCGCGTGGTCCCGGGCACCGAGGCCGAGACCATGGCCGCCCTGCGCGAGCGCGAGCTGGTCTCGTCGGCCTATCTGGAGATCACCGCCCCGGTGACCTTGCGCGATGGCCGCGCCGTGACGGCGGTGACATACGTGGTCGATCAGGCCCATGTGCAGTATTGCGGCAACCTGCCTTTGGAGGATCAGGCGCAGATCATCGCCCGGGCCGTGGGCGGGCGGGGACCCAATACCGAGTATCTGCGCAACACCGAGTCCCATTTGCGCGAGATCGGATTGCGCGATCCGGACCTGGCCTGGCTGGTCGCACGGGTCGAGGAATTGCCCTCAACTCTTTGACCTGAGCCGGAAAACAGGTATGTCGCAACTTGCAATAGGAGACGTAGCGCGTATCGTTTCCGCAAGACCCGGCAAAAAGGCTTCGAGAATGGACACTCCGGAACCCCGCGCGCGACGCTTGTTCGGTCGCCCGACACGTCAGTTCCTGCTGATGCTGATGGTGCTGGGACTTGTCGGGGCCGGAGGCTGGCTGGCCTATCCGCGGGTCGCGCCGATCTTTCTCGCCAATCCCTATCTCAACGGGGTGATCGTTCTGGTCTTCGTGGCCGGGGTGATGTCCTGCCTGCTGCAACTGCTGCAATTGTCCTCGGCGGTGCGCTGGATCGAGAATTTCGCCAATGGCGTGCCGTCTGCCTCGCGGGTGACGGCACCGCGGCTCGTGGGCTCGCTGGCAGGGCTGCTGGGGTCGCGCAAGGCGCGGATGCAGCTCAGCGCGAACTCCTCGCGCTCGATCCTCGAGTCTGTGGCCACCCGGATCGACGAGGCGCGGGATATCACGCGATACATCGTCAATCTTCTGATTTTTCTCGGACTTTTGGGCACGTTCTATGGCCTTGCGACGACTGTCCCTGCGGTGGTTGAGACGATCCGCTCGCTCGATCCGTCCGAAGGCGAGGGCGGTGTGGCGGTCTTTGGCCGCTTGATGACCGGGCTCGAGGCACAGCTGGGCGGCATGGGCACGGCCTTCGCGTCGTCCCTGCTGGGGCTGGCGGGCTCGCTTGTGGTCGGGCTGCTGGAGCTCTTCGTCGGACATGGGCAGAACCGGTTCTACCGCGAGCTGGAGGAATGGCTGTCCACCATCACCAAGGTCGGCTTTGCCTCCTCCGAGGTCGAGGGCGGCGGCTTCGACATGGATATCGTGGCCCAGGTTCTGGACCACATGGTGGCGCAGATTGAATCCCTGCAGGACCTCTTCGTGCAGGCCGATGAACGCGCGACCCGGCTGGACCAGAGGCTGGTGGGCGTGGCGCAGTCGGTGACCTCGCTGACCTCGCAACTGGGGCGAAACGACCAGACGACGGCGGCGCTGGAACGTGTGGCCGAAAGTCAGGAGCGGCTGGGCAACCTTCTGGAACAGCAGATCACATCCGGCCATGACGGGATCGACGCGGAAAGCCGGATGCGCCTGCGCAGCATCGATGTGCAGCTTCTGCGGATCCTCGAGGAGATGTCCGCCGGGCGACAGGAAACCGTATCCGAGCTGCGCGGTGATCTCGCCTCGCTCAACATGACCGTGAAGCAGGCCGCGCGCTCGGGCGTCAGCGACCCGACCGCGGTGGCCGCCGAGGCCCTGCGCACGGTTCTGCACGACGATTTCGATCCCGAAGAGGCCGTGCTGCGCGCCCGCCGCCCCGTTGACCCCAACGAAGAGCGCTGATCCATGGCCGTGACGCGCCGGTTCAACCAACGCTCCACGGGCAACATCTGGCCGGGGTTCGTGGATGCGATGACGGCGCTGTTGCTGGTGCTGTTCTTTGTTCTGACAATTTTCATGGTCATGCAATCGGTGCTCAGCGAGCAGATCGAGGTCAAGGATACGGAGCTTGACAGCCTCACGGTGCAGCTCTCGGATCTGGCCGACGCGCTGGGGCTCGAACGCACGCGGACCCAGACCCTGTCAGAGACGGTTGGCGCGCTGTCGGCGACGCTGGATGATGCCGAGGCGCAGGCGCTGGCGCAGGACACGCTGATCGCGACGCTGACGGCGCAAATCGATACGGCAGAGGCCGCGATTGCCGAGCGCGATGCCCGGATCTCGGGGTTCGAGGATCGGGTCGCGGCGCTCTTGTCCGAGAACCAGTCCCTTGGCCAGACCCTGTCGGACCGCACGGGCGAACGAGACAGCCTGTCGGCCAGCCTCGCCGAAGTGGAGGCCGCCCGCGACGTGGCGCTCAGCGAGGCCGAGGCCCTGAACCTCGCCCTGGCGCGCATGCGCACCGAGATGGACAGTCAGGTCGAGGCCGCGCGTCTCGCCGCGGCGCGGTCGGACGCGCTGGAGGCACTGGTGGCGGATCTGCAGGCGGAACAAGCCGCGCAGGAAACCCGGCTGAGCACCCTGCTCGCGCAGATCGCGGCGGCGGAGGCGGATCAGCTCGCCCTGCGCAGTGCCCTGTCCGATGCAGAGATCGGGTTGGAAAATGAGGCAGCCCGGCGTGCGGCCCTTGAGGCGGATCTGGCCAGCCAGACCGAGGCCTTTGATGCGGCGGAGTTGGCCCGGCTCGAAGCACAGGCACGGCTTGCCGAGCTGCGCGAGACCGTGGCCGATCAGGCCGCAGCCCTCGACGCGGCCGAGCTGTCCCGGCTGGAGGATCTCGCCCGGCTGGAGGAGTTGCGCGCCACGGTGGCGGATCAAAGCGCCGAGCTGGACGCGGCAGAGGCCGTGCGCCTGGCGGAACTGGCCGCCGCCGAAGCCCTGCGCGCCCGGTTGGATACCAGCGAGGGCGCGCTGAGCGAAGCCGAAGCAGCACGTTTGGCCGAGGCCGCCGCGGCCGAAGCGCTGCGCGCGCGGCTCGAGAATGCCGATGCGGAACTGACCGCGATGACCCTCGCGCTGGAGGAACGTCGTCAGGAGGCGGAGGACACGCTGACCAAGCTCGCCGCCGCCGAACTCGCGCGGGAACAGCTGTCTGGCGAGTTGGCCGACGCGAGCGCCCGGGCGGAGGATCTGTCCCAGCGCCTGACCGCGGCACAGCGCGACCGGCTTTTGCTCGGGCTGGCGCAACGGCAGCTCAGCCAGGTTGAGGCGCAGTCAGCCGAAGACGCCCGGCGCGTCGCCGTCCTCAACGAGCAGGTCGCGGCTCTGCGGTCGCAGCTCAACGGGTTGCAGGGGCTGCTGGATGTCGCCAATGCCAAGGATGCCGAGGCGCAGGTGCAGATCCAGGCGCTGGGGACCGAGCTGAACACTGCGCTTGCCCGGGTGGCTGCGGAACAGCGCGCCCGTGCCAATCTCGAAGAGGCCGAGCGCCTGCGTCTGGAGGCCGAGGCGCAGAACCTTGAACGGTTCCGCTCGGAATTCTTCGGTCAGTTGCGCGATCTTCTGGGCGATCAGGAGGGAGTGCGGATCTCAGGGGACCGGTTCGTGTTCTCGTCCTCGGTGTTGTTTGACACCGGCGCGGTGGAGCTTTCGGAGCAGGGGCAGGCCGAAGTGGCCAAGGTCGCGGGCATTCTGCGCGAGGTGGCGGATCGGATCCCGTCAGGGATCGACTGGGTGCTGCGGGTCGACGGCCATACGGACAACGTGCCGATCTTCGGCGGTGGCAAATACGCTGATAACTGGGAGCTGAGCCAGGGCCGCGCTCTGTCGGTGGTGCGCTATATGATCGAGGATCTCGGCATCCCGCCCGGGCGGCTCGCGCCCACGGGCTTTGGGGAGTACCAGCCCGTGAGCCTCGCGGACACACCCGAGGGCCGCGCGCTCAACCGTCGGATCGAGCTGAAATTCACCGAGAAATAGGCGCGGCGGAGGCTAAAAAAAGCCCGGTCGTTGGACCGGGCTTTTTGCGTTCTGTGGGGGGATCAATCCGCAGTGAGAAGCGGTGGCTTCTTGCTCGACAGGCGCGGCGCGCCAATCGGCTCGATCTGCAGGTCGATCTCGCCATCCTTGACGGCCACCTTCACGACACCGCCCTTGGCGAGCTTGCCAAAGAGCAGTTCCTCGGCCAGCGGCTTCTTGATCTGCTCCTGAATGACACGACCCAGCGGGCGCGCGCCCATCTTGTCGTCATAGCCCTTGTCCCCCAGAAGCTGGGCAGCCTCCGGCGTAAGCTCGATGGTGACGTTGCGATCCAAGAGCTGCGCTTCGAGCTGCAGCACGAACTTCTCGACCACCTGCAGGATGATCTCCTTGCCGAGAGGCGCGAAGCTGATCACTGCGTCCAGACGGTTGCGGAACTCAGGCGTGAAGGTCCGCTCGATCGCGGCGGTGTCCTCGCCCTCGCGCCGATCGCGCCCGAAGCCGATCGCGGCCTTGGCCTGCTCGGCGGCCCCGGCATTCGACGTCATGATCAGGATCACATTGCGGAAATCCACGGTCCGGCCGTTGTGGTCGGTCAGGGTCCCGTGATCCATCACCTGCAGCAGGATGTTGTAGACATCCGGATGCGCCTTCTCGATCTCGTCGAGCAGCAGCACGCAATGGGGGTGCTGGTCCACGCCATCGGTCAGCAGGCCGCCCTGATCGAAGCCGACATAGCCCGGAGGCGCCCCGATCAGACGGCTGACCGCGTGCTTCTCCATGTATTCGGACATGTCAAAGCGCAGAAGCTCGACGCCCAGCGTATCCGAAAGCTGCTTGGCGACCTCGGTCTTGCCGACCCCGGTGGGACCCGCAAAGAGATAGTTGCCGATGGGCTTCTCGGGCTCGCGCAGGCCGGCCCGGGCCAGTTTGATCGCGGAGCTCAGCGCCTCGATCGCCTTGTCCTGACCAAAGACCACGCGCTTCAGGGTGACCTCGAGATCCTTGAGAACCTCGGCATCATCCTTGGACACGCTCTTCGGCGGGATCCGGGCGATCTTGGCCACCACGGCCTCGATCTCCTTGGCGCCGATGGTCTTGCGCCGCTTGCTCTCTGCCACCAGATGCTGGGCCGCCCCGGCTTCGTCGATCACGTCGATCGCCTTATCCGGCAGCTTGCGGTCGTTGATATAGCGCGCCGACAGCTCCACCGCGGTCTTGATCGCGTCGGAGGTGTACTTGATCGCGTGGTGATCCTCGAAATAGGGCTTGAGACCCTTGAGGATCTTGACCGCATCCTCGACCGAAGGCTCCGTCACATCGATCTTCTGGAACCGGCGGCTCAGGGCGCGGTCCTTTTCGAAGTGCTGGCGGAATTCCTTGTAGGTGGTCGAGCCCATGCAGCGCAGCTTGCCGCCCTGCAGGGCAGGCTTGAGCAGGTTCGAGGCATCCATCGCCCCGCCCGAGGTTGCGCCCGCGCCGATCACCGTGTGGATCTCGTCGATGAACAGCACCGCATCCGGGTGATCCTCGAGCTCGGTCACAACGGCTTTCAGACGCTCTTCGAAATCCCCGCGATAGCGGGTCCCGGCGAGCAGCGCGCCCATGTCGAGGCTGTAGATCGTGGCCCCTTGCAGAACCTCCGGCGTTTCCGCCTGCACGATCTTGCGTGCGAGCCCTTCTGCGATGGCGGTCTTGCCGACGCCCGGATCACCCACAAGCAGCGGGTTGTTCTTGCGCCGGCGGCACAGCACCTGAATGCAGCGTTCCACCTCGCCGTCGCGCCCGATCAGCGGGTCGACATCGCCCTTGCGGGCCTTGGCGTTGAGATCGACGCAATACTTGGCGAGGGCGGATTCCTTTTCCTCCCCGCCCTGATCGGCGGCGGCGGTCGCCTCCTCATCCATGTCCGAGGCACCGGAGACCGGACGGGATTCCCCGAAGCTTGGGTTCTTGGCCACGCCATGGGCGATGAAGTTCACCGCGTCATAGCGGGTCATGTCCTGCTCCTGCAGGAAATAGGCCGCGTTGGATTCCCGCTCGGCAAAGATCGCGACGAGCACATTCGCACCGGTCACTTCCTGCCGTCCGGAGGATTGCACATGGATCGCTGCGCGCTGGATCACCCGCTGGAACGCGGCGGTGGGCACGGCTTCGGATCCTTCGACATCTGTAGCCAGGGTCGAGAGATCGTCTTCGATGAAGGTTTCGAGGGTCTGGCGCAGAGCGTCCAGATCGACATTGCAGGCTTTCATCACCTTGGCAGCATCCGGCTCATCTATGAGCGCCAAAAGCAGATGCTCGAGCGTCGCCAGCTCATGGCGACGTGCATTGGCCTGGGCGAGCGCGGTGTGGATTGCCTGTTCGAGCGTATTTGAAAACGAAGGCACCGGGAGCTCCTTTCATTGGGGCCACGGATGGGGGCTGTTTCCGTGACCATTTCCCTTATCCATTAAAGTTCGGTGTTCTTTGGCGCGCTTCAAGGTTTTTTTCCTTAAAAGCGCCGTCTCACCCCATTCGTGATCAGCCAGAGGGCAGGCGCGCGCTTTCGCGGGCGTTGCGCGTTTTTTCCCGATTTACGGGTATTCTCTGGCGGAAAACCGCGCGGGAGGATCTGGCCGGGCGGCAATCGCGGGTGTTTTGAGACGAGATGTCTCGGCAGGTTTCGGGGGCAGGCGCCGGATCCATACCGGGGTTGTGCCTATATTTTGTGCAAATTGATGTCTTGCGGCAACAGGTCCAAGGCCCTGACCGGCGGATCACCGGTCGTGATCAGGCTGAGGCGTCAGGGGCCGCGACAACATCGCCGGGCGAAGGAGGCGCTATTTCTTTGCCGTTCCGCCCGGGCCATGTAGTTAATAATGGTGTGAGCACGTTCAAGAAGCGGCGTGCGCGACCGTCCTTTCTTTGTGAGACCGCGTTTGCACCTCGACGTTCTTGATCTGCGCCAGTTCTACTATCGCACGCGGCTGGGACGCGTCGCGCAGGCGGCCATTCGCAACGGGATGCTGAGCCTTTGGCCCAAGGCTGCGGGCGAGACCGTGGCAGGCTTCGGCTTCGCGGTGCCGCTTCTGCGGCCCTATCTCGCCGATGCGCGCCGGGTGGTGGGGCTGATGCCCGGGCCGCAAGGCGTGATGCCCTGGCCCGCGGGGATGCCGAATATCTCGGTGCTCTGTGACGAGCGCTCTTGGCCTCTGGAGACCGGCAGTGTCGACAAGCTGGTGCTGCTGCACGGGCTGGAGACGTCCGAGACGCCCGCCGCGCTTCTGGCGGAATGCTGGCGCGTGCTGGCCTCCGGCGGGCGGGGGCTGTTCGTGGTGCCAAACCGTGCGGGGCTCTGGTCCCGGCGCGATGGCACGCCCTTCGGCTATGGACGGCCCTACAGCCTCGGTCAGCTTGAGGCGCAGCTCAGCGATCATGGGTTCGTCAATGAGCGTCACGCCTCCGCACTCTTTACCCCGCCCAGCGAAAAGCGGTTCTGGCTGCGCTCCACGGCGGCGTGCGAAAAGCTGGGACAATACCTGCCGACGCGCTTTGCGGGGGGTGTTTTTCTGGTCGAGGTGTCGAAGCAGATGCAGGAGCCAACCTTCGCGGACCGGGCCACGCGACTGCGCCGACCGCTTCAGGTTCTGGAGGGGATACCCGCCTCGGGGGTCAAGCCGATTTGATCGCCACCGAATCCACCGGAGGTAGAGCGATTCACTCTTCGGGCGCTAACACTCCGAGCCGATCCGTCAATATTCAAGCTTCAAAGTGTCGCGCTCTCAAGGGTTTAAACCTAACGACTTGAAACTAAGTAGTTTTCGGTAGTGATCACAAATACTAACAGAGTTGCGGCAGGTGGGGGGGTCTGTTATTTCCGCCGGGAAATTCCGGAACTTGCGTCCAGCGAGTTCCTCAAGCGGCTGCCACGGAACCTCCATCTCCGTGCGGCACAGACAGCGGAAGGGTGGACGTGTCAGACTCAGCTTCGATCTCCTCCGGTATCGCTGATCGTTATGCGACAGCGATCTTTGAACTGGCCAAGGAAGAAAACAACCTCAGCGCGTTGGAGGCGGGTGCAGACACGCTCGACGCCGCGCTCAAGGACAGCGCGGAGTTCCGCGACCTGATCTCGTCGCCGGTGTATAGCCGCGACGAACAGGGCGCTGCCATCGCCGCGCTTGCCAAGAAAATGGGGCTCCTCGAGACGCTCGCGAATGCGCTGACACTGATGGCCGGCAAGCGTCGTCTCTTTGTGCTGCCGCAGCTTGTCGCGAGCCTGCGCGCGCGCATTGCCGAGGAGAAGGGCGAGATTACCGCCGATGTCACCTCCGCTCAGCCGCTCAGCGCCGAGAATCTGGCAGAGCTGACCAAGGTGCTCAGCGCCTCCGCCAGCAAAACCGTTAAAGTGAATACGACCGTCGATAGCGCCCTTATCGGCGGTCTTGTCGTCAAGATGGGCTCGAAGATGATCGACACCTCGATCCGCGCGAAGCTCAATGCACTCCAGAATACAATGAAAGAGGTCGGGTAAATGGGAATCCAAGCTGCCGAAATCTCTGCGATCCTCAAGGAGCAGATCAAGAACTTTGGCCAGGAAGCCGAAGTCGCTGAGGTGGGCCGCGTGCTCAGCGTCGGTGACGGCATCGCGCGTGTCCACGGGCTGGACAATGTGCAGGCCGGTGAAATGGTCGAATTCCCGGGCGGCATCCGCGGGATGGCTCTGAACCTGGAAGTCGACAATGTCGGTATCGTGATCTTCGGCTCCGACCGCGACATTAAAGAAGGCGACACCGTCAAGCGCACCAATTCCATCGTGGACGTGCCGATCGGTGACGAGCTGCTGGGTCGTGTTGTGGACGGTCTCGGCAACCCGCTGGACGGCAAGGGTCCGATCGGCGCTACCAAGCGCGGCATCGCAGACGTGAAAGCGCCGGGCATCATCCCGCGTAAATCCGTGCACGAGCCCATGGCGACCGGCCTGAAATCCGTGGACGCGATGATCCCGATCGGCCGTGGCCAGCGCGAGCTGATCATTGGTGACCGTCAGACCGGCAAGACCGCCGTGGCTCTGGACGCGATCCTGAACCAGAAATCCTACAACGAAGCCGCAGGCGACGACGAGAGCCAGAAGCTCTACTGCGTCTATGTCGCCGTGGGCCAGAAGCGGTCCACCGTGGCCCAGCTGGTGAAGAAGCTCGAAGAGAGCGGCGCGATCGACTACTCGATCGTCGTGGCGGCCACCGCCTCCGACCCGGCGCCGATGCAGTTCCTGGCACCCTATGCCGCGACCGCCATGGCCGAGCATTTCCGCGACAATGGCCGTCACGCGCTGATCATCTATGATGACCTGTCCAAGCAGGCCGTGTCCTATCGTCAGATGTCCCTGCTGCTGCGCCGCCCGCCGGGCCGCGAAGCCTATCCGGGCGACGTGTTCTACCTCCACTCCCGCCTGCTCGAGCGGTCTGCGAAGCTCGGCGATGACAGCGGCAACGGTTCGCTGACGGCTCTGCCGATCATCGAAACCCAGGGTGGCGACGTGTCCGCGTTTATTCCGACCAACGTGATCTCGATCACCGACGGTCAGATCTTCCTCGAAACCGAGCTGTTCTACCAAGGCATCCGCCCGGCCGTGAACACCGGCCTGTCGGTGTCGCGTGTGGGCTCCTCGGCCCAGACCAACTCGATGAAGTCGGTTGCGGGTCCGGTGAAACTGGAACTGGCCCAGTACCGCGAGATGGCGGCCTTTGCCCAGTTTGGCTCCGACCTCGACGCCGCGACCCAGCAGCTGCTGAACCGTGGTGCGCGTCTGACCGAGCTGATGAAGCAGCCGCAGTACTCGCCGCTGACCAATGCCGAGATCGTATGCGTGATCTATGCAGGTACCAAGGGCTATCTCGACAAGATCGACGTCAAGGATGTGGGGCGTTACGAAGCCGGGCTTCTGGCGCATCTGCGCGGCAAGCATTCCGCGGTTCTCGACATGATCACCAAGGAAGACCCGAAAATCAAAGGGGACGCCGAGGACAAGATCAAGGCCGCGCTCGACGAATACGCCGCGACCTTCGCGTAAGGGGTCTGAGACATGCCAAGTCTTAAGGACCTCAAAAACAGGATCGAGAGTGTGAAAAGCACTCGGAAGATCACGAAGGCCATGCAGATGGTGGCCGCCGCAAAACTGCGGCGGGCCCAGGATGCGGCCGAGGCCTCGCGCCCCTATACCGAGCGGTTCAATGCCGTGCTCGGCGGGCTTGCGGCATCGGTCGGCGATGGCGATAGCGGTCCCAAGCTCCTCGTGGGCTCGGGCAGCGATCAGGTGCAGCTTCTGGTGGTCATGACCGCGGAGCGGGGTTTGTGCGGCGGGTTCAACTCGTCCATTGCCAAGCTCGCCCGGACCCATGCACAGGAGCTCATCGCAGCGGGCAAGACGGTCAAGATCCTGACCGTCGGCAAGAAGGGCCGCGAGGCGATCAAGCGCGATCTGGGCGAGTATTTCGTCGGTCACGTGGATCTCTCCGAGGTCAAGCGGATCGGCTATGACAATGCTGCCGATATCGCGCAGGACCTGCTGTCCCGCTTCGACGCCGAAGAGTTCGATGTCGCGACGATCTTTTATGCGCAATTCCAGTCGGTGATCAGCCAGATCCCGACCGCGCAGCAGATCATCCCGGCCTCCTTCGATGCCCCTGAAGAGGGCGGAGACGCCACGCTCTATGACTACGAGCCGTCCGAAGAGGCCATTCTGGCCGATCTTCTGCCGCGCGGGGTCGCAACGCAAATTTTCGCAGCTCTGCTGGAGAACGGCGCGTCCGAACAGGGGGCTCGCATGAGCGCCATGGACAACGCGACGCGCAATGCCGGCGAGATGATCGACAAACTGACCATCGAGTTCAACCGCTCGCGTCAGGCCGTCATCACCAACGAGCTTATCGAAATCATTTCGGGCGCCGAGGCGCTCTAACGGAACCGGAGACATCAAATGGCAAATGCTAAAGGCAAAATCACTCAGGTGATCGGCGCCGTTGTCGACGTGCAGTTCGAGGATGCCCTGCCGGAAATCCTGAACTCTCTGACGACGGACAACAATGGGAAGCGGCTGGTCCTCGAAGTGGCCCAGCACCTCGGCGAAAACACCGTGCGCGCGATCGCCATGGACGCAACCGAAGGGCTCGTGCGCGGGCAGGCGGTTGAGGACACGGGCGGCCCGATCACGATCCCCGTGGGCAACGCGACCCTCGGTCGGATCCTGAACGTGGTGGGTGAGCCCGTGGACGAAGGCGGCCCGGTCGAAGCGACCGAGACCCGCTCGATCCACGCGGACGCGCCCGAGTTCAACGAGCAGTCCACCGAGAGCGCCGTGCTCGCCACGGGCATCAAGGTGATCGACCTGCTCGCACCCTACGCCAAGGGCGGCAAGATCGGCCTGTTCGGCGGTGCCGGTGTGGGCAAGACGGTTCTCATCATGGAACTGATCAACAACATCGCCAAAGTGCACTCGGGCTTCTCGGTGTTCGCGGGGGTGGGCGAGCGGACCCGTGAGGGCAACGACCTCTACCACGAGATGATCGAATCCAACGTCATCAACCCCGATGACCTGTCCAAGAGCCAGGTGGCCCTTGTTTACGGTCAGATGAACGAGCCTCCGGGAGCCCGGATGCGTGTGGCTCTGACCGGTCTGACCCTGGCCGAGCAGTTCCGCGACCAGTCCGGGACCGACGTTCTGTTCTTCGTGGACAACATCTTCCGCTTTACGCAGGCGGGCTCCGAGGTGTCGGCGCTTCTGGGTCGTATTCCTTCCGCTGTGGGCTACCAGCCGACACTGGCCACCGATATGGGCGCCATGCAGGAGCGGATTACCTCCACGAAGTCCGGCTCGATCACCTCGGTGCAGGCCGTCTACGTGCCTGCGGACGACCTGACCGACCCTGCGCCGGCCACGTCCTTTGCTCACCTCGACGCCACGACCGTTCTGTCGCGTGCGATCTCCGAGCTCGGGATCTACCCGGCCGTGGACCCGCTCGACTCCACCTCGCGTCTCATGGACCCGGCTATCGTCGGCGAAGAGCATTACGGCGTGGCCCGTGAGGTTCAGGGGATCCTTCAGCGCTACAAGTCGCTGCAGGACATCATCGCCATTCTCGGGATGGACGAACTGTCCGAAGAGGACAAGCTGACCGTGGCCCGCGCCCGGAAAATCCAGCGCTTCCTCTCGCAGCCCTTCGACGTGGCGAAAGTGTTCACCGGCTCCGACGGGGTGCAGGTGCCGCTCGAAGACACCATCGCGTCCTTCAAGGCCGTTGTGGCGGGCGAGTACGACCACCTGCCGGAAGGCGCCTTCTACATGGTGGGCGGCATTGACGAGGTGATCGCCAAAGCCGAGCGCATGGCCGCAGACGCGGCGTAAGGGGTCATCATGGCAAACACCCTGCAATTCGACCTCGTGTCCCCCGAGCGGCGCCTTGCGTCGCTTGAGGTGACCGAGGTGCAGCTGCCCGGGGCGGACGGCGATATGACGGCCATGGCCGATCATGCGCCGACCATCACGACGCTGCGCCCCGGCCTGCTGCAGGTCAACGGCCCCGAGGGGACGTCGGCCTATGTGGTGACCGGTGGCTTTGCCGAGATCAGCCCGACCGGCACGACCGTGCTGGCCGAGCGGGCCTATCCCGCCGGTACGGAGTCCCGCGCCGCCATCGAAGAGCATCTCGAAGCTGCGCGCGCCAAGGCCGCCGAGGCCGAGGGAGAGCACAAGGACGTGGCCGAAAAGGTCGTGTCCGACTTCGTGCGCCTGCTCGAGGATATGGTCTGAGGCCTGCGCGCCCAACCCGGCACCTGAAGAACACTGCAAAGAATACAGGGCCCCGCTTCGGCGGGGCTTTTTCTTTGCCTCTTTGCCTCCCTCTGCCTAAAACAGCGGCAATGGTCCCCTGCAAAGCGCCGACATGAAGAAACTCCGCACTCACCTGATCGGTGTCGATCAAGGCTACGTCTCCCTGTTTTCCGATTTCGAGGATGGCGGCGAGATGTGGACCGGCGAAGGGCAGCGCGAGGTGCGCCGTTCCGTGACCTTCTCTGACTCGTTCAGCGCGGTGCCGGTGGTCCATGTGGGGCTGGCGCTCTGGGATATGGACCACGGTGCCAACCAACGCGCGGATCTGCAGGCCGACGCCGTCACCGCGGAGGGATTCGACCTCGTGTTTCGAACCTGGGGCGATAGCCGGGTCGCTCGTCTCCACGCGACGTGGCTCGCAATTGGCGAGCTGACCTCAGAGGATCAGTGGCAGGTCGATTGACCTCAGCCTGCGATCGTCGAGCGCAAAGGAGGCGTGACCTTGCAGCCAGTCTTCGTCCTGAATGGGTCGGACCCGCCGTCTTCCCTTACGTTTTGGGGCAGATCAAAAGACGCGTTTCACGTCACGGTCGAACAACCGGGGCTCAAGGCGGTCAAGAGAGTAAGCCTGTACTGCCACGTCCTCGACAGGAGTTTCGTTGACTTCTTTCAGTAGCTCGCAGCCTTCGAGACGCCCTAGACGGGGGAGGTGGTGTGGGAACCGCTCGAACTTGGCATGAACCTGACCGCGACCTGCGACGGATTTGGGGCCGTGACCCTAAAAATCGAGCTCAGGGAGGAGCATGCAAACTCCTGGTCGATGACCGGCTCGATGCGTCTCGATTTCGGGCATTTGCCCCGCTACGCGGAGCATGCCGATCGTTTTATGAACGCGCGCGGTACAGAGTAGACGCCGAGGTCATAGCTGCACCGGCGCGTCACACAGGGCTCAACTCGCGTTGGCGTACATGCCCTCATAGATCGGTGTCAGCGTGTCGGTGTCGAAAAGAGATGACACGCTTGTCCCGTTCCAGATGTTCAGGATTGCCTGCGCGAATACCGGGGCTGTGGGCACGATCCGGATGTTATGGGCGGCCTTCACGGGCTCGGTGGCTGCAATCGAGTCGGTGATCACGAGGCTTTTCATTGAGGATTTGGTGATCCGCTCCACAGCCGGGCCCGAGAGCACACCATGGGTGATGTAGGAGTGGACCTCGGTCGCCCCTTCGCTCATCAGCAGGTCCGCCGCCTTGCAGAGTGTTCCGGCCGTGTCGCAGATGTCGTCCACAATGATGCAGGTCTTGCCTTCGACCTCGCCGATCACGGTCATTTCCTCGACCACGCCGGGTTGGGAGCGGCGCTTGTCCACGATCGCGAGGCCACAGCCGATCCGCTGGGCGAGTTCGCGGGCGCGGGCCACGCCGCCCACATCCGGCGAGACCACGGTCACGTTCTCGAGCTTGCCCGCGAAGTGGTGCAGCACATCCAGCGCAAAGATCGGCGCGGCATAGAGGTTGTCCACGGGGATGTCGAAGAAGCCCTGGATCTGGGCCGCGTGCAGATCCATGGTCAGGATCCGCTCGACCCCGGCTTCGACCATCATGTTCGCGACCAGCTTGGCGGTGATCGGTGTGCGCGCCTTGGTGCGGCGGTCCTGCCGCGCGTAGCCGAAATAGGGGATGATCGCGGTGATCCGGCTCGCCGACGAGCGGCGCAGCGCGTCGGAGATGATCAGCAGCTCCATGAGGTTGTCATTGGCCGGGTTCGACGTGGACTGGATGATGAACATATCCTCGCCGCGCACATTCTCGAACACCTCGACGAAGATCTCGCCATCGTTGAACCGCTCCACGCGGGTGTCGACCAGACCCACCGCCATGCCGCGATAGGCGGACATGCGGCGCGAAATGGCTTTCGCCAGGGGGACATTGGCATTGCCGGAGATGATTTTCGGGGAGATTTGTGCGGGCATCGGGTCTTTGATCCTTTGCGGGCCTGTTGCCGGGGGACTCACCTCGTGGTGGAGTTGACACCGCTTACCACTGCCATACGGTCTTGCCTAGGCAAGCGCCCCATCCGGGCGCGGACAAGGCTGCGGGGGGCATCAATGGCACAGCTGGACTACTATTTCGCAACAATCTCACCCTTTACCTATCTCACCGGGGGCCGCGTCGAAGAGATCGCGGCCAAGCACGGTCTGACCATCGTCTACAAACCCTTGGATATCATGGCGTTGTTCGGCCGTACCGGGGGCACACCGCCCAAGGATCGGCACCCCTCGCGGCAGGAATACCGCCTGCAGGAACTGGCGCGTCAGGCCAAGAAGACCGGGCTGCCGCTCAACATCAAGCCGGCTCACTGGCCGACCAATCCGGCCCCGAGCTCCTATGCGATTATCGCGGCGCAGGCCGCTGGCGGGGGCGATCTGGGCAAGCTCGTCAACGGCATCACCGCCGCCTGCTGGGCGGGGGAAAAAGACGTGGCCGAGGACGCGGTGATCAAGGCGTGTCTGTCGGCGGCAGGCTTCGATCCGAGCCTCGCCGATAGCGGGCTCCTGAGCGGCGCGGAGACCTATGCCAACAACCTCGAAGAGGCGGTGAGCCGGGGTGTCTTCGGCGCGCCCTTCTTCATCACCGAGGATGATCAACGGTTCTGGGGGCAGGACCGGCTCGATGATCTGGAGGCGCATCTCGACGGCACCCTCTAGTGCCGCGCGAGACCCTTGCGGGGACCGAAATCTCCTGGAGCGTGACGGGGGACGGGCCGGTCACGCTCTTTCTACACTGCGCGCTCGGCTCGGCGCGGGGCTGGCAGCCTCTGATCTCTCACCTACCGGGCCGGTGCTCCGTGACCTTCGATATGCCGGGCCATGGCCGCTCGGGGCCGTGGGACCCCGCGCGCGATGACCACAGCCATGTTCTGGAGGTCGCGCAGGCGCTTCTTGCACGGTTTGACGGGCCGGTGGATCTGGTCGGGCACAGCTATGGCGCCACGGTGGCCCTGCGCCTCGCGCTGGAGGCGCCGGCGCGGGTCCGGCGGCTGGTGCTGGCGGAGCCCGTGCTCTTTGCCGCCGCGCGCCTGTCGGACCCGGAGGCCCTGCGGGCGTTCGAAGCGGAGTGTGCCGCCGAGACCGCAGCCTTCGCTGCCGAAGACTGGGCGCGTGCTGCGGCGCTCTTTCTCGCGCGCTGGGGCGGGGCGCCCTGGTTGCGGCTGAGCCCGGCGCAGCAGGCCGACGCGATCGCACGGATCCCGATGATCCCGCGCTCGAACCAGACGATGCTCGCGGATCAGTTCGGTCTTGTGCCGCGGCTTGGGCAGGTCCGGTGCCCGGCCCTGCTGCTCTCCGGAGCGCAGTCGCCCGCGATCATCCCGGCGATACAGGCGGGGCTGGCCGCATCGCTGCCGCAGGCGAGCGCGCATGTGATCCAAGGGGCAGGGCATATGCTGCCCTTGACCCATAGCGCCGAGATCGCGCCCCTGCTGGAGCGCTTCCTGACGGCGGAAAGCTATTCGCCCTCGGGCTCGATCAGGTAATCTTCGAGCTCTTCCTCGGCGACCTCGAATTCCGGGATCGCCCAGCCCGCGACCGAGATCCCGGCCTCATGAACGCTCTCTGCCCGGCCCGAGATCAGCGGATGCCAAGGGTAGAGCGGCTTGCCGTCATAAAGCAGCTTGTAGGCGCAGGTTGCGGGCATCCAATAGGCGACCGTGTCGATGGTCTCGGGCGTCAGCACCACGCAATCGGGCACGAACTGCTTGCGCAGCTCGTATTGACCGCAGCGGCAGCTTTCGGTGTCGAGCAACCGGCAGCTGACCCGGGTGAAGGCCACCTCCGCGGTGTCCGCGTCCTCAAGCTTCAGCAGGCAGCACTTGCCGCACCCGTCGCAGAGCGCCTCCCATTCGGCCTGGCTCATCTCGGTGAGCGGAACCGTCTCCCAAAAGCGGCGGCGCAGGCGGGTCGGCGGACCCTTGCGCCCCTTGCGGCGGCTCACGCGGCGGCCTCGGCCCGGGCGAGGATCTCGCGCGCGCGGGCACAATCGGCATCCATCTGGGTGATCAGCGCGTCGAGCCCGTCGAAGTTCTCTTCCGGGCGCAGGAACGAGACCAGCGCCACCGAGAGGGGCGTGTCATAGAGGTCGCCCTTGAAGTCAAACAGGAAGGTTTCGAGGTTCGGGACATTCTCGCCGAACATCGGGCGCACGCCCATGGAGGCCGCCCCGTGATACCTTCCCTCATGGGGCCCTTCGAGCACATTGACCAGAACCGCATAGACGCCGAATTTCGGCGGGTGCAGACCGGCGATGGACATGTTCGCCGTGGGATAGCCCAGGGTCCGGCCTCGTTTCTCGCCATGGATCACCGGACCCTCGATCCGGTGCCAATGGCCCAGCATCCGCGCGGCGTCCTCGGGTCGTCCTTCGGACAGCGCCCGGCGGATCGAGGTCGAGGAGACCACGGTTTCCGCATCCTGCAGAAGCTCGGCCACCGTGACGCCGAAACCCATCTCGGCCCCGAAGCCGCGGAGCATCTCGGCCGTGCCCGCGCGCCCCTTGCCAAAGCAGAAATCGGATCCCACCAGCACGTGGCGGAGCCCCAGCGCATCATGGATGATCTCGCGGGCAAACCGCTCGGCGCTCAGCCCGGCCAGATCGCCGTCAAAGGGCAGCTGATAGAGCACGTCCACCCCGAGCTTTTCCAGCCGGTGCGCGCGCGCCGTCTCGGACATCAGCCGAAAGGGCGGGGCGTCGGGCGCAAAGAACTCGCGCGGGTGGGGTTCGAATGTCAGAACGCCGACCGGCGCCGACAGGGCCCCAGCCTCGGTCCGGGCGCGATCCAGCACGCTTTGATGTCCGAGATGTACGCCATCGAAATTGCCGATCGCGGCGCAGGCGCCCCGATCGGTTGGCAGCACATAGTCAGCGTCTCGAACGATCCTCATCATGGGCCTGAGGTAGCCCGCGCCGCGACGACGCGCAAGCGCTGGCGACGGGTCAGTCGAACTTGCGGCTGGGCGCGATCACCAGGGCGTCGCCCTTGAGCACGACCTTGTCATCCACAAAGCACTTGGTCTCGAGCGAGACCCGGCGCTTGGGGAAGTTGATGTCGGTGACGGTGACCTCTGCAAAGACCATGTCGCCCGGGCGCACGGGGCCCATGAATTTCAGCGACTGACCGAGATAGACCGTGCCATGGCCGGGCAATTGCTCGCCGATCACCGCCGAGATCAGGCTGGCGGTCAGCATGCCATGGGCGATCCGACCCTCGAACCGGGTGTCCTGGGCGTATTCTTCGTCCAGATGCACCGGATTCCGGTCGGTGGAGACTTCGGCAAACATCTCGATATCGCGATCCGAGATGATCTTGCGCAGAGACCGGGACATGCCGATCTCGATATCTTCGATACAAATTGTGCCGCGCGGGGTGTTGTCCAACATCTCTCACTCCAGTCTAGCTGGGCGCTGGATAGACGAAACGCAGCCTTTCTGCAACCGCGAAAGAAAGAATGCGACAAACTGGGCGCATATGTTGAAACATTGTTACGCGCCCGGATCGCCCGCGCTAGCGAAGTTTCCCGATGGCGTAGGTCGGTGTGACCTGCCCCTTGGCCAGAAAGCTGTCCAGTTTCGCGGGGTCGGGCTGGTCGGTCGTACCGGTTTCCGCCGCGGCCAAGCCCCCCGTAATAAAGAGGGAATCGATGTCTTCGCCCTGGGCCCCCTGGATATCCGTGTGGATCCCGTCCCCGATCGCCAGGAGCCGGTCCGTCGAGGGATGCTTGCCCATCTCGCTCAGACGGGCCCGGGCGAGGTCATAGATCGGCGGGTGCGGCTTGCCGAAATAGAGGCTCTCACCCCCCATCTCGGTATAGAGGGCGGCGAGCGCGCCCGCGCACCATTCCCGCCGTTCGCCCCGGTCCACGACGATATCGGGATTCGCGCAGAGCAGCTTCATCCCCTTTTGCTTGGCATAGAGGAAATCCGCGCGATTCTCGGCCGGGTCCGCCATGGGGTCGAAGGGGCCGGTGCAGACGATGCCCTCGGCCTCGGCCAGCGGCACCTGCTGGATCGACACGGGGTCGCTCACCACATTGATCGGGTCAAAGAAGCGCTGGTCGTGATCCTCGCCGATGAAATAGACCTTCTCGCCCACGACACCGCGGAACATCGCGGCCCGGGCACTGTCCCCGGAGGTCGCGATGGTGTGCCAGCAGCTGGGCGGCACCCCGAGACTGTCGAGCTGCTTTTCCACCCCGGCGCGCGGGCGGGGCGAGTTCGTCAGCAAGAGCACCGTGCCCCCGCCCGCCATATACGTGGTCAGTGCCGCCACCGCCTCGGGATGGGCCGTCACCCCGTTATGGACGCAGCCCCAGAGGTCCACGAGCAGGGCGTCATATTGATGCGATATCTCGGAGAGAGAGGTCACGATACGGGTCATGGGCGAAGCTCCTGATCGGTCGATGGGGCGGGACGCACGGGGTCCGAGCCTTTGCGGGACTTGTGTCGGTCATCGAGGCGCGGCGCAAGGGGCAAGGCCGTTCGGGAGGCCGTGCCCTGCGCGTTTCGGCCCGGTTTGCGCGGGTTTTGGGCCGTGTAGGCCGGGCTTGCCCTGCATCCCGTTGACAGTCCCGGGCTCCGGGCCGCACCGTTCCCGATCCTGTGGGCAAACCCGGAAAATGGTAAATTGCGCCTATGGTTAACCCATTAATATTAATGGAAAATAGTCACGGAATTAATTTGAATTAAGCGCTATTCAATTGCTAGGCCAATTATATGGAAAACCAGTTACAGGATGAGTGTAATGATTAAACGTGTTCTGGGTGCCGCTCTGGCATCCGTCGTTCTGGGAAGCATGGCAAGCGCTGCCACCCTGAGCGGCACCTTCGACGTCACGGTCGTGAACCTGCAGAACCTGAGCTCGGCTCAGTCTCAGGCGACCATGGCGAACTTCAATGCAGCTCAGGCGAATGTGGCGTCGGTCTCCGACACCTTCACCTATACCGGTGAGCTCAGCTTCGGCACTTTTGACGGCACCGACAGCACCACGATCCAGATGTGGCTCGACACGGGTGTTGGTGGCTCCGTCGCTGGTCTGGACAGCTCTGTGGGCGATCTGCAGCTCAGCAAGCCCGATATCGGCGCTGGCTCGGCAACCTCTACCTTCTTCTACTTCACCAAGGCTGGCGTTGGCGCCCATGACTTCGACGTGCGTCACGATGATGGCATGAACATCTTCGACGATGGCGTGCTGGTCGATGGCTTCAACGGTCCGAACGGTGTGCGCACCACCTCCGTCGCCGGGTTCGACGGCGGCGAGTTCGGCCTGCTTTACGTGGCCACGAACGGGGATCCGTCGGTGCTCGAGGTTGGGGCCACCCCGATCCCGCTGCCGGCTGGTCTGCCGCTTCTGGCTACTGGTCTCGGAGGCCTCGCGGCACTCCGTCGGCGTCGCGCGCAATCCTGACACACCTGCGCATGACCCTCTTGGCAAGGGCTGTCCGAAAGGGCAGCCCTTCGTCGTTTCAGGCCCCGGACAGCAAAAAGGGGACGCGCGCGGCGTCCCCTTTGTTCGTCGATATGGGCCGGTAATCAGACCTTGAGGTTCGGGATGATCTGCTTCTTGCGGCTGACCACGCCGGGCAGAACCACGGCGTCGCCGCTGGCTTCGACGTCAAAGCTCTTGGCGGCGACGGTCTTGACCAGATCATTGGGCACCAGCAGCGTGGATTCCTCGTTCAGGATGTCGACCACGAAGAGCAGCACCTGATCGACCCCGTCCTCGGCGGCGACGGTGGTCATGCTCTCGATCAGAGACGCCTTGCGGTCCAGCACGGTCGCGGGGGAGGTGGTCTCGAGAACCGAGACCCGGAACTTGGTGCCTTCGACGGCGTATTCCTTGGAATCCATCCGCAGCAGCTCGGCATCGGAGAAGGCCGAGACATCGGATTTCGCGGCGAACATCTCGGCGGCGTAATCGGGCACAGAGATCCCCAGCTCACCGGCGAGGGCGGCGACGACTTCGCGGTCGCGATCCGTGGTGGTCGGCGAGCGGAATTCCAGCGTGTCCGAGATGATGCAGGACAGCATCGCGCCCTTGATATTCTCGGGCATCTTGGCGGCGTCCGCGCCCATCAGGTCGTACATGATGGTGGCGGTGCAGGCCACGGGGCGGATCGTGATGTCGATCGGACCCTTGGTTTCCAGCCCGCCAACCAGCTTGTGGTGGTCGATGATCTGCTGGATGTCGGCGCTGTTGATGCTGGCGGGCAGCTCGGCGGGGTTGTTGGTGTCCACGATGACGACCGGCGCGTCCTCGGCCACATCCTCAATGATGGCGGGGGTCTCAAAGCCCCAGCGGTCCACCACGAAGGCGGCCTCGGTATTGGGCGCGCCGAGCAGCACGGCCTCGGCCGGGGTGCCTTTGATCTCGGAGAGATACCAGGCCCAGATCAGGGGCGAGCCGGTGGAATCGGTGTCGGGGGATTTATGGCCGAATACTTGGATCGTCATGGCGTGTTTCCGTCTGTGGGAGGATCTTTGCGCGCCTTATAGAAGCGTGCCCGCCCAGTGTCACCGGGGCGGATGGGCGGCATTTGGACGCCGCGATGCAGCGCGGCGGGGTGGCGCCGAGCGCTCAGCCGGGTAGGGTGCGGTTATGCGCGAGACCGAGCTCTACCCCCCGATCAAGACCCTGCTGGAGGCGCAGGGCTATGTGGTCAAGGGCGAGGTGGGCGCGGTGGACGTGGTCGCGATCCGGGGCGACGAGCCGCCGGTTCTGGTCGAGCTGAAAACCGGGTTCTCCCTCAGCCTTTATCATCAGGCCGTCGCGCGGCTGCGGCTGAGCGAGACGGTCTATATCGCCGTGCCGAAACCCAAGGGGCGGACCGCCAAACGCAGTCTGAAGGACAATCTGAACCTCTGTCGGCGCCTCGGGCTGGGGCTGATCACCGTGCGGGAGGACGGGCGCGCCGAGGTACAGTGCGATCCCGGGCCCTATGCCCCGCGCAAGGTAAAGGCCAAGCAGGCGCGCCTGCTGCGGGAGTTCCAGCGGCTGGAGGGCGACCCGAATGCGGGCGGGGCCACGCGCCACGGGATTGTCACGGCCTACCGGCAGGACGCCCTGCGCTGTGCCGCGTATCTGGCCGAACAGGGACCCGCGCGCGGGCAGGATGTGGCCAAGGCGACCGGGGTGGCCGGGGCGACCCGCCTGATGCGGGACAACCACTATGCGTGGTTCGAGAAGGTCGAAAAGGGGATCTATGGCCTCACGGAGGCGGGGCGCGCGGGGCTGGTCCACTGGGCTTATAGCTGGGAAAACGCGCCGCCCGCCGACGGCTAGCAGGACCGATCAGCCGCCCTGCTGCCACTCCTCATCCGCGATCTTGAGGCTCTTGATCCGCGAATAGACCGTGGTCGGCGCAAGATCGAGCAGGCGCGCCGCACCCCCCAGACCCGACACCTTGCCCTTGGCGCGGCGCAGGCAGCGCACGAGGTTCTCGCGCTCCATCCGGCGCAGATCCGCGTCGGTCAGGATGGTCTCATCGCCATTCGGGGCCGGAGCCTCGCCGATCTCGAAGTCAAATCGCAGCTTGCCGCCCTGGGCGAGGATCAGCGAGCGCTCGATCACGCTTTCGAACTCGCGGACATTGCCGGGCCAGTCATAGGCCAGAAGCGCATCGATATTGCCCTTGGTCAGGCGCACCGGCGGCACGCGCAGCCGTTTCACCGCGCGGTCGATGAAGTGCTTTGCCAGATGCGGGATATCCTCGCGCCGGTCGCGCAGGGGCGGGCAGGTGATCGGAAAGACGCTGAGCTCGAAGAACAGGTCCTGCCGGAAGCGCCCGGCCTTCACCTCGGCGGCCAGATCGCGTGCGGTGGTCGCGATCACCACCAGATCCACGGGGATATCCGTGCTGTCCCCGATCCGCCGCACCCGTTTCTCGGTCAGGACCGTCACCAGCTTGGCCTGTAGCTCCTTGGGCATGTCCGACACCTCGATCAGGTGCAGCGTCGCGTGGTTCGCGAGGGCGAGCTTGCCGACGATGTCGCGCGTCACGCCCCGCGCACTGCCGCGCCGGATGCCGAAGAGGTCGATCTCCAGCTCGCGGGCCGACACATCCGAGCAGTTCACCCGCACCAACGGGCGCTTGGCGCGGTCGCTGGCCTCGTGGATGGCGGTGACGGTCAGGGACTTGCCCGCGCCGGGCGGGCCGCTGACCAGCGCGTTGGCCTTGGTCTCGGCGGCCAGACCGATCTGCGTGTTCAGCGCCTTGGTGGAAGGGGCTTCGCCCACGATCCCCGCATGGGAGCGGACATTGCGGATTTCGGTCAACAGGTAGTCATTTTCCTGCTCGAGCTGTTCGCGCAGGGTCTCGACCTCCGCGAGGGCGGTGCGCAGGCGCGCCTCGTTTTCCTTGCGCTCGGTGATGTCGCGAAAGATCACCACCGCGCCCGCCAGCACCCCATGATCGTAGATCGGGGTCGAGACGTATTCCACGAAGATCGGCTTGCCGTCCTTGCGCCAGAAGGCGTCGTCCTCGACGCGCACGGTCCGGTCGCGGCGGAAGGAATCGTAGATCGGGCAGGTGTGGGCCGGAAAATGCTCGCCGTTCAGGTGGTGGTGATGGATGATCGAATGTAGTTCCTTGCCGATCAGGTCCTTGGCTTGCCAGCCCAGCATGTCCTGCGCGGCGCGGTTCACGAAGGTCGCGCGCCCCTCGGCATCGATGCCGTAGATCCCTTCGCCCGCCGCATCGAGGATCAGCTGGTTCTGGGCCTCGATCTCGCGGAAAAACCCATAGATATTCTGCCATTGGGTCAGCCCCGCGCGGTGCTGGGCCTCGAGCTCGGCGCGCTCGTTGCGCCGGGCCTGGGCGTCGAGATCGAGAAAGCTGAGCAGGATCTGGCGATTGCTGAGGGCGCTGCCATGGAGCTGTAGCCGCAGCGCGTCGCCCGCCGCATTCACGAAGGAGAGGGCCGTCCCGATATAGGCGCCGAAATGCTCGACCGCCTCCAGAAAGACCGCGAACTCGGTTCCCGGGGAGTTCAGGAAGGGGTCCAGCCCGGCCCGCGCCAGCTCGGTCCCGAACAGGGCATCCGCCCCGGCATTGGCCGCCGTCAGCCGTTGCAGGCGGACATCGAGCACCGCCGCCGGAAATGGGTGGTCATGCAGGGAGATGAAGAAGTCAGAATCGCCGTCCATGACCCGAGAGTTGGGGCGCGCGTTTGGCGCGGCCAGATACGAACCGTCGTAAATTACGAAATTTCGTGAGAGCTGCTTAATAAATAGCCATCAAATTCAGAGCTTTGCGATTTTTGGTCACTGCGCGAACCCGTCTACGCAGGGGGTGGGCCCTGTGACAGGCTTGGATCAAACATGATCAGTGAGGGTCGGCATGACTGTGAAAAGCCTAGGCAATCCATTCTCGAAAGACAGCGATCTGCGCCATGGTCAGGGGTGCACCTGCCATACCTGCTCGGCCACGGCGTCCGAGCACGTGGCCTCCATGTCCAGCGAAGAGATGCTTGAAAGCGCGGTCGAAAACGCGATCGTCCGCTCGGTCTTTGGCCAGAGCGATGTCAGTCGCCGGTCCTTCATGGGGATGGTCGGCGGGACGACGGCCGCCGCTGCGTTGGCCTCGGTGTTCCCGCTGGACAAGGCCAAGGCGGCGATCCTCGACAATCTCGGGCCGCCCGAGAAGACCGACCTGAATATCGGCTTCGTGCCGATCACCTGTGCCACGCCGATCATCATGGCGCAGCCTTTGGGGTTCTATGAGCGCTACGGGCTGAACGCGCAGGTTATCAAGACCGCCGGCTGGGCCGTGGCGCGCGACAAGTCCCTGTCGGGCGAGTATGACGCGAGCCACATGCTGACGCCGATGCCGCTGGCCATGACCCTCGGCGCTGGGTCGGTGGCCGAGCCCTACATCATGCCCGCGGTCGAGAACATCAACGGCCAGGCCATCGTTCTGTCCAACGAGCATATGGACAAGCGCGACCCGTCCCAGTGGAAAGGGTTCACCTTCGGCGTGCCCTTCGAATACTCGATGCACAACTTCCTGCTGCGCTACTACGTGGCCGAATTCGGTCTGGACCCGGATGTGGACATCCAGATCCGCGTGGTGCCGCCGCCCGAGATGGTCGCCAACCTGCGCGCCGGGAACCTCGACGGCTACCTCTCGCCGGATCCGTTCAACCAGCGCGCTGTCTTCGAGGGCATCGGCTTCATCCATATCCTCACCAAGGAAATCTGGGAGGGGCATCCCTGCTGCGCCTTTGCCGCGCCGCTGTCCTTTGCCGAGGAGCTGCCGAACACCTATGGCGCGTTGCTCAAGTCGATCATCGACGCCACGCAATACGCATCCAACCCTGACAACCGGGTCGAGATCTCGGAGGCGATTGCCCCGACGAACTACCTCAACCAGCCGGTGACCGTGATCCAGCAGGTTCTGACCGGGACCTATGCCGATGGTCTGGGCGAGGTGAAGCGCGTCCCCGACCGGATCGATTTCGACCCGTTCCCATGGCATTCCATGGGCGTCTGGATCCTGACCCAGATGAAGCGCTGGGGCTATATCGAGGGCGATGTGGACTACAGGGGCGTGGCCGAGCAGGTCTATCTCGCCGCCGACGCCAAGAAGGTCATGGAAGATCTCGGCTACGACGCGCCGGACATCACCTACAAGTCTCATACGATCATGGGCAAGACCTTCGATCCGGCCGAGCCCGAGGCCTATGTGGACAGCTTCGCGATCAAGGCGGACTGATGGGCACCCTGTCGGACAACCGCAAGGCGGCCATCCTGTCCATCCTGCTTTTGGTGGTGGGGTGTCTGATCTGGGAGATGTCGATCCCGGCGCCGAAAGCGGTCGGGGAGCTCACCGAGTATGAGCTCCTCACCGGCGGGGGGCAGCCCAAGGCGGGCGTGCCGCCCCCGAGCCAGGTTCTGGAAAAGGCTTGGGAGCAGCTCTCGAACCCGTTTTACGATGCCGGGCCCAATGACAAGGGGATCGGCATCCAGATCGGCTATTCGATCTACCGGGTGCTGAGCGGCTATTTCCTCGCCGCGATGGTGGCGATCCCGCTGGGCTTTCTCATCGGGATGTCCTCGGTAGCCTACAAGGCGCTCAACCCGTTCATCCAGGTGCTGCGCCCGATCTCGCCGCTGGCGTGGATGCCGCTGGCGCTCTTCATCATTCAGGACAGCGAGGCAAGTGCGATCTTCGTGATCTTCATCTGCTCGATCTGGCCAATGCTGATCAACACCGCTTTCGGCGTGGCCGGGGTGCGCGAGGATTGGGTCAATGTGGCCCGAACCCATGAGTTGGGCGCGCTCAAGACCGCCTTCACGGTGATCCTGCCTGCCGCCGCGCCGACCATCGTGACCGGTATGCGCATCTCCATCGGGATCGCCTGGCTGGTGATCGTGGCCGCCGAGATGCTCGTGGGGGGCACAGGGATTGGCTACTACGTCTGGAACGAGTGGAACAATCTCGACCTGACCTCAGTGATCTTCTCGATCCTCATGATCGGCATTGTCGGCATGCTGCTGGACGCGGTGTTCGGCATGCTCCAGCGCGTCGTCGCGTATTCAGAATAACGAGGCAGACCATGGCACATGCATTTCTCAGCATCGAGCAGCTGACCCAGACCTATCCGGACGGCAATGGCGGGACCTTCTCGGTCTTCGAAAATGCCAGTTTCGGGATCGAGAAGGGGGAGTTCGTCTGCATCCTCGGCCATTCCGGCTGCGGCAAGTCGACCATCATGAACATCCTCGCGGGGCTCGCCGAGCCGACCAGCGGGGTGGTGAAAATGGATGGGGCGGTCGTGCGCGGCCCCTCCCTCGACCGCGGCGTGGTGTTCCAGAACTACTCGCTTCTGCCCTGGCTGTCGGCGCTCAAGAACGTCACGTTCGGGGTCAGCGCCCGGTTTCCGGACTGGTCCAAGCCGCAGGTGATCGACCACTCGATCAAGTTCCTGGAAAAGGTCGGCCTGACCGGCGATGCGATCCACCGCAAACCGAGCCAACTCTCGGGGGGCATGCGCCAGCGGGTGTCCATCGCACGGGCCTTTGCCAACGAGCCGAAGCTGCTGTTGCTCGACGAGCCCTTCGGCGCGCTGGACGCCCTGACGCGGGGCACCATCCAGGACGAGCTGATCAAGGTCTGGAGCGATACGGACCAGACGGTGTTCATGATCACCCATGACATCGACGAGGCCATTTTGCTCGCGGACCGCATCCTGCTGATGACCAACGGGCCCATGGCCCAAGTGGCCGAAAGCGTCGAGATAACGATCCCGCGTCCGCGCAAGCGCACCGAGATTGTCGAGCATCCGAACTACTACGCGATCCGCAACCATCTGGTGCAGTTCCTCGGGCAGCGCTCAGCCAAGCTCGCCGGGCAGCCCGCGACACGCGGCTTGCAGATGCCGACGCCGGTGCGCATCGACACCACCGAGACGGCGGCGGAACCCGCCGATGAAGAGCCCCGACTGCGGGCGGTCCCGAACTGAGAGGAGGGGCTGATGACCCAGGACGCTCCGCGCCCGCCCGTGCCGCCGTTTTCCTACGAGGATGCGGTAAAGAAGGTCCGCATGGCCGAGAATGCCTGGAACGGGCGTGACCCGGCCAAGGTCGCGCTGGCCTATACGCCGGACACGCGCTGGCGCAACCGGTCGGAATTTCTCAATGGCCGGGCCGAGGTCGAGGCCTTTCTGACCCGGAAATGGCAGACCGAGAATGGCTACCGCCTGATCAAGGAGATCTGGTGCCACAGCGCGGACCGGATCGCCGTGCGCTTTTGCTACGAATGGCATGACGAGACCGGCCAGTGGTTCCGCGCCCATGGCAACGAGAACTGGCAGTTCGACGCCCATGGCTACATGGCTGTGCGCCACGCTTCGATCAACGACGTGCCGATCGCCGAGGCGGATCGGCTGTTTCACTGGCCCGCGCCCGGGCCGCGCCCTGACGACCATCCGGGCCTCACAGAGCTTGGCCTGTGATCCGGGCCCAGAGATAGGAAGACCACCATGAAGGATACCGTTTCAATGTCGGAAATGATGACCAAGGAAGACGTCACCGCGATGATCCTGTCGGCCAAGAAGCAGGCCGGACTGACCTGGGAGGAGATCGCCGCGAAGATCGACATGTCTCCGATATGGACCCATTCGGCGGCCATGGGAATGAACGCGTTTCCGGCAGACAAGGCCGAGGCCATGGTCTCGGTGATGGGCCTGCCGCAGGAGGCGGCCAGCGTGCTCGCCGAGAGCCCGACCAAGATCTGGGAACAGGCCGTGCCGACCGATCCCTGCATCTACCGATTTTACGAGATCGTCGGGGTCTACGGCCCCACGCTCAAGGCGATCATCCAGGAGAAATTCGGCGACGGCATCATGTCCGCCATCGATTTCGACATGTCCGTGACACGGGTCGAGCATCCCAAGGGCGACCGGGTCAAGGTCGAGATGTCGGGCAAGTTCCTCGGCTATAACAGCTGGTAATTCGACGAAGGGGGAGGGGGGAGAGGCCGCGGCGTATGCGATGACGCTGCGGCCTTTGTCATTTGCGGATGGCGCGGCGCTCAGGCGATCCGCGCCATCAACGTCTTGAGCACCTGCTGCTCATCAGTGCTCAGGGGCGCGACAAGGGTGTCTATCGCCTCGGCCAGCGCGGTGCTCAGTTCTGCGACGACCCTGTGGCCCTTGGGTGTCAGCAGAACCACGCTGGCCCGCTGATCGCGCTGGGAGGGGCGCTTGGTCACGAGGCCTTTGGTCTCCAGCATCCCGATGACGCGGGTCATCTGCGATTTGTCCCGGGCAAAGCGCGCGGTCAGCTCGTGGATCTCGGGCTGGCCCATCTCCGCCAGTGTCAGCAGCAACATGCCCCCGGCGGGTCCCACATTTTCGGTGTCGAATTCTGCGGCCCGCGCCTGCAGGGCGCTGTGGATCCGGCGCATGAAGCGATCCACGGACAGGGCAAGGTCTGTATCAGCCATGACTTTGCTTAGTTGACATTGTCCACTGCTTCAATAAAGGTAGACATTGTCCACTAACATGCCGCGCCAGTTCCGAATGAGGTCCCCATGACTGCTGCCAATCTGCCCCTGCCAAAGATCATTGCCGTGCTCTGGGTCATCTGGGGGGTGGTGCATGCCCTCGCCGGAGGGATCGTGCTGGGCAGTGATGCCAGCGGCGGTTTTCAGGCTGTCGCGGACGCCGTTGCGCCTGAGCTTTTGCAGGCAGAGTACCATCCGGCGGTCGGGGGGATCCTGCACCAGCATGGCTGGAACCTCGGCTGGTTCGGCGTGGCGACGGTGATTGGCGGCCTTCTGATATGGCGGGGCAACCGGACGGCGCTTTGGGTGACGGCCCTGATCGGCGGGCTGGCGGATCTTGGGTACTTCTTCTTCATGGACTTGCCGGGCTTCGTGCATTTTTTCCCTGGCACGCTCATGACCCTTATCTCGGGCAGCGCGATCCTGCTGAGCTGGCCCGTCTGGCGCGGTCAGGAACCGGCGGGCTGACGCGTCAGTCGCAGACATCCCTGCGGGGACCGGCCTTGATTGTGCCGGGTGCGATCCTCACATACGGCGAGACCAACGGCACGCGGCCTCCTCCTGAGGTGCGCGTGCCTTGCGCTCCTCTGCCGAGTTCCCGGCGTCATTTTTTCCCCTGATTCCCGTTGACACCCCCGTGAGCCATCTCTACCTACGCTGCGTTAGCACTCGCCACAGATGAGTGCTAACGGCCCGAAAGGGCCAGGGAGAAACACTGAGCGAAGGAGCCTCAGATATGGCATTCACTCCGCTACACGACCGTGTACTGGTCGAGCGCGTTGAGAGCGAAGAGAAAACCGCAGGCGGGCTGATCATCCCCGACAGCGCCAAAGAAAAGCCGGCCGAGGGCCTGGTTGTGGCCGTGGGCGCAGGCGCCAAGGACGAAGATGGCGACCGGATCGCCATGGACGTCAAGGAAGGCGACAAGATCCTGTTCGGCAAGTGGTCCGGCACCGAGGTGTCCGTCGACGGCAAAGACCTGCTGATCATGAAGGAAAGCGACATCCTCGGGATCATTTCCTGAGCCGCCGCTGACCCCCTCAACGAAATTCTATAGGAGCGAACACAATGGCTGCTAAAGACGTCAAGTTTGATACCGACGCCCGCAACCGCATGCTCAAAGGCGTGAACATTCTCGCCGACGCTGTGAAGGTGACCCTCGGCCCGAAAGGCCGCAACGTGGTTCTGGACAAGTCCTTCGGCGCGCCGCGCATCACCAAGGACGGTGTGTCTGTCGCCAAAGAGATCGAGCTGGAAGACAAGTTCGAGAACATGGGCGCGCAGATGGTGAAGGAAGTTGCTTCCCGCACCAATGACGAAGCCGGCGACGGCACCACCACCGCGACCGTGCTGGCTCAGGCCATCGTCAAGGAAGGCATGAAGTCGGTTGCCGCTGGCATGAACCCGATGGATCTCAAGCGCGGCGTCGACATGGCGACCACCAAGATCGTCGAGTCCATCAAGGCCGCGTCCCGCGAAGTTGCAGACAGCGCCGAGGTTGCGCAGGTCGGCACCATCTCCGCCAATGGCGAAGCCGAGATCGGCAACCAGATCGCCGACGCGATGCAGAAGGTCGGCAACGAGGGTGTCATCACCGTCGAAGAGAACAAGGGCCTCGAGACCGAGACCGATGTTGTCGAGGGCATGCAGTTCGACCGTGGCTACCTGAGCCCGTACTTCGTGACCAACCCCGACAAGATGACCACCGAGCTGGAAGACGCGATCATCCTGCTGCACGAGAAGAAGCTCTCGTCGCTGCAGCCGATGGTGCCGCTGCTCGAGTCGGTGATCCAGTCCGGCAAGCCGCTCCTGATCATCGCGGAAGACGTTGAAGGCGAAGCGCTGGCGACCCTCGTGGTCAACAAGCTGCGCGGCGGTCTGAAGATCGCAGCCGTCAAGGCACCGGGTTTCGGTGATCGCCGCAAGGCCATGCTGCAGGACATCGCGATCCTGACCGGCGGCCAGGTGATCTCCGAAGATCTGGGCATGAAGCTCGAGAACGTGACCATCGACATGCTGGGCACCGCCAAGCGCGTTTCCATCACCAAGGACGAGACCACCATCGTCGACGGTGCAGGCGCCAAGGCCGAGATCGAAGCGCGCGTCGCTCAGATCCGCAACCAGATCGAAGAGACCACGTCCGACTACGACCGTGAGAAGCTGCAGGAACGTGTGGCCAAGCTCGCCGGTGGTGTGGCTGTCATCCGCGTTGGCGGCATGACCGAGGTCGAAGTGAAAGAGCGCAAGGACCGTGTGGACGATGCTCTGAACGCGACCCGCGCAGCCGTGCAGGAAGGCGTTGTCGTCGGTGGTGGCGTGGCCCTCGTGCAGGCGGCCAAGGCGCTTGACGGTCTGTCCGGTGCGAACTCCGACCAGGACGCAGGCATCGCGATCGTCAAGAAGGCCATCGAAGCGCCCCTGCGCCAGATCGCCGAGAACGCCGGTGTGGACGGCGCTGTCGTGGCCGGCAAGGTCCGCGAGAGCGACGACACCGCCTTTGGCTTCAACGCTCAGACCGAAGAGTATGGCGACCTGTTTGCCTTCGGTGTGATCGACCCGGCCAAGGTTGTGCGGACCGCTTTGGAAGACGCAGCCTCCATCGCGGGTCTGCTGATCACCACCGAGGCCATGGTCGCTGACCTGCCCGCCAAGGAAGGCGCAGCTGCCGGCGGCGGCATGCCCGACATGGGCGGCATGGGCGGCATGATGTAAGCCACCCGGCTCACAACGAGATGCGAGAGGGGGCCTTCGGGTCCCCTTTTTGCGTTTGGGGCTCTGCGCCTCTGCGGGGCGTGACTGAAATTGTCGCGGAAACGGCAACAGGGCCGGAAAAAGGCTTGGCCTCTCGGCCAAATCCCGCGCAGAGTGAGGCGATGAACATCAACGCGCCGCCTCCGATCGAATACCGGCCAATCCGGGCCGACGACCACCGTGCGGTGTCGATTCTGGTGGATACGAGCTTCGAGGGGCCGGGCGAGTCGCGCCTGTTGCAGGCGCTGCGCGACGAGTCCGCGATGGAGCTTGAACTGGTCGCGATCGAGAAGGGTCATGTGATCGGCCATATCGCCTTTCCGCGTCTCATTACGCCCGAGGGCTGGATCGCGCTGGCCCCGCTGACGGTGCGCTCGGACAAGCGGAGACAGGGAGTGGGCGCGGCCCTCGTGCGCGAGGGGATCGACATGCTGCGCCAACGCCATGTGCCTGCGATCCTCGTGCTGGGCGATCCCTCCTATTACGAGCGTTTCGGCTTCTCGGTGAAAGGTGCGTCGCGTCTGTCCACCGCCTATCCGCGCAACAATCTGATGCTGCTGCCCTTCCAGCCCGGGCTGGGCGGTGAGCGGTTTGATGTACGCTATCCCACGGCATTCTTCCGGGGGCTGGGCGACAGCCGGTCCTGAGACCCGCCGCCGCGTCCCGGGCGAGGGGGCTTGCACCCGCCGTCTGCCCGGCGCATCACCCCGCCCATGTTATCGCTTCGGTTCCATAACGGTCTGATCCTCGATCCGCGCGCGGGTGCGCTTGAAACGCTCGCGATCTCGGACGGGCGGATCCTGTCGGACGCCCCCGGCCTGCGGGAGGTCGACCTGGAGGGCTACGCGCTCCTGCCCGGGCTGATCGATCTGCATGGGGACGGGTTCGAGCGGCATCTGGCCCCGCGCCGGGGCGCGCTGCGCACCACCGAAGAGGGCTTGCTCGCGCTCGATGCCGAGCTGGCGGCAGCGGGCATCACCACGGCGATCCTCGCCCAGTTCTGGTCCTGGGAAGGCGGGATGCGCAGCCCCGATTTCGCGCGCGAGCTTGCCCGGGCTCTGACCGCGACCGGGGACCGCCTGCGCACGGATATGCAGATCCAGCTGCGGCTCGAGACCCATATGATCGACGATTTCCCCGCGGTAGAGGCCTTCATCGCCGAGACGGGGATCCGCTATGTCGTGTTCAATGATCACCTGCCGCATCAGCGCTTGGCCGAGGGCCGCCGCCCGCCGCGCCTGACCGGGCAAGCGCTCAAGAGCGGGCGCAATCCGGAGGCCCATCTGCGGCTGATGCAGGACCTCCACGCCCGGAGCGCCGAAGTCCCCGCGCGGCTCGCCGCCTTGTCCCGCGCGCTGATCGCCCGGGGGGTGACCTTGGGCAGCCACGATGATCACAGCCCCGCCGATCGCCACGCGGCCCGGGCCATGGGGGTGCGCATTGCCGAGTTTCCCGAGACCGCAGAGGCCGCAGAGGCGGCGCGCGAACAGGGCGATCCGATCATTCTCGGCGCACCCAATGTGATGCGCGGCGCATCCCATGCGGGCAATGTCTCGGCCCGGGACCTGATTGCCGATGGGCTCTGCGATGCGCTGGTCTCGGACTACCATTATCCCTCGCTGAAGGCCGCCGCATTGGATCTCGCCGGTGGGGTGAGCCCGGCCCTCGCCCCGGTCTGGGACCGGGTCAGCGCGCGCCCGGCCGAGATGCTCGGCCTTTCGGATCGCGGAACACTGGCCCCGGGCCAGCGCGCGGATCTCGTGGTGCTGGATCAGGTGACGGGTCAGGTCGCGGCGAGCTTTTCCGGCGGTGTGGTCTCGTTTCTTGGCGGCGCCTTCGCCGAGCGGTTGCTGGGCTAGGCGCGGCCCGGTTTCACGCGGAGTTGCACGGCCGCCCGTGATCCGGCCTTGCCCGCCGCGCCGCCCCGTGATCTGGCTGGCCCATGACGTCTGCCACTGCCCCGCTTTCCGGCCCCCGCCTTTTTGCGCTTGTTGCCCTGACCATGACGGCCTTCGCCGCCAATTCCCTGTTGAACCGGGCCGCGCTGGCCGAGGCGGGGATCGGCCCGGCGGCCTTTGCCGCGATCCGGCTCGCGGCAGGTGCGCTCATGCTGGTGGTGCTCGCGCGGCGACGCGGGCCGCTGGGGCTGACCTCGCCCGGGCGCTGGATCGGTGTGCTGAGCCTGACCGCCTATATGCTGGGCTTTTCCTTTGCCTATCTCAGTCTGGATGCCGGGCTCGGGGCACTCATCCTCTTTGGCGGGGTGCAGATCACCATGTTCGCAGGTGCGCTTCTGGCGCGCGACACCGTGCCCTTGGCCCGCTGGCTGGGCGCGGGAATGGCGCTGGCCGGGCTTGCGCTCTTGCTGTGGCCGGGGGCGGTGGGGCGACCGGACCCGCTGGGACTTGGGCTGATGATGATCGCGGCAGTGGGCTGGGGGATCTATTCGCTGCACGGGCGGGGCAGTCGCGCGCCGCTGGCGGATACGGCGGCGAACTTCCTGCTGGCTTTGCCACTGGGCCTCTTGGCTTGGCTGGTCTGGGCGAGCTCCGATCCGCTCACGCTGCCGGGCGTGGTGCTGGCGGTGGTCTCGGGAGCCCTGACCTCGGGGCTGGGCTATGCGCTGTGGTACGCGGTGCTGCCCTCGCTCGGGGCGACGCGGGCGGCGGTGGCGCAGCTTACCGTGCCGATCATCGCCGCATTGGGCGGGCTGATCCTGCTGGGCGAGGCGGTGACATGGCTCACCGGTCTTGCGACGCTGCTGGTGCTGGGCGGCGTGGCGATCTCCCTGCGCAAGGCCTAGCGGACAATCGGCTCCAGCGGATCATAGAGCACGCCCGTGCCCCAGGCCGCCGCGGCAAGGCTGTCGGGTTTCACGCGCAGCCTGCCCATTTCGGCCCGGGTCACGAAACGTCGCTCGGTCACGATACCCTCGGGATCGCGCCAGTCCGGGTCGATCTGACCGGCGGTGATTGTCGCGCGAAAGTACAGATCCACCTGATGAAAGCTGCCCGCGGGATCGTGGAACTCGTTGACCAGACAGGGCGCGCCCACGGCGATGCGCAGGCCGGTCTCCTCATGCACTTCGCGGATCAGGTTCTCGGGCAGAGAGCTGCCCCGCTCCACCCCGCCACCGGGCGCGCACCACAGGTCGCTGCGCCCACCCGGATAGGCATTCACCAGCAAGAGATGCTGCTGCGCGTCGAGGATCAGGGCACGCACGGCCAGTCTGGGGGAGCTTGGGGGCATCCTGCCACAGTGTCGTTGCGTCCCGTCCTTGGCAAGCCTCTCGCCTTGGCCGGACCGGGCGGATAACCTGCGGCCATGCGTGCCCTGATCCTTGCTGCCCTGTCTTGCGCCCTTCTGTCCCAACCTGCCAGCGCGGCCTGTATCGTCCTGCTGCATGGGCTGGCGCGCAGCGATGCGTCTTTCACGGTTATGGAGGTCGTCCTCAGCGGGCTGGGTCACAAGGTGATCACGCCGGACTATGCCTCCACCGAGGCGACGGTGGAAACCCTCGCGGCGCAGGTCGTCCCCGAAGCACTGGCGGGCTGCGCGCCCCGCGCTGCCGATGTGGTGGCCCATTCCATGGGGGGGATCCTGTTGCGGGCCCATGCGGCGGAGGCCGGGCCCGAGGGGATCGGCCGCGTGGTGATGCTGGGCCCGCCCAATCAGGGATCGGAACTGGTGGATGAGCTGGGCGACTGGGCGCTGTTCCAGTGGGTGAACGGACCCGCAGGGCGCCAGCTCGGGACGGGGCCGGACTCGGTGCCCAACCGGCTCGGGCCGGTGCCCTTCGAGACGGGCGTGATCGCCGGCACGAGCAGCCTCAACCCGCTCTTTTCACAGGTCCTGCCCGGTGAGGATGACGGCAAGGTCTCGGTCGCGCGGACCCGGGTGGCGGGCATGGCCGATCACATCACCTTGCCGGTGACCCATACGCTGATGATGAACGATCCCAAGGTGATCGCCCAATCGGTCGCTTTTCTCGAGACGGGCGCCTTCGCGCCTGAGATGGATTATGCCGAGGCGGTGCGGCGGCTCTTCAACGCTTCGGATCTGGCAGCCCGGCTCGAGGGGCGCGAGACCGGGGCCGACTAGGCCGCGTCCGCGCTGCGCGTGAGCGCCACGAAGACATCTTCGAGATCGGGCTCTTCCGTGGCCAGCTCGCGAATATGGATCTGTGCATGGCGCACGGCCTCGAGGATCGTCTCGACCGAGATCTGCCCGCGCCGATAGGCAAAGCAGAGCGTGCCGTCCGGGCGGATCTGCCCCTGCACGCCCGGGATCTCTGGCAGCGGGCCTGAAACGGGCGCCTCGGGTGTGATCACAAGCGTCTTGGCATCGAGCCGCCCCAGCAGGTTCGCTGTCTTGTCCTGGGCGATCTTTTCGCCGTGGTTGATGATCGCGATCTCGTCGCACATCTCTTCGGCCTCTTCGAGGTAATGGGTTGTCAGGATGATCGTCATCCCCTCCTCGTTGAGCTTGCGCACATTGCGCCACAGCATCTGGCGCAGTTCGATATCGACCCCGGCGGTCGGCTCGTCCAGAACCAGCACATGGGGCGTATGGACCAGCGCTTTGCCCAGCAAGAGCCGCCGCCGCATCCCCCCCGAAAGCGAGCGCGAATAGGCGTCCGCCTTGTCGCTCAGCCCGATCAGCGCGAGGATCTCATCGGTGCGCCACTCGCTGCGCGGCACCCCGTAGAGCCCGCTCTGCATGTCGAGCGCGCCGCGCGGAGTGAAGAACGGATCCAGGTTCAGCTCTTGCGGCATCACCCCGATCGCGGCCCGGCTCTGGCGCGGGTTCACATCCTGATCAAACCCCCAGATCCGCACCTGACCTTCGGTCTTGCGCACGAGCCCGGCGAGGATGTTGATCAGAGTCGATTTGCCCGCCCCATTCGGCCCCAGCAGGCCAAAGATCGACCCGGCCGGGATCGTCAGATCCACGCCCTTCAGCGCGTCCTTGGGGGGCTGGCCATTGGCCGCGCCATAGGTTTTGCGTAATCCGGTGATCTCGATCGCCGCCGCGGAACTTTGATGTGACATGGCGTCCCCCCGTGCGCCTCTGGGCCCCAAGCTCTTGTTCGGGGCGGGACAAGGCGTATGATGCGCCCGACCTAGGGGTGCGCGCGCTCCGAGGCAAGACTTTGTGATCTTATCGACGGAGCCATCCCATGCCCACCGCTGTCCCCGAGACCAAAATCGTGACCGATTGGCGGATCGCCTGTGATGGGGGCGAGGGCGCGCTGGGCCATCCACGCGTCTGGCTCCAGATCCCCGAAGAGCATGGCTGGGTCGAGTGCCCCTATTGCGATGCGCGCTACATCCACAAGGATTTCGAAGGCAAGATCGCCGTCGACTGAGGCTTGCCGGATTTAGGGTGCCGGGTTCGCTGGCCTGCTGCCGGGCCTCCGGACGGGGCTGGTGCGGGCCAAGGGCCGACGACCTTTTGCGACATGGCCGTTCGGACTGGGCAAACCCCTGCCGCCGGGGCGGGTTCCGTGCGGTTAACCCGGTGTGAGGGGATAATCATGCTATGATTTCCCCCATGACTCACTACCGAGATCCCGAGCGGCCCTATACCCGCGCCGAACGCATCAGCGATGCGGTGGTGCATCTCGGCGCGCTGGGGGCGGCCCTCGCGGCGGTTCCGGTGCTGATCACCCTGGCCGCCGTGTGGAAGCTGGGCGCGGGTCCGATCACCGGGCTGGCGATCTATGGCGGCAGCCTGATCGCGATGCTCTTTTGCTCGTTCCTTTACAATCACGTGCCGCGCCCGGACTGGGTGGTGCGGCTGCGCGCGCTCGATCAGGGGGCGATTTTCGTCAAGATTGCCGGGACCTATACGCCCTTCGCGCTTTTGTCGGGGACGGGGTTCGGACTGCTCACCGCGATCTGGAGCGGGGCGGCCTTTGGCGTGGTTCTGTCGAGCCTGCGCCGCCATCGCTCGGTGCTGCCTTCGGCGTTGCTCTGTCTCGGGCTCGGATGGGCGATTGTCGTGGGGGGGCAGGGGCTTTTGGCGACACTCTCGGGGCCGGTGGTGATGCTGATGGTGGCGGGGGGGCTTCTCTATTCCGTCGGGGTGCCGTTTCTGCTGGCCACGCGCATGCGGTTCCACAACACGATCTGGCATGGCTTCGTGGTCACCGCCAGCGTGCTCTATTTCATCGCGATTTTCATCCATATGACCCAGACCGCGCTGCCACCGGCCTGAACTGGCCGCTGACCCCTCGCCAATCCCGGTGCAAGGCTATATCGCTGGGAACGCGACGCGAGACCTGGGGGGCGGCCATGGCATTTGGCAAGGGACATCATCTGCATCTGATCGACGGATCGGCGTTCATTTTCCGCGCCTATCACGCGCTGCCGCCGCTGACGCGGAAATCCGACGGCCTGCCGATCGGGGCAGTGTCGGGGTTCTGCAACATGCTGCAGCGCTATGTGGAGGGCAATACCGGCTCGGACGCGCCGACCCATGTGGCGGTGATCTTCGACAAGGGCAGCCATACCTTCCGCAACGACCTTTATGATCAGTACAAGGCCAATCGCGAGGCGATGCCCGAGGATCTGCGCCCGCAGATCCCCCTGACCCGGACCGCGACCGAGGCCTTCAACATCGCCTGCAAAGAGATGGAGGGGTTCGAGGCCGATGACATCATCGCCACCCTTGCTGTGCAGGCGCGCGAGGCCGGGGGGCGCTGCACGATCATCAGTTCCGACAAGGACCTGATGCAGCTCGTGGGCGGCGGGGTCGAGATGCTCGACGCGATGAAGAACAAGACCATCGATGTGGACGGGGTGCATGAGAAATTCGGCGTCGGACCCGAGCGCGTGGTCGATGTGCAGGCGCTCGCCGGGGATTCCGTGGACAACGTGCCCGGCGCGCCGGGGATCGGGATCAAGACCGCGGCCCTGCTGATCAACGAGTATGGCTCGCTCGAAGACCTGCTCGACCGCGCCGAGGAGATCAAGCAGCCCAAGCGCCGCCAGACCCTGATCGAACACCGCGCCCAGATCGAGTTGTCAAAGAAGCTCGTGCAGCTCGATTGCGAGATGGAACTGGGCTTCACGCTCGATGATCTGGAGGTGCGAGATCCGGAGCCCGAAACCCTGCTGGGTTTTCTGGCGGAGATGGAGTTCCGCACGCTGACCAAGCGGATCTCGGCGACACTGGGGGTCGAGGCCCCCGCCGTGCCCGAGCCCGTGGCCGCGTCTGCCGAGGCAGACGCGGTGGACCTGCCCCCGCTCGACCCCAGCGCCTATGAGACCATTCGGGATGCCGCCGCGCTGTCCGCGTGGATCGAGACGATCCACGCCCGTGGCTATGTGGCGGTGGACACCGAGACCACGGGGCTCAACGAGATGCGCGCGGATCTGGTGGGCATTTGCCTCTGCGTGGAGCCGGGCAAGGCGGCCTATCTGCCCCTGACCCACAAGGATGGCGGGGGCGAGACGGATCTGTTCTCGTCGGAGCCGAAGCTGGCCGAGGGCCAGATGGATTTCGACGAGGCGCTCGCGCTTCTGAAGCCGGTTCTGGAGGATCCCGCGATCCTCAAGATCGGCCAGAACATGAAATATGACGCCAAGATCCTGGCCCGGAACGGGATCTCGGTCGCGCCCATCGATGACACGATGCTGCTGAGCTACGCGCTCCATGCGGGGCTGCACAATCACGGCATGGACGCTTTGTCCGAGCGCTATCTCGACCACACACCGATCCCGATCAAGACCCTGCTGGGCACGGGCAAATCCGCGATCACTTTCGATTTCGTCCCCATCGACGAGGCCGCGAAATACGCCGCCGAGGATGCCGAGATTACTCTGCGGCTCTGGCAGCTTTTGAAGCCGCGCCTGCATGTGGCGCAGGTCACCAAGGTCTACGAGCGGATGGAGCGGCCCATGGTGCCGGTCCTCGCCGAGATGGAGATGCATGGGATCAAGGTCGACCGCGATACGCTCAGCCGGATGTCCAATGCCTTTGCCCAGAAGATGGCCGGGCTTGAGGCGGAGATCCACGAGCTTGCGGGCGAAAGCTTCAATGTGGGCAGCCCCGCGCAGCTTGGCGATATCCTGTTCGAAAAGATGGGGTTCGAGGGCGGCAAAAAGGGCAAGTCTGGCAAGTACTCGACCCCGGCGGATGTGCTTGAGGATCTGGCGACCGAGCATGACCTGCCGCGCCGGGTGCTCGACTGGCGTCAGCTCAGCAAGCTGAAATCGACCTATACGGACGCGCTGCAGGACCATATCAACCCCGAGACGGGGCGGGTGCATACCTCTTACTCGATTGCCGGGGCGAATACCGGGCGTCTGGCCTCGACTGACCCGAACCTGCAGAACATCCCCGTCCGCTCCGAGGAAGGACGCCGGATCCGCGAAGCGTTCGTGGCCGAGGCGGGCAATGTGCTGGTCAGCCTCGATTATTCCCAGATCGAGCTCAGGATCCTCGCCCATATCGCCGGGATCGACGCGCTGAAAACCGCGTTCCGCGATGGGCTCGACATTCATGCAATGACCGCGTCGGAGATGTTCGACGTGCCGCTCGACGAGATGACACCCGAGATCCGCCGACAGGCCAAGGCGATCAATTTCGGGGTGATCTACGGCATCTCGGGCTTCGGCCTCGCGCGCAATCTGCGCATCCCGCGCGGCGAGGCGCAGGCCTTCATCGACACCTATTTCGAGCGTTTCCCGGGGATCCGCGCCTATATGGACGACACGGTCGCCTTCGCGAAAGAGAACAAATTCGTCCAGACCCTGTTCGGGCGCAAGATCCACACGCCCGAGATTGGCGCGCGCGGCCCGCAGGCCGGCTTCGCCAAGCGCGCGGCGATCAACGCGCCGATCCAGGGCACGGCGGCGGACATTATCCGCCGGGCCATGGTGCGCATGCCGGGTGCCATCGCGGATCTGCCCGCCCGGATGCTCTTGCAGGTCCATGACGAACTGATCTTCGAGGTCGCCGAGGAGGCTGTGGAAACGGTCATCCCCGTGGTGCGCGACATCATGGAAGGCGCGGCAGAGCCGGTCGTACGGCTCGACGTGCCGCTGACCGTGGATGCAGGGCAGGGGGCGAGCTGGGCCGAGGCGCATTAGGTCGCGCGTCATGCTGATCGCCTTCAACAAGCCGATGAACGTCCTGTCGCAATTCACACCCGAGGGGCAGTGGCGCGGGTTGAAGGACTGGATCGACCTGCCCGGCGTCTATGCGGCCGGGCGGCTGGACCGCGACAGCGAGGGGCTGCTCCTGCTGACGGATAATGGCAAGCTGCAGGCGCGGATCACCCAGCCGCGCGCCAAGATGCCCAAGACCTATTACGCGCTGGTCGAGGGGGCCCCCGGGCCCGACGCGTTGGAGCGTTTGCGCCGGGGCGTGACTCTCAAGGATGGGCCGACCCGCCCGGCCAAGGTGGCGCAAGTGCCGGAGCCGGACTGGCTCTGGCCCCGGGACCCGCCCGTGCGCGTTCGAAAAACCGTGCCCGATGCTTGGCTGCGGCTGACGATCACGGAAGGGAAGAACCGGCAGGTGCGGCGCATGTGTGCCGCTGTGGGGCTGCCCTGCCTGCGTCTGATCCGAACCCAGATCGGCGCGTGGCAGCTGGACGGTCTGGCCCCCGGTGAGTGGCGCCATGAGCAGTCTTGAAGAGATTGAGATCCGCAGCCGCGCGGATCTGCGCGACTGGCTCGCGGCCCATCACGGGCAAACGGCGTCGGTCTGGATGATCACCTACAAGAAGCACACGGACCACTATCTCAGCTATGACGCGGCGATTGACGAGCTGCTCTGCTGGGGTTGGGTGGATTCCGTCACCGGGCGCGTGGACGCGGACCGGGCCAAGCTGCGCATCAGCCCGCGCAATCCGAAATCCGCCTGGTCGCGGGTCAACAAGGAGAAGGTCGCGCGACTGCGCGCCGCCGGTCTTATGCAGCCCCCGGGCGAGGCGGTGATCGCGCAGGCCGAGGCGAATGGCATGTGGGTCTTTCTCGACGATGTGGAGCGGTTGGAGCGCCCCGAGGATCTGGACGCGGCCCTGGGGGATCTTGTCTCGGTCTGGGAGGCTTGGCCTCGCTCAGTCAAGCGCGGCACGCTGGAATGGATCAAGACTGCGAAGACCGCGCCGACCCGCGCGAAACGCATCTCGGATGTGACCCAAAGCGCGGCAGCGGGCCTGCGCCCGAGCCCCTTCCGCCGCTAGCCCTGCGTGGTCAGGCGCGCCACGAGTTTGCGCGCGAGCGGACCTGCGAACAGAGCGCTGGGAAAGGCCACGGCCCAGGCAAAAAGCCACGCGTTCAACCAGAGCCCGACAAAGCCCGGCGGCATCCCGAGGGCCTTGAAGGTCACTACGCCCGACACGATCAGCGACATCACGCCTGACAGGATCAGGGCAAAGAGATAAGGGGCAAATCGGGCAGGCAGCATCGCGGCACTCTCGCGCAAGGGGCAGATGCGCGGGGTCTAACGCGTCCGCCCCGCCGCGTCAGCGACAAAGTCCCCGAAGGGCCCGTCCCCTGGTGAAAAACCGACCGCATGCCGCCATCGGTCGCGGGAGGGAGCGGTACAGACCCACGTTCATTGTGCCATCCGACCCCTGCAGCTGCCAGTGGACCCGGACGTCGCCGTGACGGACGTCCTGCGCTGCGAAGACAATGCCCGCACGCCATCGTCGCCGTGCATGCTGTGCCAGCAGGTTGCTCCGGATCTGGGCCGGTCATGTTGCGCAGCTCCCCCCGATCACAACGCCCGTGGCTAGGGTCTGAGGTGATCCGCCAACGCGACTAGGCAGGTCGCCGAGGTCGTGTTAACCTTTTGCGGTATGATGTATTCTCAGTTACGGAGTTCAATTTCATGTTCTTGAAATCTCTTGTTTTTACTGGCGCACTTCTGGCCGCTGGTGCGGCTCAGGCCGTGCCCTTGCTGCCGGGGACAACCCTCGATCAACTGGCCTATTTCGATACGGGCAAGGTCGTTGCCGGGGACCCGGATTTTCTGGGGACCCAAGTCGCCTCGGGATCTGTGTCGGCGACCGAGCAGCGCGACGGGTTCAGCGGGGGCGGGGTCGTCGATGACCTCTACACCGTGACCGGTCAGATCAATTTCGCCGTCTTCGAGACCAGCTCGGGCCATACCACCTTTGGCTACGATTTCCGGTCGATCGATGACAGCCTTGCCGGGCTCCTGAATGGCGCGCGTGTGTTCAGCGTTTCCGGCTTTGCCGGTTTTGAGGTGGATGTGGGCTGGATCCTCGACTTCGATCCCTACGTGCCCCTGATCGAGCGGTCGGCGGATGGTGATACCATCACGGTCACCTACCTGGATCCTCGCGACACTCAGAGTGATCTCATTGAGACGATCCTGTTCAAGACGGATGCGGATACCTTCGATCTGATGGGAGAGGGCGAGGTCGTGATCGAGATCGACAGCTTCGGCGATACCACGCGCAGTCTGAGCGGGTTGCCGCAACCGGCGGTCATCCCCTTGCCGATGAGCGGGCTCTTGCTGCTCTGCGCGCTGGGCGGGCTCGGCCTGAGCCGCCGTCGCGCGGCCTGACACCACAGGGCAGGGCGCGTCAGACGCCCTGCAACTCCGCCGCCGGGATCATGGGGAAAAACACACCCTCCGAGCGCAGACCGAACCATTCGGTGCCCTCGATCTCGGCGGTCTCACCCAATTCCACCAATCTATAGAAGCTCTTGCGGTCGATCAGCGCCTCGAGCCCACGGCGGATATGGATATAGGGCGCCGGTTCGCCCGTCCCCGGGTCGCGGCTGACACGGATCGGGTTCTCGACCCCGGCGCGGCTGGTATCGCCCACCTGGGTGGTGAAGGTCAGCACCTGCGCGCCGTCTTCCTCGCTGACCTCGAAATCCGTGGCCACGAAGGGCGCGTCCTCGACCGTGATCCCGACTTTCTCGACCGGGGTGACGAGGAAGTATTTGCCGTCTTCCAGCTTGAGGATCGACGAGAAGAGCCGCACCAGCGGCGCCCGGCTGATCGGCGAACCCTGATAGGACCAGTTGCCATCCCGGGCGATGTGGATATCCAGGTCGCCGCAGAAGGGCGGGTTCCACAGATGCACGGGCGGCGGGCCCTGTTTCGAGGCGGCCTGAGCCGAGACGGCGAGGTCATCCGCGGTCGGGGTCACGATGTTTTGTGCGCTCATAGTTTTTGCCATTTGTCAGACGGGCCATACTTCCCTTTAATGAGACTATATAAGGCAACGGCAAGGAGCGGACATGTCTGACGCAGACACCCTGGTGAAAGATATCGAGACGCTGGGTGAAAAACTCGCCGAGGCCAAGGCCAGCATCGCGACCCAGATCATCGGACAACCCACGGTTGTGGATTTGTCCCTCAATGCAATGTTGTCGGGTGGACATGCTCTGTTGATGGGCCTGCCGGGGCTGGGCAAGACCCTGCTGGTGGACACGCTGAGCACGGTGATGGGGCTGAGCGCCAACCGGGTGCAGTTCACGCCCGACCTGATGCCTGCGGATATCCTCGGCTCCGAAGTGCTGGAGACGGCGGCCGATGGCGCGCGCTCCTTCCGGTTTCTTGAGGGGCCGATCTTTTGCCAGTTGCTGATGGCTGACGAGATCAACCGCGCCTCGCCGCGGACCCAGTCCGCGCTGTTGCAGGCGATGCAGGAGAAGCATGTGAGCATCGCGGGCGAGGAACGCCCGCTGCCCGCGCCGTTCCATGTGCTCGCCACCCAGAACCCGATCGAGCAGGAGGGGACCTACCCCCTGCCCGAGGCGCAGCTCGACCGGTTCCTCTTGCGGATCGATGTTGATTACCCGGATCGCGAGACGGAAAAGGGGATCCTGATGGCGACCACCGGTTCCGAGAGCGCCAAGGCCCATCCGGTCTTCACCGGGCCTGAGCTGATCCATGCCCAGGACGTCGTCCGGCGCATGCCCGTGGGCGATGCGGTGGTCGAGATGATCCTCGATCTGGTGCGGGCCTGCCGCCCGAATGAACCCGAGGCCCATGACGCCGTGTCACGCTCGGTCTCCTGGGGGCCGGGCCCCCGGGCCGCGCAATCGCTCATGCTCTGCGTTCGGGCGCGCGCCCTGCTGGATGGCCGGCTTGCGCCTTCTGCCGAGGATGTGGCGGCTCTGGCGCGTCCGATCCTGTCCCACCGCATGGCGCTCAGCTTTGCGGCACGGGCCGAGGGCGTGGTGCTCGAAGAGGTGATCGACAGCGTCACCCACGGGGTCACCCGGATTGAGCAGGCCGCGTGAGCCGATCCGGATTTTCCGAGGCGCTCCACACTCCTGACAGCCTGCGCCACCGTTCCGAGACCGTCTCGGGCAGCCTGCCACCGCTCATGGTGGCGGCAGAGCATCTGGCGGCCACGATCATGCTCGGCAATCACGGGCGCAAGCGGGCGGGCATGGGCGATGAGTTCTGGCAGTACCGCCCTGCCGAGGCCGGAGACGGCGTGCGCGCCATCGACTGGCGCCGCTCGGCCCGGGCCGACAGCCCCTTCGTGCGCGAAAAGGAATGGCAGGCGGCGCAGAGTCTGATGCTCTGGGTCGATGATGCGCAATCCATGGGCTTTACCGGCGGGCGCAACCGCCCCTCGAAACTGCGCCGGGCCCAGACCATCGGCATGGCGCTGGCGATCCTCGCGGTGCGCGCGGGTGAACGCGTGGGTCTGATGACCCTGCCGGAGCCGCCCAAGGCCGGGAACACCCAGCTGATCCGGCTGGCGGCCGCGCTGATGGACCCCAAGGACCCGGAAGATTACGGCGTGCCGGTGCCCCGCGTGATGCCCTCGGGCGCGCGGGCGGTGTTCCTGTCGGATTTTCTGGGTGAGACCGCGCCGATCGAAAAGGCTCTGACCACGGCTGCCGACCGGGGCGTCAAGGGCGCGCTGGTGATGGTTCTCGACCCGGATGAAGAGGCGTTTCCCTATGACGGGCGCACCGTCTTCGAGAGCATGTCGGGCGCGATCCGGTTTGAGACGCTGAAGGCCAAAGGCCTGCGCGAGGCCTATCTGGAACGGCTGGCCGAGCGCAAGGACTGGCTGCAGATGCTGGCCCGCCGCACGGGCTGGCGGCTCGACATTCACCATACGGACCACCCGCCCGAGGACCCGCTTCTCTGGCTCTATCACGCGTTGGAGCAGGTGCGCTGATGTTTTCCCTCGGACCCATCGCCTTTGCCTCTCCCGGGCTGTTGCTGCTGCTGCTGGCGCTGCCGATCCTGTGGTTGATCCTGCGGGCGGTGCCCCCGGCTCCGATCACGCGGCGGTTTCCGGGCGTCGCGCTGCTGCTGGGGCTGAACGACCCCGAGAGCGAGACCGACAAGACGCCCTGGTGGCTGCTCTTGCTGCGGGCGCTGGCGGTGGCGGCGATGATCCTCGGCTTTGCCGGGCCGATCCTGAACCCGGATGAGCGCACACCGGGCAACGGCCCGCTGCTCATCGCGGCGGATGCTAGCTGGGCCTCTGCTCGGGACTGGTCCGCACGGCAGGACCGGCTCGAGGCGCTTTTGTCCGAGGCGGCCCGCGACGGACGCCCGGTGGCACTGGTGACACTGACCGACCTTCCGCCTGCGGAGATCGCCTTTGGTGCCCCCGAAGCCGAACGCGCGCGCCTGCCAGGCGTGCAGCCGCAACCCTGGCCGGTCCACGGCGCAGAGGTTCTGGATTGGCTTGCGGCGGTCGAGGGGGCGTTTGACACCTTCTGGATGTCCGACGGGCTCGACTGGGAGGGGCGTGCAGATGTGCTCGCCGCTTTGGAGGCGCGCGGTACCGTCCGGGTGTTCGAAAGCCCGCGTGCCGTGTTCGGCCTGACCCCGGCACAGATCAGCGATGGCGATGTCACGGCGCAGGTTCTGCGCAGCCCGGCTGCGGGCGAGCGTGCGCTGACGGTGATCGCCCGTGGCCCCGGGCCCAACGGGATCACGCGGGAATTGGGCCGTTCCGAGATCACCTTCGAGGCCGGTGCCACATCCGCCGAGGCCGCGTTCGACCTGCCGCCGGAGCTGCGCAACCGCATCACCCGCTTCGAGATCCCCGGCCAGACCACGGCGGGCGCGGTCAGCCTTGCCGATGACGCCCTGCGCCGCCGTGAGATCGCCCTCTTCGCCGGGCGGGATGACCGCGAGGGGCTGGAGCTGCTTACGCCGCTGCACTACCTGCGCCGGGCGCTCACGCCCACAGCAGATATCCTTGAGGTGCCGCTGGTCGACGCGCTGCCCGCCAATCCGGATGTGATCATTCTGGCCGATGTGGCCCAGCTTGCGCCGAGCGAGGCCGAGGGCCTTGAGGCATGGGTTGAAAACGGCGGGCTGCTGCTGCGCTTTGCCGGGCCGCGACTGGCCGCGTCGGATGTCTCGCGCACCTCCGAGGATCCGCTGATGCCCGTGCGCCTGCGCGCGGGCGGACGCTCGGTCGGCGGCGCCATGAGTTGGGGCGAGCCGAAGTCTCTGCGCCCCTTTGCGGAAACCTCGCCCTTCTTTGGTCTGCCTCTGCCCGAGGATGTCACCGTCACCGCACAGGTCATGGCCCAGCCGGACCCCAGCCTGCCGGACCGGGTGATCGCGGCCCTGACCGATGGCACGCCGCTGGTCACGCGCAAGGCTTTGGGACAGGGCCAGGTGGTGCTGATCCATGTGACCGCGAATGCAGAATGGTCGAGCCTGCCGCTCTCGGGGCTCTTCGTGCAGATGCTGGAGCGTCTGGCCGTGTCATCGCGCCCCGCAGCGCTGACCGCCGAGGCGCTGGCAGGCACCACATGGGTCGCCGAGCAGGTGCTCGGGCCTTATGGCACGCTGGAGGATGCCGGGCAGCTTGCGGGCATTCCGGGCGAAGACCTCGCCGAAGCCCCGCTCAGCGCGGATGTGCCCCCGGGGCTTTATGCGGGCGGCGACCGCCGTCTGGCGCGCAATGTTCTGGGTCCGGAGGCCGCGCTGGCCCCGGCGGTCTGGCCCGCCTCGATCACGGTCGAGGGCATGGAGGCGCAGCAGGATCAGCCGCTGGCCGGGTGGCTTCTGACGGCGGCGCTCATGCTGCTGGCGCTGGATATTCTGGCCGCACTCTGGCTCTCGGGCCGTTTGCGCCAGAGCCACCGCGCGGCCCCAGCGGCGCTGGTCCTTGCGGCGCTGCTGGCCATGACCCCGGTGCCGGGGCAGGCTCAGGGCGTCCCGGATGACGTGCTGGCCCTTGAGGCCACGAGTGCGGTGGTCCTCGCCCATGTGCGGACAGGCGATGCCCAACTCGACACCACGGCGCTGGCCGGGTTGCGCGGCCTGTCGCGCGTTCTGACCCAGCGCACCTCGATCGAACCCGCCGAGCCGATCACCGTGGATCTCGAGACCGACGAGCTCGCCTTCTTCCCGTTCCTCTATTGGCCTGTCACCGACCGTCAGCCGCTGCCCTCGGCCGAGGCTTATGCCAAGCTGAACCGGTATCTGCGCGGTGGCGGCATGATCCTGTTCGACACGCGCGATGCGGATGTCTCGCGCTTTGGGAATGACAGCCAAGGGATGCGTACCCTGCGCGCGCTGGCGGCCCCTCTGGATGTGCCCCCCCTGGAGCCACTGCCGGCGGATCATGTGCTGACGCGGACCTTCTACCTGCTGCAGGATTTCCCAGGGCGCCATCAGGGGCGGACCCTTTGGGTCGAGGCGGCCCCGCCGGATGCCGAGCAGGTCGAGGGGATGCCCTTCCGCAACCTCAATGACGGCGTGACCCCGGTGGTGATCGGCGGCAATGACTGGGCTGCGGCCTGGGCCACGGATGAAAACGGGCGCGCCATGGTGCCCATCGGGCGCGGCTTCTCGGGGCGTCAGCAGCGCGAGCTGGCCTATCGGTTTGGCGTGAACCTGATCATGCATGTGCTGACCGGGAACTATAAATCCGATCAGGTCCATGTGCCTGCTCTGCTCGAAAGGCTCGGCCAATGACCACGGGGACTGTGATCTTCGACCCTTATCTGCCTTGGGTCGCGCTGGCGGTGCTGACAGTGCTCATGGCGGGGCTGCTCCTCTTTGCCGGGTCGCGTGGCCTCTTGGGCGCGTGGATCCGGGGGCTGGCGGCGGCCGCCCTGTTGGTGGCGCTCGCCAACCCGTCGCTGCAGGAGGAGGATCGCAGCCCGCTGACGGATATCGTGCTGGTGGTGGTGGATGACACGGCCAGCCAGCGGATCTCGGACCGCGCGGAGCAGACCGAGGCGGCGCTGGCCGAGCTCTCGGCGGAAATCGAGGCGCGCTCCAACACCGAGTTGCGCGTGGTGCGCGTGGGCGACGGGCCGGGGAATGCGGGCACGCTGCTGACCGGTGCGTTGACCGAGGCGCTGACGGAAATCCCTCAGGCGCGGCTGGCGGGGACGATCCTTCTCAGCGACGGTCAGGTCCATGATCTGGGCCCGATGCCGACCCTGCCGGCGCCGCTGCACCTGCTGCTGACCGGGCGGGAGGGCGATTGGGATCGCCGCCTCGTGGTCAAGACTGCGCCCGCCTTCGGAATCCTGGGCGAAGAGGTGGAGCTGACGCTCAGCATCGAGGATCAGGGCGATGTCCCGCAAGCCGCCCGGGGGCAAGTCTCGTTGCAGATTGCCATCGATGGCGGCGAGGGCTTTGCCGTGGACGTGCCGGTGGGGCGCGACATTACCGTGCCGCTGATGCTGGAGCATGGCGGGATGAATGTCGTGCAGCTCTCGGTGCCCGAGGCGGAGGGCGAGCTGACCGATCGCAATAACGCGGCCGTGGTGCAGATCAACGGCGTGCGTGACCGGCTGCGGGTGCTGCTGGTCTCGGGCGAGCCCCATGCGGGGGAGCGGACATGGCGCAACCTTCTGAAGTCGGATTCGGCGGTGGATCTGGTGCATTTCACGATCCTGCGCCCGCCTGAGAAGCAGGATGGCGTGCCGGTCTCGGAACTGTCGCTGATTGCCTTTCCGACCCGCGAGCTATTCCTCGAGAAGATCGATGATTTCGACCTGATCATCTTCGACCGGTATCGGCGGCGCGGAATCCTGCCGCAGATCTATCTCGCCAATATCGCGCAATATGTGGAATCCGGCGGGGCGGTTCTGGTGGCGGCGGGGCCTGATTTTGCTTCCGCCAATTCAATCTACCGCTCGCCGCTGGCCGATATCCTGCCCGGAGAGCCCACGGCGCAGGTCATCGAAGAGGGCTTCACCCCCGCGATCAGCGATGTGGGCGACCGGCATCCGGTGACGGCGGGGCTCGCGCCCGCCGATCTGGCAGAGGGGGAGACCCCCTGGGGCCGCTGGTTCCGCCTGATCGAGGTGGAGCCCATGGCGGGCGATGTGGTGATGACAGGTCCCGGGGACCGGCCACTACTGTTGCTGGACCGGGTGGGCGAAGGGCGCGTGGCGCTGCTGGCCTCGGATCACGCCTGGCTCTGGTCGCGCGGCTATGAGGGGGGTGGGCCGCAGCTCGAATTGCTGCGCCGTCTGGCCCATTGGATGATGAAAGAGCCCGAGCTTGAGGAGGACGCGCTGACCGCGACCGCCGAGGGGCAGACCATGACGATCACCCGCCGTGCGCTTACCGATGGGGAGCGCGAGGTGACGATTGTCGGCCCCGATGGGGTGGAAACCGTGGTGCCCCTGACCGAGATCGCCCCGGGCCGCTGGAGCGCGGAATTCACCGGTGCGGAGCCGGGGCTCTATCGGCTTGCGGAGGGCGATCTGGAGGCCGTGGTGGCGCTCGGGCCCGCCGCGCCGCGCGAGTTCGAAGAGACCCTTGCCAGCGGCGACAAGCTCGCCCTGGCGGTGAATGCCACGCGGGGCGGGGTGCTGACGTTGGAGGATGGCGTGCCGCGCCTGCGAGATGTGGGCGAGGGACGCAACGCGGCCGGGCGCGGCTGGATCGGCCTGACCCCGCGCGAGGCGGCCCTGACCACGGATCTGCGGATCAGCCCGCTGATCGCGGCCTGGCTGTTCCTCGCGCTGGTGGCGCTTCTGACCATTGCGGCCTGGCTGCGCGAAGGTCGGCGCAGCACGCCGGGCTGAGCGCTGCTGCCTGCGGCGGTCATGGCTGGCAGATCGCGCGCCGTGAGTATTTTTGGGCGTTATTATACTTGCCGTACCCATCCTGAATTTGGTGTGATATGAGTATTCAGAATCACGCCCGATTTAGCTTGGAGGCTCCATTGGCAGGTCAAAAGGTAAACCTAGATGCGCTGGTGCCTCGGGAGGACTTCGAGTCCGATACTGGCAGTTCTGGCGGCAGTGACAGAGACAGAATAAGCCTATCAGACTTGGAGGCGTCTGCTTTTTTTGCTGGAACACTGCGCAAGCCAGACTTCCAAAGGGAGACAACTCACTGGGGGCCAGACGCGGTTGTAGACTTGATCAAAGCGTTCTTAGAGGGTCATTTAATCCCTGCTGTCATCTTGTGGCAGAGCGGGGACCATGTGTTTGTGATTGATGGCGCTCATAGGTTGAGCGCTTTGATCTCTTGGATAAGGGACGACTACGGAGATGGCACCGCATCAATTTCGAAATATGGCTCCGGCTTAACCGAAGAGCAGAGAAAAATCGCGGATCGAGTACGTAAGAAGGTCCGAAAGGACATCGGCCCCTATGCCGAATTCAAAGGGCTAATAGGGCAGGAGGTTTCTGACGCAAAGAAAGCACGATGGTTGCGCCGTATGGGGTCTGGTGCAGTTGAGGTGCAGTGGGTTACTGCGGCTGACTCAAAGGCCGCTGAAGCATCGTTTTTCAAAATCAATCAAGCCGCACAGCCGATTGACCCCACCGAGCGCAGAATTTTGCAAACCAGAAAGGCACCGGACGCGATATCCGCCCGATGCATTGCCCGAGGTGCAAAGGGGCACAAATATTGGGCCGGTTTTGCACCAGAAGTCCAGCGCGAAATAGAGCAACTCGGAGAAGAGTTGTTTAAGGTACTTTATGAGCCGCCGCACAATGCGCCGATTACGACTTCCGATGTGCCGATTGCAGGCAAGGGTTATAACGCGCTTCCTTTTGTGTTTGAGCTAGTAAATGTTTCCAACGGAATTCCGCTACCGACGAGCGCTTCCGCAAAGAAAATTCCAGATGCATTGCCCGAAGACGTCGATGGGCAAAAAACCGTTGAATTCTTGAAGCGAGTGCAGTCCAAACTGCGGTTGGTAAGTACCAATCATAGCGGGTCGCTCGGCCTGCACCCCTTGGTGTATTGCTATTCAGCCACAGGCAACTTCCAGCCAAACGCTTTTTTGGCAACAGTAGAGTTCGCTGCAAAAATAGACGAGCGTGGTAAGAAAAACGACTTCACCAAAATTAGAAATCGGTTTGAGGCGTACCTAGCTCGAAATAGAACCTACGTTTCCTTAACCATGAGCCGATTGGGCGCGGGAGGTCGCAGCCTATCAAGGGTGGTTGACCTCTACTGGAGCATCGCCGAGGCGATGTGGGGCGAAAAAGATGATGACGACATTATAGGTTGGCTATCCCAACAGAAGGATTTTGCTCATCTCAAGCAACTAGAGGTCCCGCCGCCTGGGGCGGAACTTCCTCCCAGTAAGTCTAGCCCGTCATCATCCGCAAAATCGGCGGCATTTATTCGCTTAGTTATGGAATCCCCGCGGAGGTGTGCCATCTGCGATGCGGCGGTGCATTCTAACTCGGTAACTTTTGACCACATAACGCGAGCTCGAGAGGGCGGCGACTCTAGGACTGGAAATTTGCAGCCGACGCACCCATTCTGCAATTCTGGCTACAAATCTTGATCTCGGTTTGAGTTTTGCTTCGCGGCAACGACAGTCCGCTCCATCGCCTCATCGGCGATGGGGTTTAGTTCGCCAGCGTCCTCTAGCTCTTTGACCTTTGCTAGAAACCGCTTGTACTGCTCTGGATCGCTTTCGGGCTTCTTTGCCATTATGCACCAATTGTTTGATAGGTGAGCCGCTTGCCAACGATGCCAGTGAGCGCAATGTCAGCACGAACAGTATCGCTAATTTCCTTGGCTGCACGGTTGTTGTACCGGAAATCAAACTCCGCTGCATAACGGTGCAAATGCTGTTTCTGGCAGTGCTGATAGACGCCTTTCATGCCCCGCTTAAATACGCTGTAAAAGCCTTCAACGGTGTTGGTGTGAATTTCAGGATCATCCTGTCTGACGTATTCGCCAGCACTGTGACGCACGAATTCATGCTGTGCGGCAACGTCTTTCGCCATGTGCTTATACTGGCGGTATTCATCGGTGATCATGCGGGCTTCACGAGACATATTCTCAGCTACAGCTTTCGCCATGGTGTCAACGCGCAGATCGTCAATAACGACTGACTTTGCGGTTCTGGTATCGCGGTCAACCAAGGTCAAAACCTTCATCTTGTGAGCGCCGCCGCGAGCGGTCTTGGTTTTGGTCACGCCCGGTTCTTTGCCGATGAAAGTCTCGTCAATCTCGACAGAGCCGCCACCAACGCCAAACGCGCCGCCCTCGGTGCGCATAGCTTCACGGATACGGTGAGACATGAACCATGCGGTTTTCAGAGTAACGCCAAGGGTGCGGTGCAACTGGTTGCTGCTGATGCCTTTTTTGCTGGCGCACATCAGGTAGATCGCTTGAAGCCAAATGTGCATCGGAACGTGGCTGGACTCGAAGATGGTGCCAACCTTCACGGTGAACGGCTTGCGGCACTTGTAGCACTTGTACGCGCCGATCCGGGTGGATTTACCGCCCATCTTGGACACGCGATCACGCTCGCCACACTTCGGGCAGGTAGCGCCATGCGGCCAAACACGCGCTTCAACATAGTCGTAAGCGGCTTGCTCGTCGTGGAACTCTTTGCGGGACAGGATCGACATGACATACACTCTCTTCTCTTGCTACCAATATAGCAATTCAAGGTGGGTACGGCAAGTATAATAACGCCTATTTTTGGAACAATGAAACGGGCGTCGCGCGGATCCGCGCGGGGCCCTAGTTGGTGAGGCGCAGCCGGTAGGGCGTGCCGGTATAGCCGTCCACATTGCAGCGCGCGCGGATCACAAGTTCGGTCACGCCGGGCGGGACGATCACGCCGCTGAGGCTGCGGGTGAAGGGCTGTTCATTGACATGGGGGTGGTAGAGGACGCGGCTGCCGATCACCGTGCCGTCGGGGGTCTGGACCTCCCAGCCATCGGCATAGTGGTCCCAGCCTGTATCCGCATGGCTGAGGGTGACCGAGATCCGATAGCTGTCGCCGGAGCGCTGCGCCTCGGCCCGCTCGATCACCGAGGGGCTGGCAAGTGCTGCGCCGCTGGCAAGGCTCAGGCCAGTCGCGAGGAGGGCCGCGCGAAGGGGATGTCGTGTCATGGGGTGCTCCTTTGCCCGTCGCGCCAGTTTTGCACAAGGCGTGGTGCGGCGGCAGTCACTTCTGCGCCAGTGCGGCTTTTACAGAAGTGACATGGCTCTGACGCGGGGCTGTTACACAGCTGTTGCATGCCCGGGGGCGCAAACCTTGGGGAATGTCATGACAAAAACTGGTCTTCTGAGCAGCGCCGCCCTCGCCCTGGTCGCAGGTGCCGCCTCTGCCGATATGAATTTTAACCGCATCGCGTCCTTTCCGGTCACGGCGAATTTTGACGGCGACGCGCCGAAGGAAACCTCTGCCGAGATCATCGACGCCACCGCCGATGGCATGACGCTGGTCTATACGGACAGCCCCGCCGGGGTGATCGGCGCAATTGATATCACGGATCCTTCCAACCCCAGACCGCTGGGCACCATGGCGATGGACGGGGAGCCGACCGCCGTCTCGATCATCGGGAGCACGGCGTTCGTGGGGATCAACACCTCCGAGAGCTATACGGCGCCCTCGGGACTGGTGAAGGCCATCGATCTGACCACCATGACCGAGATTGCCCGCTGCGATCTGGGCGGGCAGCCCGACAGCACGGCCAAGGCGCCGGACGGGTCTTTCATCTCTGTCGCGATCGAGAATGAGCGCGACGAGGATCTGGGCGACGGGCGCGTGCCGCAGATGCCCGCGGGCGATCTGGTGATGATCGATGTGGTGGAGGGCAGCCTTGATTGCGACAGCCTGATCCGTGCGGACCTGACCGGGCTGGCGGAGATCGCCGGGGAGGATCCCGAGCCCGAGTTCGTCGACATCAACAGCCTAGGCGAGACGGTCGTGACCCTGCAGGAGAACAACCATATCGCCGTGGTGGCCCGCGATGGGTCCATCCTGTCGCATTTCTCGGCGGGGGGCGTGGATCTTGAGGGGATCGATGCCACGGATGAGCGCGGCGCGCTGATCTTCACCGAGCGTCAGCCTAGCCGTCTGCGCGAGCCGGACGGGATCCAGTGGATCGACGACACCCATTTCGCCATCGCCAATGAAGGCGACATGGATGGCGGCGCGCGCGGCATGACGATCTTTGCCAAGGACGGCACCGAGATCTTCGAGACCGGGGCGACCCTTGAGCATGCCATCGTGCAGATCGGCCATTACCCGGACAAGCGTTCGGACGCCAAGGGCGTGGAGCCCGAGGGGATGGAGTTCGGCAGCTTTGACGGCACGCCCTATGTGTTCGTCATGGCCGAGCGGGCCTCGGTCGTAGGCGTCTATGACGTGACGGATCCGACCGCGCCGGTGCTGGCGCAGTTGTTGCCGTCGGGCATCTCGCCCGAGGGCGCGGTGGCGATCCCGTCGCGCGGCTTGCTGGCCACGGCGAACGAGTATGACGGGCTCGAGGATGGGGCAGCCCGGGCCCATGTGATGCTGTACCAGTATTCCGAGGCACCCGCGTCCTATCCGCACCTGACCTCTGCCGGCGCGGATGAGCTGATCGGTTGGGGCGCGCTTTCGGGCATGGTCGCGGGTGAGGGCAGCACGATCTACGCGGTGAATGACAGCTTCTACAGCTATCAGCCGACCATTTACACGATCGATACCGCGACCACGCCGGCGCGGATCACCTCGGCCCTGCCCGTGACCCGCAAGGGCCGTCCGGCGCAGAAGCTGGACCTGGAGGGCATCACGCTGGATGGCGAAGGCGGGTTCTGGGTGGCCTCCGAAGGGCGCACGGACCGGGTCACGCCCCATGCGCTCTATCACATCGGCGCGGATGGCGAGATCGAGGCCGAGATCGGCCTGCCGCCCGAACTGATGGCGGTGGAGCGGCGCTTTGGCTTCGAAGGGATCACCAAGATCGGCGACACACTCTGGATGGCGGTGCAGCGCGAGTGGCGGGATGATCCCGAGCATCACGTGAAGCTCGTGTCTTACAATCTCGAAACCGGGGACTGGGGCGCGGTGCTCTATCCCAAGGCGGCACCGGCGCAGGGTTGGGTCGGTCTGTCGGAGATCACCGCCCATGGCGATCACGTCTACATCGTCGAGCGCGACAACCAGCATGGGCGCGCGGCCGTCACCAAGAAGGTCTACCGGGTGCCTGTGGCCGAGATGGTGCCCGGCAAGCTCGGCGGGGATGACATCCCCACCGTATCCAAGGAGCTGGTCCGCGACCTGCTTCCGGACCTGACCGCGACGGGGGGCTATGTGCTCGACAAGGTCGAGGGGCTGGCCATCACGCAGGCGGGCGAGATTTTCATCTCCACCGACAATGACGGTGTGGATGACCATTCCGGCGAGACCTTGTTCCTCTCGATCGGAATGGCGCATTAACCCACAAGACATTTTCAGGACCGGGGCGCGTGGCGACACGTGCCCCTTTTTCACGGGAAAGACGCCGCATCGGCAAGGGCTCGCCCACGCTGGATCACGTTCCGGTGGGGTCCGTTGTGGCCGTTGGGCCCGAGCCGATAGCGTCGGTTCAGAGACAGTCCTGAAGGAGACCTGACCCATGACCATTCGCGCCCTCGTGATCCTCTGCCTTGCCTGGTTCGGCGGGCCCGCTCTGGCCGATGACATCGCGCCCGTCACCGTTCCGAGCGCCCATTCCTCCGCCGAGACCATCGCCAAGCTCGAAGCCGAAATGGCGAGGCGGAACCTGACCCTGCTGGCCAAGATCGACCATCAGGCGGCCGCAGCAGGCGTTGATCTGCAGATGCCTGCGGCGACGGTTCTCTATTTCGGGGTGCCCAAGGCGGGCACGCCGATGTTCCTGAAGGCGCCGACACTGGCCATCGATCTGCCCCTGCGCGCTCTTGTCTATGAAACCGGCGAAGGGGAGGTCTTTGTGGCCTATAACTCCGGTGAATGGCTGGCCGAGACGGTGATGGCGCGCCATGGGCTGGAGATGCCCGCGAAAGCCCAGGCCGGGATGAGCGCCATGCTCAGCGGTCTGGTCGAGGCGGCCACAGCCGAGTAAGCCCTTGAATTGATTGTCCCGCGGCGCGCGTGCCGCGGGGATCACGAGAGCCGAGCCGCGCGGGGTCCCCTCCGCGCGGTTTGCGTTTTGGGGCATCAGATGAGAAACACCTTGCCGGATCACGTAAATTGGTTATAAATTATTACCAATTGGGTGCGAGCCCCGTCGATCAGGAGGAAATCCGATGGAGATGCCAACGCCGGATGCGGCTGTGCTGGCCAAGAAGAGCCGGATCGTCGCGCTCTTGCAGGAGGTTCTGCCGACCGACGCCGTCATCCACGAGCCCCATGAGACGCGCGCCTATGAATGCGACGCGCTCACCGCCTATAAATGCCCGCCCCTCGCGGCCGTTCTGCCTGCCACGACCGAAGAGGTCGCGGCCGTGCTCAAGATCTGCCAAGCGGAGGGCGTGCCCGTGGTGCCACGCGGCTCGGGCACCTCGCTGGCGGGCGGGGCACTGCCCACGGCAGATAGCGTGATCCTCGGGGTGGCCAAGCTGAACCAGGTTCTCGAGACCGATTACGAGAACCGGATCATCCGCGTGCAATCCGGGCGCACCAATCTGAGCGTGACCGGGGCCGTCGAGGAAGAGGATTTCTTCTATGCGCCGGACCCGTCCTCGCAGCTGGCCTGTGCGATTGCGGGCAATATCGCCATGAATTCCGGCGGGGCCCATTGCCTGAAATACGGGGTGACGACGAACAACCTGCTGGGTGTGACCATGGTCCTGATGGATGGCACCGTGGTCGAGATCGGCGGCGCGCATCTGGATGCAGGCGGGCTCGACCTGCTTGGGGTGATCTGCGGCTCCGAGGGGCAATTGGGGGTTGTCACCGAGGCGACCCTGCGGATCCTGCGCAAGCCCGAGGGCGCGCGCCCGGCGCTGATTGCCTTTGACGATAACGAGGTGGCCGGGGCCTGTGTCGCCGACATCATCAAGGCGGGCGTCTTGCCCGTGGCGATCGAGTTCATGGACAAGCTCTGCATCGAGACGTCGGAAAACTTCGCCAAGGCGGGCTATCCCGATTGCGAAGCGCTGTTGATCGTCGAGGTCGAGGGCTCGCAGGCGGAGATCGATGAGCAGTTGGGCGTCATCCTGCAGATCGCGCGCAAGCATAACCCGGTGGAGTTGCGCCAGAGCCAGTCGCCTGAAGAGAGCGCCAAGATCTGGCTGGGGCGGAAATCGGCCTTTGGCGCGATCGGGCAGCTCAACGACTACATGTGTCTCGACGGGACCATCCCGGTCTCGGAGTTGCCTTATGTGCTGCGCCGGATCGGCGAGATGTCCGAGGAGTTCGGGCTGAAGGTCGGCAATGTGTTTCATGCGGGGGATGGGAACATGCATCCGCTGATCCTCTTTGATGCGAACAAGGAGGGGGATCTGGAGCTCTGCGAGGCGTTTGGGGCCGAGATCCTGAAGCTCTGCGTCGAGGTGGGCGGCTGTCTGACCGGGGAGCACGGGGTCGGGATTGAGAAGCGCGATCTGATGAACACCCAGTTTACCGGGTCGGATATGGAGATGCAGCTGCGGGTCAAGGACGTGTTCGACCCGGCCTGGTTGCTGAACCCATCCAAGGTGTTTCCGCTGGACGTGACCGAGGCGCGGCGCGTGAAGCCGGACGCCGCAGCCTGAGATCCGCAGGGGGAAGGGGCGCTGCCCCTCGGCGCATGCGCGCCTCACCCCGGAGTATTTCAAGAACAATGAGGGGGCGGGCCCATGCTGGCACCGACGAGCGAGACCGAATTGGCCGGAATGATTGCGGCTGCAGAGGCACCCTTGCGCGTGCGCGGGGGCGGGACACGGCCCATCGGGAAACCCGTGGCGGGGGAGGTTCTGTCCACTGCCGCGCTGTCGGGGATCGGGCTTTATGAGCCGGGCGCGCTGACGGTCGTGGCGCAGGCGGGCACGCCGGTGGCCGAGATCGAGGCGGCTCTGGCGGCAGAGCGTCAGCGCCTGCCCTTTGAGCCCATGGATCACCGGGGGCTCTTTGGACAAGAGGGCGCGCCGACGATTGGTGGCGTGGTTGCCGGAAATATCTCCGGCCCACGCCGGATCCAGGCCGGGGCCTGCCGCGACAGTCTGATCGGGGTGCGCTTTGTCTCGGGCGAGGGCGAGGTCATCAAGAATGGTGGGCGCGTCATGAAGAATGTCACGGGCTATGATCTCGTGAAGCTCATGGCGGGCAGCTATGGCACGCTCGGGGTGTTGACCGAGGTGAGTTTCAAGGTGCTGCCCCAGCCCGAGACCGAGGCGACGCTGGTGGTGCATGGCTTGTCCGACGCGGCCGCAGTTGCGGCCTTGTCGGCGGCGCTGGGCGCGCCTTACGAGGTGACCGGCGCGGCGCATCTGCCTGCTGGAGCGTCGGGGCCGGAAACCTGCGTGCGGATCGAGGGGTTCGAGGCTTCGGTGCGCTATCGCAGCGACAAGCTGCGCGCGCTGTTGGGGAGTCATGGCGAGGTTACTCTGTCAGGCGATGGACCGGCGCTCTGGCAGGGTGTGCGGGACGTCGCCCCGCTCAGCGGGTCCGAGGGCGATATCTGGCGGATTTCGGTCAAGCCTTCGGACGGGCCGGCGCTGGGTACGCTGATCTCGGGTCTTGGCGGGTCGGTTTACTACGATTGGGGCGGGGGGCTGATCTGGGCGCGGGTGCCGGACGGGCTCGACCTGCGCGCCAAGCTTGCGGCTCGGGCGGAGCCGTTCCACGGTCATGCGACCCTGATCCGGGCCCGGGAGGAGACCCGGGCGGCACGGCCCGTGTTCCAGCCCGAACCGGCCCCGCTTGCGGCGATCCAGACCCGCCTGCGGGCGCAGTTCGACCCCAAGGGCATCCTCAACCCCGGCCTGATGGCCTGACCGCAGAGCAGGGAAAACACCATGCAAACCAATTTCACCCCCGAGCAGCTCGAGGATCCGGCCACGGCCCATTCCAACGGCATCCTGCGCAATTGTGTCCATTGCGGGTTCTGTACGGCGACCTGCCCGACCTATCAGGTGCTGGGCGATGAGCTCGACAGCCCGCGCGGGCGGATCTATCTGATCAAGGACATGCTCGAGACCGGGCGCCCGGCGGATGAGAAGACCGTCAAGCATGTGGATCGCTGTCTGAGCTGTCTGGCCTGCATGACCACTTGCCCTTCGGGGGTGAATTACATGCATCTGGTGGATCATGCGCGCGAGTATATCGAAGAGACCTACAAGCGGCCCCTGACCGAGCGCGTCCTGCGCTGGACTCTGGCGCGGATCCTGCCCTATCCGATGCGGTTCCGGGTGGCGATGCTGGGCGCGAAGATCGCCAAACCCTTCAAGCGGTTTGTCCCCGATGCCCGGTTGCGCGCCATGCTGGAGATGGCGCCCAAGACCATCCCGCCGGTCAGCCGCAATGACGACCCGCAGGTCTTTCCGGCCATTGGGCCGCGCAAGAAGCGCGTCGCGCTCATGACGGGCTGTGCCCAGAAGGCGCTGAACACCGATATCAATGATGCGACCATCCGGGTGCTGCGGCGGCTGGGGTGCGAGGTGGTGATCGCCGAGGGGCAGGGCTGCTGCGGGGCGCTGACGCATCATATGGGCAAGACCGCCGAGAGCCATGCCACGGCGGCCCATAACATCCGGGCCTGGCACCGCGAGATGCAGGGCGAGGGGCTCGATGCGATTGTCATCAACACTTCGGGCTGTGGCACCACGGTCAAGGATTACGGGCATATGTTCCGCAATGAACCGCTGGCCGCCGAAGCCGAGGCCGTGGCCGGGATCGCCAAGGACATCTCCGAAGTTCTGATCAGTCTCGAGGTGCCCGAGCATGAGAAATTCAGCCAGGGGCTGACGGTGGCGTATCACGCGGCCTGTTCGCTGCAGCATGGCCAGCAGATCAAGACCTATCCCAAGGACCTGCTGCGCCGGGTCGGGTTCAAGGTGGTCGAGCCGGAGAACAGCCATCTCTGTTGTGGCTCGGCGGGGACCTATAACCTGATGCAGCCCGAGATCTCGGGCCAGCTCAAGGCGCGCAAGGTCGAGACGCTCGAGGCCAAGGCGCCGGATCTGATCGCCGCAGGCAATATCGGCTGCATGATGCAGATCGGCTCTGGCACGCAGGTCCCGATCGTGCATACGGTCGAGCTGATCGATTGGGCGACCGGGGGGCCCAAGCCGCGGGCCCTGACCGCGGCGGAGGCTGCCTGAATTCCGCCCTAAACCGGCGTTAGGGTGGGTCCACCCTGTGTCGGTCGAGGACGGAGTTTGGTGTGGCATTACTTCTGAAGGCCTGTGGTCTGGCCCTGTTGGTGGCTCTGGGCGGGACCGCCCGGGCCGACGAACCGCTTGAGGCGCTGGAAACGGCGGATGCCGTGCGCGCCTATCAGGCAGTCGGGCGGCTCGATATCGGCGGGACGGGGTTTTGCACCGGCACGCTGGTGAGCATGGATCTCGTGCTGACGGCGGCCCATTGCCTCTATGACAAGCAGAGCGGCGAGCGGGTGCGGGCTCAGGACATTACCTTCAAGCCCGGGCTGCGCAACGGGCGGGCGGCGGCCTATCGCAGCATCCGCCGCGCGGCGGTGCATCCTGATTACATCTTCGGTGAACCCGACACCTTGCACCGTGTGGCCACGGATCTGGCCATCCTCGAGCTGGCCCAGCCGATCCGGCAGTCCAACATCACGCCGCTGGTGGTGGACCAGACCCCGCGCTGGCTTAACGAGGTGGCGCTGGTCTCCTATGCCCGCGACCGGGAGGAGGTGCCCTCGCTGCAGTCGTCCTGCCGTGTGCTGGAGCGCGAGGACACGGTGCAGGTCCTGTCCTGCGATGTGGATTTCGGCTCCTCCGGAGCGCCGGTGCTGGCCTGGCTCAACGGGGTGCCGCGGGTGGTGTCGGTGATCTCGGCCAAATCGCTCTACAAGCAGGAGCGCGTGGCCCTGGCGGTCAAGGTCGAGACGGCGGTCGAGGATCTGCGCGGGCATCTGGCCGAGACCGACGGGGTCTTCAAGCGCGAGGCCCCCAAGGTCCGCACCCTGACCCGGGACCGCGCCATGCAGGGGGCTGGGGCGAAATTTCTGCGCCCTTGAGGCGCAGCACCCCTCTTGAAAGCCCAAATCCACATCCCCAGATCAATGTCATCGGACGCCAATCGGGTCCGGTGTTTCAACCAGGGTCGCCCCGGATGGGGGGCCTGAACCACGCACATCGCTCCAGGAGGATGACCATGCGATCTATTGATATGTCCCCGCTCTACCGCGCCACCGTCGGCTTTGACCACTTCGCCGATCTCGTGGACCGGGTCATGCGGACCGATGCCGGCAACCAGCCGAGCTACCCCCCGTTCAACATCGAAAAGACCGACGCGGATGCGTATCGCATCTCGATCGCGGCCGCTGGCTTTGGCGAAGATGATCTGAGCATCGAGGTGCGCGAGAACGCTCTCGTCGTGACCGCCAAGAAGCCCGAGGATGAGGCTGAGCGCAGCTATCTCCACCGTGGCATCGCCACCCGCGCCTTCGAGCGCCGCTTCCATCTGGCCGACCATGTCCGTGTGACCGGGGCGAGCCTCGTGAACGGCATGCTCGACATCGATCTCAAGCGCGAGGTGCCCGAAGCCCTCAAACCGCGCCGGATCGCCATCGGCTCCGGCCGCACGGCGCAGGCCGTGGAAGGCACCGTCGCCGCCTGACGGCTGACCAGACGACACCGAACGGGCGTGCATTTGCGCGCCCGTTTTGCGTTTCGGCTTGCGCGGTCGCGGGTTCCTGAGCACCTTGGTCCCAAGGGGAGGGACCAGTATGCGTTTGGCCGAAAAAACCGCAATCGTCACCGGCGGAGGCTCCGGCTTCGGGGCCGGGATCGTCCGGAAGTTCGCGGCCGAGGGGGCTGCGGTGATCGTGGCGGATATCAATCTGCAGGCGGCGCGCGACGTGGCTGCGGAATTCGGGGGTATCGCCGCCGAGGTGGACGTAGCCGATGGGGCCAGTGTCGCCGCACTGGCCGCAGCCCATCCCGCGCCGGATATCTTCGTGAACAATGCGGGCATCACCCATCTGCCGAAACCCATGGAAGAGGTGACCGAAGCCGAGTTCGACCGGGTGCTCGCGGTGAACGCGAAATCCGTCTACCTGACCGCGCGGCATTTCGTGCCCGGCATGAAGGCGCGGGGGGCGGGCGCGATCCTCAACATCGCCTCAACCGCCGGTGTCAGCCCGCGTCCGAACCTGAACTGGTACAACGCCTCCAAGGGCTGGATGATCACGGCGACCAAGGCCATGGCGGTCGAGCTGGCCCCCCATGGCATCCGGGTCAACGCGCTCAACCCCGTGGCCGGGGAGACGCCGCTGCTGGCCTCTTTCATGGGCGAGGACACGCCTGAGATGCGGGCAAAGTTCCTGTCGACCATCCCGCTGGGCCGCTTCTCGCAGCCCGAGGATCTGGGCAATGCGGCGGCCTTCCTCTGCTCGGATGAGGCCAGCATGATCACCGGGGTCGCCATGGAAGTCGATGGCGGGCGCTGCATATGAGCGCGCCGCAGGACCTGCCCGCGGATATCGCGGTGTTTGCCGGTACGTTCGAAAGCCAGCCGCTGGTCTTTGCGCATCTGCTCGACGAGGCGCCCAATCTCGATTTCGACCAGATCGAGGTGCTGCAGGATCGCGGGATCCGCAAGCGGCTCGAAGGGTTCTTTCCGCCCGAGACGGTGACGCGACTGCTGGTGGCGCTGGATGAAGACGACACGCTGGTGCTCTTGATGCCCGATGCGGGCGTCTTTCCGGGCAGCGCGCGCCTCACCCCGCTGGGCTTTGCCCAAGGCACCCTGAGGCGGGCATGAGTGCGGGGGCCCTGCGCCCGGGCGCGCGCAACCTGATCACGGATGTTCCGGGGCTTCTGGTGGGCAATGCCGAGGATGACGGGCTGAAATCCGGTGTCACGGTAGTGACAGCCGCCGCGCCGTTCGTCGCCGGGCTGCATGTCATGGGCGGCGCGCCCGGCACGCGCGAGACAGACCTGCTCGCCCCCGACAAGACGGTGGAGCAGGTGGATGCGCTGGTCCTGTCCGGCGGATCGGCCCTCGGGCTCGATGCGGCCTCGGGCGTGGCGGATGCCCTGCGCGCCAAGGGGCGGGGGTTCGATGTCGGGGGACAGCGCGTGCCGATCGTGCCCGCCGCGATCCTGTTCGATCTGCTCAATGGCGGCGACAAGGACTGGATGATGAACCCCTATAACTGGCTCGGGCGCGAGGCGCTGGAGGCCGCCGCGCCGGAGTTTGCCCTCGGCAGCGTCGGGGCCGGGACCGGGGCTCTGACGGCGACGCTCAAGGGCGGGCTCGGGTCGGCCTCGCTGGTGCTGCCCGATGGAGCGACGGTCGGGGCGCTGGTGGCGGTGAATGCGCTGGGCTCGGCGACGATCCCCGGCAGCCGTCACTTCTGGGCGGCACCTTTCGAGATTGGGGATGAATTCGGCGGGCTTGGGGCGGGCGCTGCGGATCCGACCGCCCTGCCGCCGGTCAAGGGCGTGGCGCGGACCGCGACGACCATCGCCATCGTGGCCACGGATGCCGCGCTGTCCCAGGCTCAGGCGACGCGCATGGCGGTGGCGGCCCATGACGGGATGGCCCGTGCGCTCGTGCCCTCGCACACGCCCATGGACGGGGATCTGGTCTTTGCGGCCTCGCTGGGCACGCGGGTGTCCGACCCGCTGCTTTTGGGGCACGCAGCCTCGCTTTGTCTGGCGCGCGCCATTGCCCGGGGCGTTCATGCGGCGCGACCAGCGCCCGAGGATGTGCTGCCCTGCTGGGTCGAGCAGAGCGACTAGGCCAATAGCGCGGCCACGAGGGGGCTGTCCGGCACGCGCAGATCATCGATCACGTCGAAATGGTGCCGACCCGTGGCCACGTGATGGTGCGCGCCCCAGGCCTCGGCCAGCCAGCGTGCCTGATCGAGAAACACCGGACGCTCCTCGGCCCCGACCCAGACATCCACGGGGATGCCCGGCGCAGGCGCGAGGCGCGGGCTCTCGGCTGCGGCGCTCTCCGGTGTCAGCCGCAGAGTCTCGACCAGATCGATCTTCAGCAAAGGCCGCAGATCGCTCACCGGCGAGATCGGCAGGATCCGCGCGACCCGCGCCAGCACCTCGGGCGCAAGGCCCGCGGCAGGCATGCGCGCGACCAGATGCCCGCCCGCCGAATGCCCGGTGAGGCGGATCGGCCCCGGGATCTCCGCCGCCGCCGCTTCGATCGCGCGCCGCGTGCACTCGGTGATTTCGGGGATCGTCACCACGGGGCAGAGCGGATAGCTCGGCATGGCCACGGCCCAGCCCCGCGCAAGGGAACCGGCGGCGAAATGCGACCAGTCCGTCCGGTCAAACCGCCGCCAGTAGCCGCCATGGACGAACACGACGAGCCCCTCCGGCGCCCCCTCGGGCAGGAACAGGTCGAACGCCTCGCGCGGTTCATCGCCATAGGGGATGTCCAGCCGCGCCTGCGCCGTCTCCCGAAACGCCGCCGCCTCCGCCGGCCAGCGGGTCAGATATCCGGCGGCCTCGGGGATGAACCCGGCATTGTCATAAGCGGCGTTCCAATCCATCGGCTCTGCTCCTCGCTCTTGTCCTTACCGCGTCGCGCGGCTAGCTCTTGATCTGGCACAAGTGACGAGGGAGGGTCCAGAATGCTTGATACCGTGACCGATCTGCGCGGGCAGCTCAGCGATGCGACATTGCTGGAAACGCGCGCCTATATTGGCGGCGACTGGATCGAGGCCGACAATGGCGCAACATTCCCCGTGCGCAACCCGGCCCGGGGCGATCTGATCGCCGAGGTGGCCGATCTCGGCCGCGCCGAGACCGCCCGTGCCATCGCCGCCGCGGATGCGGTGCAAAGGGCTTGGGCCGCGCGCACGGCCAAGGACCGCGCCAACGTGCTGCGCCGTTGGTTCGACCTGATCACCGAGAATACCGAGGATCTGGCGCGGATCCTGACAGCCGAAATGGGCAAGCCCCTGGCCGAGGCCAAGGGCGAGATCGGCTATGGCGCCTCTTTCGTCGAGTGGTTCGCCGAAGAGGCCAAGCGGATCTATGGCGAGACCATCCCGGCCCATCTGCCCGATGCGCGGATCCAGGTGATCAAGCAGCCCGTAGGGGTGGTGGGGGCCATCACGCCCTGGAATTTCCCCGTGGCGATGATCACCCGCAAGGCCGCCCCCGCGCTGGCGGCGGGCTGTGCGTTCATCTCGAAGCCCGCAGAGGACACGCCGCTCTCGGCGCTGGCACTCGCGGTTCTGGCAGAGCGCGCGGGCATCCCGGCAGGGCTCTTTGCCGTGGTGCCGAGCAACGACTCCGCCGCCATCGGCAAGGAGTTCTGCGAGAACCATACGGTGCGCAAGCTGACCTTCACCGGCTCGACCCAGGTCGGGCGGATCCTGCTCGCGCAGGCGGCGGATCAGGTGAAGAAATGCTCCATGGAACTCGGGGGCAATGCGCCCTTCATCGTGTTTGATGATGCGGATCTGGATGCGGCGGTCGTGGGCGCCATGGCCTGCAAGTTCCGCAATGCCGGGCAAACCTGTGTCTGTGCGAACCGGATTTACGTGCAGGATGGCGTGTATGACGCTTTTGCCGAGAAGCTGGCCAAGGCGGTCGAGGCGCTGCAGGTTGGGGATGGCTTTGAGGAAGGGGTGACCATCGGGCCGCTCATCAACATGCCCGCTGTGGAAAAGGTGCAGGACCATCTGGACGATCTGCGTGCCAAGGGTGGTGACGTGATCACCGGAGGCGAGCCGCACCCGCTGGGCGGCACATTCTTCACGCCGACCGTGGTCACCGGGGTCACCCAGGAGATGAAGGTCGCGCAGGAAGAGACCTTTGGCCCGGTCGCCCCGCTTTTCCGGTTCGAGACCGATGCGGAGGCCATCGCCATGGCCAATGACACGATCTTCGGTCTCGCTGGCTATTTCTACGCCCGTGACATCGGCCGGATCACCCGGGTGTCCGAAGCGCTGGAATACGGCATTGTCGGCGTGAATACGGGCATCATCTCGACCGAGAGCGCGCCCTTTGGTGGGATCAAGCAATCCGGTCTGGGGCGCGAAGGCTCCCATCATGGGATCGAGGAGTATCTCGAAATGAAGTATATCTGCCTGTCGGTCTGAGCGGGTCTGACTTAAGTCCGGAAATATCCCCGCCGGAGGCCAGAAATCCAAAGCCCCGCGCCATGGCGCGGGGCTTTGTCTTTAGTCGTTTTTCGCATCGCTCAGGCGTGGATCGCCCCGTCGCCACAGGCAAGGGCGGCCTCGCGCATGGCCTCGGAATAGGTGGGATGCGCGTGGCAGGTCCGGGCCAGATCCTCGGCTGCGGCCCCAAATTCCATGGCCACGCAAACCTCGTGGATCAGATCGCCTGCCATGGGACCGATCACATGGGCCCCGAGGATCCGATCCGTCTTGGCATCCGCCAGCAGCTTGACAAAGCCCTCGGCGGCGAAATTCGCCTTCGCCCGCCCGTTCCCCATGAAGGAAAACTTGCCGACCTTGTACTCCACGCCTTCGGCTTTGAGCTGCTCTTCGGTCTTGCCGACGCTGCCGACCTCGGGATGGGTGTAGATCACGCCCGGGATGACATCATAGTTCACATGGGGGTGCTGACCGGCGATCATTTCGGCGACGGCCATGCCTTCATCCTCGGCCTTGTGCGCGAGCATCGGGCCATCGATCACATCGCCAATCGCATAGATGCCCGCCACGCTGGTGCGGTAGCTGCCATCGGTGGCGATCTGGCCGCGATCGGTCATCTGCACGCCGACCGCGTCGAGGCCCAGCCCCGCAGTGTAGGGCTTGCGACCCGTGGAGACGAGCACCACATCCGCTTCGAGGCTCTCCTCGCTGTCATCCTTGCGCAGCTTGTAGGTGACGGTCGCCTTGGTCTTGGTGGCCGTCACTTTCTGCACGGCAGCGCCCAAGATGAATTTCAGCCCCTGCTTGGTCAGGATCTTCTGGAACTGGCGCGCCACTTCCATGTCCTGACCCGGGGTGATGCCATCCATGAACTCGATGACCGACACTTCGGTGCCGAGGCGCGCATAGACGGATCCGAGCTCCAGCCCGATCACGCCGCCGCCGACCACGACCATCCGCTTGGGGATTTTGCCCAGTTCAAGCGCACCGGTGGAGGTCACGACGACCTTCTCGTCGATGGTCACCTCGGCGCCCGGGATCGAGGCCGCCTCGGAGCCCGAGGCGATGATGATGTGCTTGGCCTCATGGACCTCGTCGCCGACCTTGACCTTGCCAGCCTCGGGGATCGAGCCCCAGCCCTTGAGCCAGTCGATCTTGTTCTTCTTGAACAGGAATTCGACGCCCTTGGTGTTCTGGCCGATCACATCGTCCTTGTAGGTGAGCATCTGTTTCCAGTCGACCTTGGGCGCGACCTTTAGGCCCATCTTGGCAAAGTTATGCTCTGCCTCGTGCAGCTGGTGGGAGGCATGGAGCAGCGCCTTGGACGGGATGCAGCCCACATTCAGGCAGGTACCCCCCAGAGTTTCGCGCCCTTCGACGCAGGCGGTTTTCAGGCCGAGCTGCGCGCAACGGATGGCGCAGACATAGCCGCCGGGGCCTGAACCGATGATGATAACGTCATAGCTTGCCATGGAGAGGTCCTTTCATGGGGCGGGCGGGGTCGGGGGGGCGCTGCCCCCGTCGCGATGCGACTCCCCCGGAGTATTTCGGGAACAATGAAATCATAAGAGCGCCGCCAGAAGCATCGCGACAGTGGCGGCAAAGCCGACAAACCAGATCACCGAGCGCCACGGGGCAAGGCCCTGCGCATAGGCCGGGATATAGAGGATCCGTGCGATCAGGTAAGTATGGGCGCAGAGGGCGGTGAAGGGCGTGGATTGCTCGCCGAGCGTGACCACGACCACCGCGATGGTGAAGAGGACAAGCCCTTCGAAATGGTTGTTCATCGCGCGCTGAAATCGCCCCGCGATCCCGGTCAGATGGATCGGCTCGTCGCGGGGAGACATGGCCTTTTGGGGCCCAACCTGAAGGTTCGCTGTAACGGAGTACAGAACGAACTGAACAACTTGAAGCAAGCCCGCGAGGGCCAGGACGGTGAGTTCGGGGGTCATCGGACAGAAACCTTTCGTTGTTCACCCATCCAGATCACCAGACCACATGCGGCGACAAACGAGAAAATCGCATCGACCATGTTCAGTGCGTTTTTTGGGACGAAGCCACCGGACATAGCTCTGAACACATCCAAGATGCTCAGCGGTAGCGCGACATAGGCAACCCACTTTACTGGTCTTTTGAGCGCAACCAAGAAGCCCCAAAGAATGGCGACGTTTGCTGTTGAAATGGTGACTTGAGCCGCCGTCGCCTCACGAAAGGAGGCCGCGAAAACGCGGACAGCCAGCGCAAAAATCGCCAGAGCGATCATCCACCTCAATGCTGTCAGGGTCAGCGACATGCGAGCGTCCCAAAGGGTTCGAGGCTGCCCCGGCGAAACGCCGGGGCTTGGTTTCTTACAGGTCCATCAACAGACGTCGCGGATCTTCCAACGCTTCCTTGACGCGCACGAGGAAGGTCACGGCGCCCTTGCCGTCCACAATCCGGTGGTCGTAGCTGAGCGCGAGGTACATCATCGGGCGGATCTTGATCTCGCCATTGATGACCATCGGGCGGTCCTGGATCTTGTGCATGCCGAGGATGCCCGATTGCGGAGGGTTCAGGATCGGCGAGGACATGAGCGAGCCGTAGACACCGCCGTTGGAGATCGTGAAGGTTCCGCCCTGCATCTCCGCCATGGACAGCTTCCCGTCCCGTGCGCGCTTGCCCTTCTCGGCGATGGCGCCTTCGATCTCGGCAAAACTCATCCGGTCCGCGTCGCGGATCACGGGCACCACGAGGCCCGTGGGCGTGCCAGCGGCGATGCCCATATGGACGAAGTTCTTGTAGACGATGTCCGTGCCATCGATCTCGGCGTTGACTTCAGGAACCTCTTTCAGGGCGTGGCAGCAGGCCTTGGTGAAGAAGGACATGAAGCCGAGGCGCACGCCGTGCTTCTTCTCGAAGAGGTCCTTGTATTCCTTCCGCAGTGCCATGGTCTCGGTCATGTCCACCTCGTTATAGGTGGTGAGCATGGCGGCGGTGTTCTGGCTGTCCTTCAGGCGCTTGGCGATGGTCTGACGCAGACGCGTCATCTTCACCCGCTCTTCGCGGGCAACATCATCGGCGGCAACGGGCGCGCGGGGGGCTGCGGCGGGGGCCGGGGCCGCGGCTTTGGGTGCGGCCATGGCGGCGAGCACATCGCCTTTCATGACGCGGCCATCGCGGCCCGTGCCCTGAACATCGCCAGAGGACAGGTTGTTTTCTGCCATCAGCTTTTTGGCCGAGGGCGCGTCCTCGACATCCTTGCCGGAGGCGGTGGGCGCCGCCGGCGCGGGAGCCGGTGCCGCAGGTGCCGCGACCGCGCCGGCCCCTCCGATCACGGCCAGCTTGGCCGTCGCGTCGACCGTGGTGCCTTCGGCGGCCACGATCTCGGACAGAACGCCGGCAGCGGGGGAGGGCACCTCGACCGAAACCTTGTCAGTCTCCAGCTCGCAGAGCATCTCGTCCTGCGCGACGGTGTCCCCGACCTTCTTGAACCAGGTCGATACCGTGGCTTCGGTGACGCTTTCGCCCAGGGTCGGAACCATCACATCCACGCTCTCGCCTCCGCCAGCGGCTGGCGCCTCGGCCTCTGCCGCGGCAGCGGGCGCTTCGGCGGGGGCCGCACCGGCGCCTTCACCGATCGAGGCCAGCAGGGCGTCGACCCCGACGGTCGTGCCTTCTTCGGCCACGATCTCGGCCAAGGTGCCGGCGGCAGGAGAGGGCACTTCCACGGTCACTTTGTCGGTTTCCAGCTCGCAGAGCATTTCGTCGACTGCAACAGCATCCCCGGGCTTCTTGAACCAGGTGGCGACCGTCGCTTCGGTGACGCTTTCCCCCAGCGTGGGGACGCGGACTTCTACAGACATATTCTTATCCCTCAATCGTAAGCGCTTCGTTCACGAGCGCGGCTTGTTGTGCTTTGTGCATGCTGGCGAGGCCGGTTGCCGGCGAGGCCGAGGCCGAGCGCCCGGCATAGACCGGACGGCTGTGCTTGGAGCCGATCCGGCTCAGCACCCATTCGATATTCGGCTCGACGAAGGTCCAGCCGCCCTGGTTCTTAGGCTCTTCCTGACACCAGACGATCTCGGCGCCCTTGAACCGCTCCAGCTCCTTCATCATCGCCAGGGCGGGGAAGGGATAGAACTGTTCCAGACGCAGCAGGTAGACATCGTCGATGCCGCGCGCGTCCCGCTCTTCGAGCAGGTCGTAATAGACCTTGCCCGAGCAGATCACGACCCGCTTGATCTTGTCATCCGAGACCAGCTGCGTGTCGGAATTGCCTTGCTGGGCGTCATCCCAGAGCACCCGGTGGAAGCTCGATCCTGTGGTGAACTCGGCGGCGGTTGACACCGCGAGCTTGTGCCGCAAGAGCGATTTCGGCGTCATCAGGACCAGCGGCTTGCGGAAAGTCCGGTGCAGCTGGCGACGCAGGATGTGGAAGTAGTTCGCCGGGGTCGTGCAGTTGGCCACGATCCAGTTGTCCTCGGCGGACATCTGCAGGAACCGCTCGAGCCGTGCCGAAGAGTGCTCCGGCCCCTGGCCCTCGAACCCGTGCGGCAGCAGCATGACCAGACCGGACATCCGCAGCCATTTCCGCTCGCCCGAACTGATGAACTGGTCGAACATGATCTGCGCGCCATTGGCGAAGTCGCCGAACTGGGCTTCCCACATGGTCAGCGCGTTCGGCTCTGCCAGCGAGTAGCCATATTCGAAGCCGAGCACCGCGTACTCGCTCAATGCGCTGTCGATCACCTCGTAGCGCGACTGACCCTCGCGGATGTTGTTGAGCGGATAGTAGCGCTCTTCGGTTTCCTGGTTCACGAGGCCGGAGTGACGCTGCGAGAAGGTCCCGCGCGTACTGTCCTGACCGGCCAGCCGCACCGGGTACCCCTCGGTGAGCAGCGAGCCGAATGCCAGCGCCTCGGCGGTGGCCCAGTCAAAGCCCTCGCCGCTTTCGAACATCTTGGCCTTGGTCTCCAGAAGTCGCCCGACCGTCTTGTGCAGCGGGAAGCCCTCCGGCGCCCGGCTCAGAGCGGCCCCAACCTCGGCCATCGTTTCGGGTTTGATGGCGGTCTGGCCGCGCTGGTAATCTTCCTTGTCGGTCTGCAGATGGGACCAGCGCCCGTCGAGCCAATCGGCCTTGTTCGGCTTGTATTCCTTGCCGGCCTCGAACTCTTCGTTGAGATGGGCCTGGAACGAGGCCTTCATGTCCTCGATCTCGCCCTCGGGGATCAGTCCGTCCTTGACCAGCCGCTCGGTGTAGAGCTGCAGCGTGGTCTTCTGCTTCTTGATCGCCTTGTACATGATCGGGTTGGTGAACATGGGCTCATCGCCCTCGTTATGCCCGAAGCGGCGATAGCAGAAGATGTCGAGCACCACGTCCTTGTGGAACTTCTGGCGGAACTCGGTGGCCACCTTGGCGGCATGCACCACTGCCTCCGGATCGTCGCCATTCACATGGAAGATCGGGGCCTCGACCACCAGCGCGTTATCCGTGGGATAGGGGCTGGAGCGGCTGAAATGGGGTGCCGTGGTGAAGCCGATCTGGTTGTTCACCACGATGTGGATCGTGCCACCGGTCTTATGACCGCGCAGGCCCGATAGCGCAAAGCACTCGGCCACGACGCCTTGGCCAGCAAAGGCCGCATCCCCGTGCAGCAGGATCGGCAGGCAGGCCGTGCGATCCACATCGCCCAGCTGGTCCTGCTTGGCCCGGGCCTTGCCCAGAACCACCGGGTTCACCGCCTCGAGATGCGAGGGGTTGGCAGTCAGCGACAGGTGCACGGAATTGCCGTCGAACTCCCGGTCCGCCGAGGCACCGAGGTGGTATTTCACATCGCCGGAGCCATCCACATCCTCGGGTTTGAACGAGCCGCCCTGGAATTCGTTGAAGATCGCGCGATAGGGCTTGGACATCACATTGGCCAGCACCGACAGACGGCCCCGGTGGGGCATGCCGATGATGATCTCCTTGACGCCCAGATTGCCGCCGCGCTTGATGATCTGCTCCATGGCCGGGACGAGGGATTCGCCGCCGTCGAGGCCGAAGCGCTTGGTGCCCATGTATTTCACATGGAGGAACTTCTCGAAGCCCTCGGCCTCGACCAGCTTGTTCAGGATGGCCTTGCGGCCCTCGCGGGTGAACTGCACCTCTTTGCCCAGACCCTCGATCCGCTCTTTCAGGAAGGCGGCCTCTTCGGGGTTGGAGATGTGCATGTATTGCAGAGCGAAGGTGCCGCAATAGGTGCGCTTCACGATCTCGATGATCTGGCGCATGGAGGCGATCTGCAGGCCCAGCACGTTGTCGATGAAGATCGGGCGATCCATATCTGCCTCGGCAAAGCCGTAGGTCTTGGGATCCAGCTCCGGATGGGGCGTCTGGTTGCGCATCTTCAGCGGATCGAGATCGGCCACGAGGTGGCCCCGGATCCGGTAGGCGCGGATGATCATCAGGGCGCGGATACTGTCGAGCACGGCGCGCTTGATCTGCTCGTCGGTGACCTCGACACCCTTGTCGGCGGCCTTGGCGGCGATCTTCTTGCCGGCGGCCTTGACCTCGGTCGGGGCCGGGGCGGGCCATTCGCCGGTCAGCGCACCGGTGAGATCATCGCTCGGGGCGGGCGGCCAGTCACCGCGCGCCCAGGACGGACCTGCCGCCTCGGCCTTCACATCCAGTTCGGCATCCCCAAGCGCGCGAAAGAACTCGGCCCAGGCCGCATCGACCGCATTGGGGTCGTTGGCATACTGGGCATAGAGCTGCTCGAGATACTCGGCATTGTGCCCCTGCATAAACGAGGAGGCATGAAAAACATCGTTCGGGCTTTGGTCGGTCATGGGATCCCCCCTCGAAGAGTGTTGGACGGTGCAGGCCCCGGCGCGCTCTGCGGCGCTCCGCCGGGACCTGAACTTGCTGTATCAGCCGTTCTCGATGGCCTTGAGAACCGCTTCGCCCAGACCCGCGGGGCTTTCGGCCACCACGATGCCTGCGCTCTGCATGGCTTCGATCTTGTCTTCGGCACCACCTTTGCCGCCTGCGACGATCGCACCGGCATGGCCCATGCGACGGCCCGGAGGGGCGGTGCGGCCTGCGATGAAGCCTGCGGTCGGCTTCCAGCGGCCCTTCTTCTTCTCGTCGGCGAGGAACTGGGCGGCTTCCTCTTCGGCGGACCCACCGATTTCGCCGATCATGATGATGCTCTCGGTCTCGTCATCCGCGAGGAACCACTCGAGCACGTCGAGATGCTCGGTCCCTTTGATCGGGTCGCCGCCGATGCCGACGCAGGTCGACTGGCCGAGGCCCACATCGGTGGTCTGCTTGACCGCCTCATAGGTCAGCGTGCCGGAGCGGGACACAACGCCCACGGAGCCGCGCTTGTGGATATGGCCGGGCATGATGCCGATCTTGCAGGCATCCGGCGTGATCACACCGGGGCAGTTCGGGCCGATCAGCCGCGAGGAGGACCCCTCGAGCGCGCGCTTGACCTTCATCATGTCGAGCACCGGGATGCCTTCGGTGATGCAGACGATCACTTCCATCTCGGCGTCGATCGCCTCGAGGATCGAATCCGCGGCGAAGGGCGGCGGCACGTAGATCACGGTCGCATTGGCCTCGGTGACATGCTTGGCCTCATGGACCGAGTTGAACACAGGCAGGTCGAGATGGGTCATCCCGCCTTTGCCGGGGGTGACGCCGCCGACCATCTTCGTCCCATAGGCAATGGCCTGCTCGGAGTGGAAGGTGCCTTGGCTGCCGGTGAAGCCCTGGCAGATGACTTTGGTGTTTTCGTCGATAAGTACGGCCATTGGGTGTCCTTCGGGTCGTTTATTTCATTGGTCGCGACATCGGGTGTCGCGTGATCGTGCGGGTCTGGCTCCGGGAGAGAGCCTGATATGCGCGGGTCGCGGAGGGCATGCGGATCATCGGCAGGTCCTCATGAGCGATAGGCGGAAAACAGGATGCTCGTGCCGTCATCGACACAGGCATCGGTGAGGGCGCTGCGGGTGCTGAAATAGCGCCCGATCGGATTGTCGGGGTCCTCGAAATTCACGCAGCTGATCTGCTCGCCCGTGACGACCGAGAGCCCGCCGCGCGTCAGCTTGCGGATGAACTCGGGGTAGAAACCGGGCACGAGCGCGTCGAGGATCGCCGAGGCCTCCTGCACGCCCACGGCGCGGGTCGCCACGGCGCAACGGTCCGGCCTGTCGCCGGAATAGACCTCGGCCACCACGGTCTCGGACGGGGCGCTGAAAGTGTAGGTCTTGCCGGTGTTGCGCGGGTCGTTGCGCACGGTCTCGATGAACCCGGCGGCCCGGAACCCTTCGATGATCTCGTCATTGCTGGCCACGGGGGCAAAGCAGATCTCGGCGGCCTCCTGCAGGTTGATCCGGGCGGCATCCTCAAAGGTGAGCGTGCGCGCAGGGATCTGCGGGGCGGCAAAAATCATGCCGGAAATCATCGCCGAAAGAGGAAAGAGGAGAGACGACAGGCGCATGTTCACGTCCTCAGCCCGTCGCCGGACGAACGGTGTTGCAGTACGAGCTCCCGCGCATCCCCGATTGCCCCGCGATGCGACCGGGCCGGTGCAAAACGCGCGGCGCGGGTCGCATGGCACGTGGCCAGCAGGCCGCAAGCATGCGTCTCGGCAGAGAAATCAGAGGCGTGGATCATCATCGGACGTGGTCCGTCTCGCAGCGGGGGTGCCACGCGCCCCAGGCGGGCGCGCGGCGGTCAACTGGGTCAGCCCTTGACGGCTGCCACGATCTTCTCGGCGCCGTCCTTGAGGTTCTCGGCGGCGATGACGTTAAGGCCGGAGGTGTTAATGATCTCCTTGCCCTGCTCGACATTCGTCCCTTCGAGACGGACGACCAGCGGCACCTGCAGGCCCACTTCCTTGACCGCGGCCACAACGCCCTCGGCGATCACATCGCAGCGCATGATGCCACCGAAGATGTTCACGAGGATGCCTTTGACCTGCGGGTCGGACGTGATGATCTTGAAGGCTTCGGTCACTTTCTCTTTGGTGGCGCCACCGCCCACATCGAGGAAGTTCGCAGGCTCGGAGCCGTAGAGCTTGATGATATCCATCGTCGCCATGGCGAGGCCCGCACCGTTGACCATGCAGCCAATCTCGCCGTCCAGCGCGATGTAATTCAGGTCATACTTGGACGCGGCAAGCTCCTTGGGGTCCTCCTCGGTCTCGTCGCGCAGCTCGGCGATGTCCGGGTGGCGGTAGACCGCGTTGCCGTCAAAGCCCATCTTGGCGTCGAGGCATTTCAGATCGCCGCCATCGGTCACGATCAGCGGGTTGATCTCGAGCATCTCCATGTCCTTCTCGACGAAGCACTTGTAGAGCTGGCCCATGAGCTTGACGCATTGCTTGACCTGCGCGCCGGTCAGACCGAGCGCGAAGGCGATGCGGCGACCGTGATAGGCTTGGTAGCCCGTGGCCGGATCGACGGCGAAGGAGAGGATTTTCTCCGGGGTGGAGGCCGCGACTTCTTCGATATCCATGCCGCCCTCGGTGGAGCAGACGAAGGAGATCCGCGAGGTGCCACGGTCCACGAGCAGCGCGAGGTAAAGCTCGGTCTCGATGCCGGAGCCGTCTTCGATATAGATCCGGTTGACGGTCTTGCCCACCGGGCCGGTCTGGTGGGTCACCAGCGTGCGGCCCAGCATTTTCTTGGCTTCTTCGGCGGCTTCTTCGACGGATTTGGCGAGACGGACACCGCCCTTTTCACCGGCATCGGCTTCCTTGAAGGAGCCTTTGCCGCGTCCACCGGCGTGGATCTGCGCCTTGACCACCCAAAGCGGCCCATCCATTTCGCCTGCGGCGGTCTTGGCATCTTCGGCCTTCAAGACCACACGACCATCCGATACCGGAGCGCCGTAGCTGCGAAGGAGGGCTTTCGCCTGGTACTCATGAATGTTCATGAAACTGTCCCGTTCTGCTTGTATTTCCTCGGGTGTTGCACAGGCAGGTAGGGGGGCAAAACGCCATTTCGCCGCATAGGGTCTTTTTTCGACATTTGTGATCACACCCTGAAAAAGTGTGATCACAAATTAAAATCCATTAAGCAGATGGAAGGCTGTTGGCGATTCGGGGCCCGTCGTCAGGCCCTTGTACCAAACGGCCCCGGCATGGGCCGCGGGCATGAAAAAGGCGACGCATGGGATCATGCGTCGCCCGGTGTCTGAATGCGCTGCGCGATCAGGACAGGCTGTCGTCGATGCCCTTGCAGGCTTCCATCAGGCCTTTGACGGCGTTGACGGAGTTGTCGAACATGACCTGCTCGTCCTTGCTGAGCTTGATGTCCACGACCTTTTCGATGCCATTGGCGCCGATCACGGTGGGCACGCCCACATACATCTTCTCGAGACCGAACTCGCCGTCGCAATAGGCGGCGCAGGGCAGAAGACGCTTCTGGTCCTTGAGATAGGCTTCTGCCATCTCGACGGCCGAGGCGGCAGGGGCGTAGAAGGCCGAGCCGGTTTTCAACAGGCCGACGATCTCGGCGCCACCGTCACGGGTGCGCTGCACGATCGCGTCGAGCTTCTCCTGGCTGGTCCAGCCCATGCTCACCAGATCCGGGAGCGGGATACCCGCCACGGTGGAATAGCGGGTCAGCGGCACCATGGTGTCGCCATGGCCGCCCAGAACGAAGGCGGTGACGTCTTTCATGGACACGTCGAATTCCACTGACAGGAAGTGGCGGAAGCGGGCTGCGTCGAGAACGCCGGCCATGCCGACGACTTTCTCTTTCGGAAGGCCCGAAAACTGCTGCAGCGCCCAGACCATCGCGTCGAGCGGGTTGGTGATGCAGATCACGAAGGCGTCGGGCGCGTTCGCGGCAATGCCTTCGCCCACAGATTTCATGACCTTGAGGTTGATGCCCAGCAAGTCGTCGCGGGACATGCCCGGCTTGCGCGGCACACCGGCGGTCACGATGCAGACATCTGCGCCTGCGATATCCGCGTAGTCGGTGGTGCCTTTCAGCGCGGCGTCGAAACCTTCGACCGGACCGCTCTCGGCGATGTCGAGCGCCTTGCCCTGCGGGATGCCATCCGAGATATCGAACAAAACGACATCTCCGAGTTCCTTGAGTGCGACGAGGTGGGCAAGGGTGCCACCGATCTGACCAGCGCCGATGAGGGCGATCTTGGGTCGGGCCATGGATAAGTCTCCGGCTTTCGTTGATCTTCGCTGCGTGCCTAGCGGCTGCAGCATGGCCTTACAAGGGAAGTGCCGCGCGGCGGAACGCCCCAACGCCCGTACCGCGCGGTCTTGCGCGGCTAAGAGTCGGAAAACTGGTGATTATCTGATCAAGGGCTCAGGTGCGACCCATCGCGCAGTCTGTGTGCCGTTGCATACAAAAGCGCCGATTGGTCCTGAAAACAGGCCGAAACGGGCGATTCCCAAGGGCAGGGAGGCGGGAGTCTGGACCCGGAGGGTGGGCTGCGCCGCAGAAAACGCTGCAGCGCAGGGCATACTTACAGGGTGAACAGGCCAGTCGCGCCGCTGCACCGCGGCGCGGGATGTCGGCTCAGACGTCGTCGCCCGGGGCGATCTTGGCCATCACGGCGGCGCCTTCGAAGGCTTGGCCAGAGGCGATCAGGCAGGTCTGGCCGTTCGGCATGGTGACCGTGATCGTCCAGGTGCCGGTTTCGTCGGAGGCAAACACCTCCATCACGCCGTTATTCGCGCCGAGCCCCATGCTCCGAACCGTTTCGCCATAATTGGAGGTCAGTCGGCTCACGACCTTGTCACGTTCAGCACACGGGGAGGGGGCGGCTTGTGCCAGTGCTGCGCCGGAGAGAACCAGGGTCGTCATCAGGCCAAGGGACAGCGTCTTCAATTGGGTCTTCATGGGTCTACCTTTCCTTCCGTGCCCCGGAAAACCCGAGACCCGTTTTAGTGGTTAAGCCATGCCGGACTACCCGCTTATGTCGTGCAATCCTGGGCGGATTGCGCATCCCTCCAAAGTCCGACGCATAGAGCTATCGTGCCCATAGAATACCTCAAAACGTGTTAATGCAGCGTGCGACCTTTTCGCACCTGCAGCAATTATGTCCAAGCTATTGACCTTTCTGCATTTCTGCGGCGCAGAAGAAACTTTCTTGCAAAATTTCTCTCTCTGGGGTTCTTTCCGCCAAGTTTGTCATTGGAGAGAATCATGGATCACCGTGCGCGCCCTTACCGTTCTGTTCTGTATATTCCCGCCTCCAAGGCCCGCGCGCTCGAAAAGGCCCAGACCCTGCCCGTGGATGCGATCATCTTCGATCTCGAGGATGCCGTGGCCGTCGAGGAGAAGGAGAATGCCCGGCATCTCCTGGCCGAGACCCTCGCCGAGAAAGACTACGGCGCGCGGGCAAAAATCGTGCGTTTGAACGGGTTTGACACCGAGTGGGGGCTGGCCGATCTCGATGTGGTGGCCGCCGCCAAGCCCGAGGCGGTCCTGCTGCCCAAGGTGAACAGCGCCGCGGATGTCGAAGCGCTCGCCGCGAAGCTCGATGCGCGCCCCGAAACCGCCGAGACGACGATCTGGACCATGATGGAGACCCCGCTGGGGATGTTGAACGCGGCCGAGATTGCCGCAGCGCCGCGCATGGCGGGGTTCGTGATGGGGACCAACGATCTGGCCAAGGAACTCGACAGCCGCTTCCGCGCCGACCGCCTGCCCATGCAGACGGGGCTCGGTCTGTGCCTGCTGGCGGCGCGGGCTTACGGTCTGGTCGCGGTCGACGGCGTGTATAATGCGTTCAAGGATGAAGCCGGTCTCAAGGCCGAATGCGATCAGGGCCGGGATATGGGCTTTGACGGCAAGACGCTGATCCATCCCGCACAGATCGCCGTGGCCAACAGCGCCTTCGCCCCCTCGGAGGCTGAACTGGACCTGGCAAATCGGCAGATCATCGCCTTTGAAGAGGCCGAGGCGAGCGGGCAGGGCGTGGCCGTTGTCGATGGCAAGATCGTCGAGAACCTTCACGTTGCCACCGCGCGGCAACTTCTGGCAAAAGCGGAGGCAATCCAAGCCATCGCCGCGGAGTAAGCCATGTCCTTTGTCCTTCTGATCGCCGGTCTCGTCCTCTGGACGAGCGCCCATTATTTCAAGCGTTTGATGCCCGAGCAGCGCGCTGCCATGGGCGATATGGGCCGGGGGGTGGTCGCTGTCGCGATCGTGGCCGCGCTCGTGCTGATGATCTTCGGCTATCGGGGGGCGGAGTTCATCTCCGTCTGGTATCCGCCGGCGTTCCTGACCCACGTCAACAACGCGCTGATGTTGCTGGCCCTCTGGGTGTACGGGTCCAGCGCGGCCAAGGGCGCCAAGGCCTGGCCTGCCTACCGGACCCGGCATCCGCAGCTTCTGGCGGTCAAGATCTGGGCTTTTGCGCATCTGCTGGTGAATGGGGATCTCGCATCGATCCTGCTCTTTGGCGGGCTTCTGGGCTGGGCCGTGGGCTCGGTCATCCTGATCAACAAGGCGGAGCCGAGCTGGACCGCTCCGGAGAAGGCCGGCACCAAGACAACCATCCGCCTCGCTGTGATCACAGTGGTGCTCTACGTGCTGATCGCGGGCATCCATGCCTGGCTCGGCGTCTCGCCCTTCGGAGCCTGAGCCCATGAAGATCTACCGCTTCCTGACCGAGGACGACACCTCGGCCTTCTGCCACAAGGTCTCGGAGGCGCTGTCCAAGGGCTGGGACCTCCATGGTGATCCGACCTACGCCTTTGATGCCGCACATGGCGTCATGCGCTGCGGTCAGGCGGTCATCAAGGAGATCGACACCCCCTACAGTTCCGAGATGAAACTAGGAGACCAATGATGGCCAAAACCAATGCGGGCCGCTTTTTCGAAGACTATGCGCTGGGTCAGGTGTTGACCCACGCGGTGCCGCGGACGGTCTCCGGTGGGGAGCGCGCGCTCTACCACATGCTCTATCCGGCACGCCATGCGCTCTATTCTTCCGATGCGTTTGCCCAGGCGAGCGGCCTCTCGGCGAGCCCGCTGGACGATCTCGCGGCGTTCCACATCGTCTTTGGCAAGACCGTGCCGGATGTCTCGCTGAATGCGGTGGCCAATCTGGGCTATGGTGAGGGGCGGTTTCTGAAGCCGGTCTATCCGGGCGATACGCTGCGCTCGGTCTCCGAGGTGATCGGGCTGAAACAGAACTCGAACGGTAAATCCGGCGTGGTCTATGTCCGGACCAAAGGGTTGAACCAGCGCGATGAGACGGTGCTGGAATATGTCCGCTGGGTGATGGTGCGCAAAGCGAACCCGGACGCGCCCGCGCCCGAGACGGTGATCCCGGATCTCGCGAAGACGGTTCCGGCAGCGGATCTCGTGATCCCCGAGGGGCTCGATTTCACAGGCTATGATTTCGATCTCGCGGGGGAGCTGCACCGTTGGGGCGATTACGAGGTGGGCGAGATCATCGACCATGTGGACGGGGTGACCATCGAAGAGGCCGAGCATATGCAGGCCACCCGCCTGTGGCAGAACACGGCCAAGGTGCATTTCGACGCCACTTTCCGCCCCGATGGTCAGCGGCTGATCTATGGCGGTCACGTCATTTCCATGGCGCGCACGCTCAGCTTCAACGGTCTGGCCAATGCGCAGATGGTCGTCGGGCTGAATGCCGGGGCCCATGCGAACCCCTGTTTCTCGGGGGATACGGTGAAGTGCTGGTCCGAGGTTCTCGACAAGGCCGAGACCGCCGCGCCCGGTGTGGGGGCGATCCGGCTGCGCCTTGTGGCGACAAAAGACGGTTCGGTCGGGGAACTTAAGGGCGAGAACGGCAAGTATCTGCCGGGAGTTCTGCTGGACCTCGATTACTGGGCGCTCATGCCGCTCTGAGCGACGCGCCCCGCCCGGGGTCCGAGCGGGGCGTTTCGATCAATCGAGCGCGGCGATCAGCAACAGGAAACCGACCAGACCGGCCGCGCCGAACGCCCATGTGGGCAGCGTGACCGTCATCGGGGCTTTGAGTTTCGCCATCAGGTCTTGGCCCTGCGTGGAGGAGGTCTTTGCGGGATCAGGTGTTTGCTCGGACATATGTGAGTTCCTTAGGCATGTGGGGGGGCTCTTCATCACATGGGCGTGCCAGGCCCGCGCACAAGGCTGCGCGCGGATCTTTTGGCAAAGCTTCGCCGGTTCGCAGCCCTGTCACTCTACCGGAGGGAGAGCTTTCACATAGGCGGCGATGGCGTTGCGATCCTCGGCGGGCAGCTGCGCCATGTTTGTGATCACAGAGGCCATATGCCCGCCAGCCGAGTCGAAATCGGGGGTGAAGCCGGTTTCCAGATAGTAGGCGATGTCCCCGGCAGACCAGTCGAGCTGGGCCGGGGTGATCCCCGGGATCTTGCCCTGACCCGACGGGTTCGGGGCCCCGGCCATCCAACGCGCCGTTTCGAGACGTCCGAGGCTGTCGCGGGGCGTGTGGCATTCGGCGCAATGGGCCAAAGCCTCCACGAGGTAGCGCCCGCGCGGTGTGTCGCCGGCGGGCTGCACCCAGTCCGATGGCCCGTTCAGCAGTTTCCAGACCGCCACGCTGCGCCGGATATTGAAAGGAAAGCCAAGCTCGTGTGGCGCGCTGGGCGCGGTGCTCGGGGGGAGCGTGGCCATATAGGCCCAGAGGTCCGCCACGTCCTGCCGCTCCATCAGAGCGTAGGCCGTGAAGGGGAAGGCCGGGAAATAATGCATGCCGTCCGGCGACACGCCTCTCATCACCGCCGAGGCGAAGTCGAGCTCGGACCAACCGCCGATCCCGGCCTCGGGATCCGGCGAGATATTGGGCGCCACGAAGGTCCCGAAAGGCGAAGCGAAGCGCTGCCCCCCGGCGAGGACCAGACGATCCTCGCCCTTGGCGCCGGGGGCCGCGTGACAGGACGCGCAGCCCGCGGCGTGAAACACCTGAGCGCCAGCGACAGGATCGCCGGTCAGCCCCTCGAGCGCGGCCTCATCCAGCGGGGTCGCGCGCGTCAGAAAGAGGCCCAGAGACACCCCCGCCGCGATGAGCAGCAGGGCGATCCCGAAAAGACGTCCCATCGCCTGCGCTTAGCTTTCCGGCGCGCGATGCGCCTCGTGGCAGGACTTGCAGGTCGCGCCCAGAGGCCCAAGCGCCGGGCCGAGCGCGGCTTGACCATCGCCCGCGACAGCGGCGAGACCTTCGGCAGCCGTGGCCACGTCCTGCCACTTGGACAGGAAATCCGCGTTGTCTTCCCAGATGGAGGGCATGGCGCGGGTGCCGTCGATGCTCATGCTGTCCGATCCTTCCGGCCACATCGCCCCCTGGTGGAGCGAGGCAACGGCGACGAGATTGTCCGCCGCGGCCTGGGCCGCCTCGGCGTCATAGGGCACGTTCCCCCGGGCCATTCCGCCGAGCACGCCAATATTCAGCGCAATCAGCCGGAACTGGCCTTGCCGGGCCTTGAGCTGGTTCTCGTAAGACTGCGCTATTGCGAGGCTCGGGGTCATCGTGGCGAAGGCCGCGGCGCCGACAAGGGCGAGGGCAAAGCTGCGAGTGATCGACATCAGGGGCTCCTTATCCCATATTCTCTGCGACAGAATGTAGCACGGATTCAGGATCTGCCGACCACAACTTGGCGCAGGTGGCGAAAAAGGCGGGAAAAAACCGATTCTGGGTCAGGGCTTGGGCGGGGTGCGCTTATTGTGATCACACTTTTGTGGCGCGTGATCACAAATCGCCAGAATCCCTCTGGTTGCGCCAAATAACCGCGCCGGAAACCCGGATCGTGACAGTGTCAGGCCGTGACAGGGCCTCAAAACTCTTTATGCATATCTGCAAAGATCCCATTCGCCAGGACAAGCATGAGGTGCCGCTATGGCAGACGTGAACCGGGGGGACCGGCCCCTGTCCCCGCATATTCAGATCTATCGGCCGGAGCTGACCTCGGTCACCTCGATCCTGACCCGGATCACAGGCAACGCATTGCTGGTCGGGGCGTTGCTCTGCGTCTGGTGGTTGCTGGGTGCTGCAGCGGGTCCTGAATACTTCGCCTTCGTCGATGGGATCGTGACCTCCTGGTTCGGCAAGCTGGTCTTCTTCGGCTCGATCTGGGCGCTCTGGTACCACGCCCTCGCGGGCATCCGGCATCTCGTTTGGGATGCGGGTTACGGGTTCGAGCTCAAGGATGCCTACGCCATGGGATACATGGTGATCGGCGGCTCTGTCGTGCTCACCCTGATCACCGTTATCGCGCTCTGAGGGAGGCTGATATGGCATTTATGACCGACCGCAAACGCGCCGCCGGACTGGGCTCTGCCAAGACCGGGACCGAACATCACTGGCACATGCAGGTGAGCTCCGTCGGGCTCGTGATCCTCGTGCCGCTCTTCCTCTTCACCTTCGGGAGCGTCGTCGGCGCACCCTATGAAGAAGTGATCGCCTATCTTTCGCGGCCCTTCCCGGCCATCGTGACCGCGCTGATGCTGGTGGTGGGGTTCGACCATTTCCGCCACGGCGTGACCGTTGCGATCGAGGACTACGCCCAGGGTACGACCCGGAAGGCGCTGATTATTGCAATGACCTGCGTGAGCTACGGCGCGATGGCCACTGGCCTCTTCGCCATTGCCCGGCTCGCCCTGTGATCCCGAGGAGACCTTAATGTCTGCATACGAATACGAGACGCATAACTATGACGTCGTGGTCGTCGGGGCCGGGGGCGCTGGCCTCCGCGCGACGCTCGGCATGGCTGAGCAAGGGCTGCGCACGGCCTGTATCTCCAAGGTGTTTCCGACCCGCTCCCACACGGTGGCGGCCCAGGGGGGCATCGCCGCGAGCCTGAGCAATATGGGCCCGGACCACTGGCAGTGGCACATGTATGACACCGTCAAGGGCTCCGACTGGCTCGGCGATACGGACGCGATGGAATATCTCGCCCGCGAAGCCCCCAAGGCGGTCTACGAGCTGGAACATTACGGCGTGCCCTTCTCGCGCACCGAAGAGGGCAAGATCTATCAGCGTCCCTTCGGCGGCCACACCACCGAGTTCGGCGAAGGCCCGCCGGTGCAGCGCACCTGTGCTGCTGCGGACCGGACCGGCCACGCGATCCTGCACACGCTCTATGGTCAGTCGCTCAAGAACAACGCCGAGTTCTTCATCGAGTACTTCGCCATCGATCTGATCATGTCCGAAGACGGGCAGTGTCAGGGCGTGGTCTGCTGGAAGCTCGACGATGGCACGATCCACGTGTTTAACGCCAAGATGACCGTGCTGGCCACGGGCGGCTATGGCCGGGCCTATTTCTCGGCCACGTCGGCCCATACCTGCACCGGTGACGGAGGCGGCATGGTCGCGCGGCAGGGTCTGCCCCTGCAGGACATGGAGTTCGTGCAGTTCCACCCGACCGGGATTTACGGCGCAGGCTGCCTGATCACCGAAGGCGCGCGCGGCGAAGGCGGTTATCTGACCAACTCCGAAGGCGAGCGCTTCATGGAGCGCTACGCGCCGACCTACAAGGACCTCGCCTCGCGCGATGTGGTCTCACGCTGCATGACCATGGAGATCCGCGAAGGCCGCGGTGTGGGCGCCGAGGGCGACCATATCCATTTGCACCTGAACCACCTGCCGCCGGATACCCTGGCCGAGCGTCTGCCGGGCATCTCCGAAAGCGCGCGGATCTTTGCAGGTGTGGATGTGAACAAGGAGCCGATCCCGGTTCTGCCCACGGTGCATTACAACATGGGCGGCATTCCCACGAACTACTGGGGTGAAGTGCTGAACCCGACCGCCGACGAGCCCGACCGGATCGCGCCGGGCCTGATGGCCGTGGGCGAGGCGGGCTGCGCCTCGGTGCATGGGGCGAACCGCCTCGGCTCCAACTCCCTGATCGACCTCGTGGTCTTCGGCCGTGCGGCGGCGATCAAGGCGGGCCAGGTGGTGGATCCGAACTCCGCCAACCCGACCCTCAACCAGTCTTCCGTGGATGCGGCCCTCGGGCGCTTCGACGGTCTGCGTCATGCCAAAGGCACGGTCTCGACCGCCGAGCTGCGCCTCGAGATGCAGAAAACCATGCAGGCCGACGCGGCCGTCTTCCGCACCGACAAGACCCTCGCCGAGGGTGTCGAGAAGATGTACGGCGTGGCGGGCAAGGTCGATGACATCCAGGTCACCGACCGCTCAATGGTCTGGAATTCCGACCTCATGGAGACGCTCGAGCTCACCAACCTGATGCCGAACGCGCTGGCGACCATCGTTTCCGCCGAGGCCCGCAAGGAGAGCCGTGGCGCCCACGCCCATGAGGATTACGCGGATCGCGACGACGAGAACTGGCGCGTCCACTCCCTGTCCTATGTGAACGGCAAAGTGGACCTGGACACACGTCCCGTGCACCTCAACCCGCTTCTGGGGCATAACGAGGGCGGCATCGACCTCAAGAAGATCGCGCCGAAGGCCCGGGTCTACTAAAGATGAGTGTCCAAGGGCATGCGTCTTCCAATTGCGCGCATCGAAACCTGCGGTGCGCGCTTTGGCCCGTAAGTTCATGACGTGTGCTGCCACTTGTCGGACTGCCCAGACATCTGGTGCAGCAATCCGTTTGCTGTGAGACATGACGCTTTGTTCCGTCCTCATTGCGACCAACCAGTTTGCCCGTTGGGCAGGTTCGGAAATGGTTGCGACGGAATTTGCCGAAGCTTTTCGTGATCGGGGCTTTGACGTAACCTTGTTTACTAATGCCATATCCTCAGAACTTGCTGGCCCCCTTCTGGAGCGGGGGGTCACAGTTACGGATAGGCCGGAGGATGTGAACCTATGGCAGCACGATCTCGTCTACTGCCAGCACTCGGTGTTTGCACGCTTATTCGAAAAGCCCGTTCCAAAGCGTGGCGCTTTCCCGGTTTTTGTTTTTAATCATCTGTCTCCATACGCTCCGCTCGAAGTGCCAGGGCCACATTTCGAAAAAGCCTTTGGCGATATCATCCTGACAAACAGCCCGGAGACCCGCTCAGCGCTTGTGAACCATGACCCTGACCTCGAAGCCAGGGCAGAGGTTTTTCCAAATCCGGCACCGGCGAGCTTTCAACGGGGGGAACGCCCGCCCCGTGAAGCGTTGCGCCGACTGTTGTGCGTGTCAAACCACGTACCGACAGAGATGCGCCATGCTTTGCGCCATCTGGAGAAGGCCGGGGTCGCGGTAGTAAGAGTGGGGCGCAAGGATACGCCCCGACGGATTTCCCCCACAGATTTCGATGGAATAGACGCGGTCGTTTCCATTGGGAAGACTGTGCAATACGCGTTGGCCGCCCGGGTGCCCGTGTTCTGCTACGACCGATTTGGGGGGCCAGGCTGGTTATCGCACGACAATTTCGAGGCTGCGGCGGAGGCAAACTTCTCTGGCCGATGTATGCGCAACCCACGCGAAGCCGAGGTGCTGGCCGCAGAATTGCTCTCGGGATTTGCCGAAGCGGATCGGTTTGCCGTCGGGATGCCAGAGGAATTGCGCAGCCGCTTCTTTCTCGACCCGCTGCTTACATCTGTTCTTAAGCGGGCTGAGATACTCGCGGCAGATGAGATGAGGAGTGAAGTTGCGTTCTCAAAACTGGCCGGAGCGGAGTGGAAGGCCCGCTTGGAGGAGGAGCGCGCATTGGCAGAGACTGCGCGCAGGGATTTCCTGACGTCTTGGAGAGACTCCCAGAAACTTGACCGACGGAGACAACGCCGCCGACGCCTCAAACGTCTTTTTCGGTTGCCCCAATGACGACGGCCATGCCCATACGCTTGCTCTTACCCTGCCCGCGGCCGCGGCCCGGTCGCAGTTGGGGGGACTGGTTTTTCGCGTCAGCGCTCGGCAGGGCGCTCACGCGAGCTGGACGCGATATCAGGTTTGAGTTTCTCAGTCGGGCAAAGCGGAAGGGACGCCTGCACGTCCCCAGCCGGCTGTCGTTCCGACGCGAAATCGATTTGGTCATTCGCGGAAGTCATCCCTACCGCGCGCTATCAAAGCGCCCGTTCTTCCTTTGGGTCATTTCGCAACCAGACAGTTTGACGGAAGCGGAGTTGTCAGAGGCCGAGCACATTTTCGTCGCATCCAGGGGGTTTGCTGACATGCTGGCCGAGCGTGGCCTCCCTGCAAGCTACTTGCCGCAATGCACAGATCCCGAAATCTGCAACACAGCGCAGGCGGAGCCTCGGTTTGCCACCAATGTGCTTTTTGTGGGCAACCGTCGAGACTACGCACCACGTCCGGTGGTTGAGTATGCGCTCAATGCCGGTGCTGAGCTGGCGGTTTGGGGACGGGGCTGGGAGGGTAAGCTTCCCGAAGGCGTGCTGCGCGGACGCTCCATTGACTATAGTGACATTGGCAAGCACTACGGCGCCGCCCGCGTCGTGCTGAATGATCACACCGCGGACATGAAAACGCATGGGTTCCTGTCCAATCGTGCTTTCGACGTTCTGGCCTGCGGACGCCCGTTGCTGAACGAGCAGATGTCTGGCCTTCCGACAGATCTTGCTCCGTATATGCGCCTGTACACAGCAACGACCTTTGCGGCTCAACTTGAGGCCGCGCGTCAGGATGCGGAGCAAAACCGCGAAGAATTGGCGGAGCATGTGCAGGCCAATCACAGCTTTGACTGTCGCGCGCGGTCGATTCTCGATGTTATGGGGAATTGATACGATGGAATTCTGTCCCCAAGAACATTCAAACTCTGGTAAGGACTTGTTGCCACGCACCTCGGAGTGGTCGGTCCGCAATGTGAGGATAACCCTATGGTACAACTGACCCTGCCGAAGAATTCGACGATCCGCGTGGGCAAAACCTGGCCCAAGCCCGATGGGGCGACGAACCTGCGCAAGTTCCAGATCTATCGCTACGATCCCGATAGCGGTGAAAACCCGCGCGTGGACACCTATTGGGTGGACATGGACACTTGCGGGCCGATGGTTCTGGACGCGCTGATCAAGATCAAGAACGAGATCGATCCGACGCTGACCTTCCGCCGCTCCTGCCGCGAAGGGATCTGCGGGTCCTGCGCGATGAACATTGATGGCGGGAACACGCTGGCCTGTATTTACGGGATGGACGAGATCAAGGGCGACGTGAAGATCTATCCGCTGCCGCATATGCCGGTGGTCAAGGACCTGATCCCTGACCTGACCCATTTCTATGCCCAGCACGCGTCGATCATGCCTTGGCTCGAGACCAAGACAAACCGGCCGGCCACCGAGTGGCGGCAGTCCATCGAGGACCGCAAGAAGCTCGACGGGCTGTATGAATGCGTGATGTGCGCGTCCTGCTCCACCTCCTGCCCGAGCTATTGGTGGAACGGGGACCGCTATCTTGGGCCGGCCGCGCTGCTGCACGCCTATCGCTGGATCATCGACAGCCGCGACGAGGCCACGGGCGAGCGTCTGGATGACCTGGAGGATCCCTTCAAGCTCTATCGCTGCCACACGATCATGAATTGTGCCAAGACCTGCCCCAAGGGGCTGAACCCGGCCAAGGCCATCGGCGCGATCAAGAAGATGATGGTCGAACGTCAGGTCTGAGACCTGTCTCATCGACGCGTTCCGGACAGGCAGGCCTTTAAGGTCTGCCTGTTTGCGTTTGACCAGACCACCTGGCGGCCCGCATCCCGAGACCTTTCCAGAGGGCGCGATGGGACGGCGGGTGGCACCTGAGCTTGGGCGACACCTATGGCATTGTTTCCAATCGCGATCCTGATCGTCTTTCTGCTGATGTACCTCATGCGGACCCGACGCACGCGGATGTGCCGCTGGCGGCGCCGCGGCTCTCAGGATTGGCGCTGCGCGGCATGTGGCGCCGTTGCTGTCACTGGCGATCAAAAGATGCCTAAAATATGCCTAAGAAATCAGTGAGATATTCGCAAAACGAAAAGATTGTTGGCTGAAAAACGGGCATTGTGATAACATTGAAGGGCTTGGGGCTGTATTGTTCACGCTTTCGGGCTGTTTTTTTAACGTGGTGCTTTTGTTTCGCGCCAAATCTTTGAGGTTCACAATGTTTCCTAAATTGAAGCCAATCCTTGTTGCCGCCTTTGTCATGACACCTCTTCCGGCACTGGCTATTCCATCACTGAGTTTCCTGATCGATGGCGATACGTTCAGCCAGCCGTATTCCTTCACCAACACCTCCGATGCGGGCGAGATGATCACGGCCTTCTCCATTGATCTGAGTGGCACGGCGCTGGTCTTTGACCCTGTCGATGGCGGTGCGCCGGGCAATGGCTCTGGCGGGACGGCCTTTGCGGCGACCGGGGGGACGGATGTCACGACCGGCCTGACCGGGAGCACGGTTGTCGATGGTGGCACCACGCTCGACATCCTGTTCAACAATTTCGATGCGGGCGAGACGTTCAGCTTCCTGCTCGATGTGGATCCGGCCGATCCCAATGCGCCGACGCCGACCGTGCTCGGCAACGAGATGATCGGGGCCACGGCGGCGATCAATTTCTCGGATGGTCAGCAGCTGACAGGGATCTTCGCGGCGGTGGGGGGCAACCCGGATGCGGCGGCCTTCACGGCCACGGGTCTGGCACCGATCCCGCCCGTGCCGCTGCCGGCACCGGCGCTCCTGACGCTTTCGGCCCTGGGGACACTGGGTGCCATGAGCTGGCGTCGGCGCAAGGCCAAGGCGGGCTAAGCCACGCGCGCGACCGGGCACTCCCGCCGGTGGCACAGCAGAACAGCCCTGCGATTGCGCAGGGCTGTTTCTGTTTCAGCTCAGGTGGTTATCCCGGGCTAGTCTGCGTCGAAGGCGGCGTGCAGCGCGATCTCGACCATGTCCCCGAAGCTTGACTGCCGATCGGCGGAGGGCAGGGCCTCTTCGGTGATCAGATGGTCCGACACGGTCAGCACGGCGAGGGCCCGGCGGCCATACCGGGCGGCGAGAGTATAGAGCTCGGCGGCCTCCATTTCCACGGCGAGGACGCCGTGACGGGTCATCTCTTCGTTCAGATCGGGGCGTTCGTCATAGAACACATCTGACGAATAGATCCCGCCCACGTGAACCTTGGTGCCCTTGGCCAGGGCGGCCGCCTCGGCGGCCTTGAGCAGGCTCCAATCGGCGCAGGGTGCGTAGTTCAGCTCGCGGAAGATGCCGCTGGACGGGGTCGAGATTGACGAGCAGGTCATGGCGAGAATGACATCGCGCAGGGCCACATGCTCCTGCATCGCGCCGGTGGAGCCGATGCGGATCAGGGTTTGTGCGCCATATTCCTGGATCAGCTCATTGGCATAGATCGACAGGCTGGGCATGCCCATGCCGGAGCCGTGGATGGTCACGCGGTTGCCGCGCCAGGTGCCGGTGAAGCCCAACATGCCCCGCACTTCGTTCACGCAGACCGGGTCGTCGAGATAGGTTTCGGCGGCCCATTTCGCGCGCAGCGGATCACCGGGCATGAGGACGGTTTCGGCGATCTCGCCGGGTTTGGCTCCGATATGGACGGTCATGGAAAGCTCCCTGTTTGCGCCTCAGTATAGCGGGCGCGCGGGCGGCGGAAAGCGCTGCCTGACCCGGTCGGCCTCCTGTCGGCTCCCTGTCGGACATGTGTCGGGCAAGTGTCGGGCACCGGCGCGCGCCGGGGTCAGATCCGGTTAACCTGTCTTTACTCGGCGAGGCTGGAGAACCGGCTCTCAGCGGGGTCCCAGACCATGGCCTCGACGCAAGGCCGCAGGTTGGTGCCGCCGCAATCGCTGCCATGGCGCTGGTTCAGCACCACGGTCATGGGGCCCAGACGCTCGACGCTCCAGCCTTTGGAGAGGCGCCGCGTCACCGTCTCGCCCACCGCGAACAGGACCGAGCAGCCCCCGGTCCCGCAATAGAGGCTCGCGGAGCTGGAGCAGCGCAGCTTGCCCAGATCGAGGACCAGATCCATGGTGCCGTCCCCGGTCAGGTCGGTCCGGGTCGTGGCCTCCCATGGGACCTCGAGCGTGCCGTTCTCGAAAGCCGCGCAATCGGTGCGGGCGGTCTCGATCTCGGCCTGCAGCGCGGCGGGCAGGTCCTGCGCCGGGGCGGCGCTGGCGGTGAGCAGGGCGAGGGCAAGCGAGGCGAGGGCAGAGCGCATGAGAGATCCTTTGCGCGGGGCGCGTTGGGGGCTAGGGTTCGGACCAGTATAAGGAGTGCGTGTCCCATGCCGAGAGATTTGTTCCGTGCCGCATTGGTCGGGGGTGTTCTGGCGCTGCCTGGGGGTATGGCGGTGGCCGAGAGCGACGAGATCGCCTTCATGCGGGCGCTGTTTGCGGAGCTGCAGGTCAAGTCGATCCGCAAGAATCGCGAGTATTGCGGCTATGTGGGCTACACCGATGACGGGGATCTGGTGGCGACCAAGGCGCAACGGGGCCGGTCGGACAGTTGCGCGCCGGACTGGCCCGAGGATTTCGACCCGGTGGCCTCCTATCACACCCATGGGGGCTATGACCCCAATGCGTGGTCCGAGATCCCCAGTGGCGATGACATGGAGGCCGATGAAGAGGACGGGGTGGACGGCTATATCGCCACGCCGGGCGGGCGGATGTGGTATGTGGACAGCTCGGAGATGATCGCCAGCCAGATCTGCGGTGTCGGTTGCCTGCCGATGGACGGCGATTTCGAACCGGAGACCGAGATCGTGGTCCAGCAGAGCTATGCCTATGAGGAGCTGATCGAGATCCTAGAAGACTAGGGGCGGGGGCCCGCAGGCCGCCCGCGTTACTCCGCCGCGACAGGCTGTGCGTCCACGAGGCCGACGATGTCGAACATGATCCGGTTCAGCTCGAAATCCTTGGGGGTATAGACCTTGGCCACGCCCATGGCGCGGAGCCGGTCTGCATCATCGTCGGGGATGATGCCGCCTACGACCACCGGGATATGGGTGAGGGCTTCGTCGCGCATCCGGCCCATGAGCTCTTCGATCAGGGGGATGTGGGAGCCCGACAGGATCGACAGGCCGACCACATGGGCGTCCTGCTCGCGGGCGGCTTTGACGATTTCCTCGGGCGTCAGGCGGATGCCTTCATAGGTGATGTCCATGCCGCAATCGCGGGCCCGGGCGGCGATCTGCTCGGCGCCGTTGGAGTGGCCGTCGAGGCCGGGCTTGCCCACGAGGAACTTGAGCTTGCGGCCCAGCTTGGTGGAGACGGCAGAGACCGCGTCGCGGATCTCGTCCAGACCTTCGGTGCGGTTCGAGGGGTTCGACGACACGCCGGTGGGTGCGCGGTACTCGCCGAAAGACTTGCGGATCTCAAGCCCCCATTCGCCCGTGGTGACGCCGGCCTTGGCGGCGGCGATGGAGGCGGGCATCACGTTGACGCCGGACATGGCGGCCTCGCGCAGGTCGGCCAGCGCCTTTTGCGCGGCGTCTTCGTCGCGGGCGGCGCGCCAGGCCTCAAGGCGTTGGATCTGGTCGGCTTCGACGGCGGGGTCGACGACCATGATGCCGCCATCGGCATCCACCAGCGGCGAGGGCTCGCCCTGCTGGTACTTGTTCACGCCGACCACGGTGGTCTCGCCGATCTCGATCCGGCCGAGGCGGTCGGAATTCGCCTCCACCAGACGGGACTTCATGTATTCGATCGCGGCCACGGCGCCGCCCATCCCGTCGATGGTGGCGAGCTCGGCGCGCGCGCCTTCCTTCAGCTCGGCGACCTTGCGGTCCACCGCCGGGTTGCCGTCAAAGAGGTCATCATATTCCAGAAGGTCGGTTTCCAGCGCCATGATCTGCTGCATGCGCAGGGACCATTGCTGGTCCCAGGGGCGGGGCAGACCGAGCGCTTCGTTCCAGGCCGGGAGCTGCACAGCGCGGGCGCGGGCGTTTTTCGACAGGGTGACGGCCAGCATCTCGATCAGGATGCGGTAGACGTTGTTCTCGGGCTGCTGCTCGGTCAGGCCGAGGGAGTTCACCTGCACCCCGTAGCGGAAGCGGCGGAATTTGGGGTCCTCGACGCCATAGCGCTCGCGGCAGATCTCGTCCCAGAGCTCGACAAAGGCGCGCATCTTGCACATCTCGGTCACGAAGCGGATGCCTGCATTCACGAAGAACGAGATGCGGCCCACCATGGCCGGGAAATGCTCGGCCGGAACCTTGTCCTTGAGATCATCCAGCACGGCGGTGGCGGTGGCAAGTGCGAAGGCGAGCTCCTGCTCGGGCGTCGCACCCGCCTCCTGCAGGTGGTAGGAACACACGTTCATCGGGTTCCATTTGGGCAGATGCTCGCGCGTATAGGCGGCCACGTCGGTGATCATCCGCAGGCTCGGCTTGGGCGGGCAGATATAGGTGCCGCGGCTGAGATATTCCTTGATGATGTCGTTCTGCACCGTGCCCTGCAGCTTGGAGACATCGGCGCCCTGTTCCTCGGCTACGGCGATGTAGAGCGACAGCAGCCAGGGCGCGGTCGCGTTGATCGTCATCGAGGTGTTCATCTGATCAAGGGGGATGTCCTTGAAGAGCGCGCGCATATCGCCCAGATGCGCCACCGGCACGCCGACCTTGCCCACTTCGCCCCGGCTCAGGACATGGTCGCTGTCATAGCCGGTCTGGGTCGGCAGGTCGAAGGCCACGGAAAGACCGGTCTGCCCCTTGGCGAGGTTGCCGCGATAGAGCGCGTTGGAGGCTTCGGCCGTGGAATGGCCCGCATAGGTCCGAAACAGCCAGGGGCGGTCTTTCTTGATCTCGGTCATCAACATCCTCGTGAATCACTTGCCGCAATGATCTTGCGTTTGGCTGGGTTCTACGGAAACTTTATGTCCGTGTCAATTCGCTGCAACGCAACAGAGCGCACGCAGAAAGCCACGCGCGACCCGGCCCGGTTTTACCGGATCGCGGCCCGCTTGTCCCCTGTTCAGTCCCGTGCTGCGGCAACGGGAACCGCCGGGCCCTGCGAGCGGGGGCGGTCGGCTTTTTCTGGACCCGTTGCGCCGCATGGCCCAAGCTGGCCCCATGACGGAGACGATTGCGGTCCCCCTATGGCTCTTTGTGTTGGTCATCCTCTTCGCGGCGGTGACCTTTGCCTCGCATTTCCTCTTCCCTTCGGTGCGCTGGTTCATTCGCCGCCGGTTCGAACGGGCGGTGGCGCGGCTCAACACGCGGCTCGCGCGGCCCATCGAGCCGTTCAAGCTCATGCGGCGGGCGGATAATATCAACCGGCTGCTCTATGATCCCAAGGTGATTGAGGCGGTGGTGGCCTATGCCAAGGCCGAGGGCGTGCGCGAGGATGTGGCCTTTGAAAAGGCCCGTGGCTATGCGCGCGAGATCGTGCCGGGGTTTTCGACGGCCACCTATTTCGGCTTTGCAATCCGGGTCGGACGCTGGCTGACCCGGGCGCTTTACCGGGTGCGGATCGAGCGGGTGGATGTCTCGGTCGCGGGGATCGACCCGGAGGCGACCGTGGTTTTTGTCATGAACCACCGGTCCAACATGGATTACGTGCTGGTCACGTGGCTTGTGGCCGAGAACACGACCCTGTCCTATGCGGTGGGCGAATGGGCGCGGATCTGGCCGCTGAACTGGCTGGTCCGGGCCTCAGGCGCGTATTTCATCCGGCGGCGCAAGCTCAACCCGCTCTATCGGGCGGTTCTGGCGCGCTATGTCCAGATGGCGCGGGAGGCCAAGGTGACCCAGGCGATCTTCCCCGAGGGCGGGCTGTCGCGGTCCGGACATCTGGGGCCGCCGAAGTTGGGCCTGCTGAGCTATCTCTGGGACGGGTTCGATCCAGAGACGGGGGCGGATGTGGTCTTTCTGCCCGTGGGGCTGAACTATGACCGGGTGTTCGAGGATGCCTCGCTGGTCGCCGCGCGCCCCGAGGGCCGGTTCAAGCTGGCCTGGGGCCGGGTTCTGGGCGCGGTGCTGCCGGAGATCTGGCCGATCCTGCGCGGGCGGCAGCGGTTCGGCTATGCGGGGGTGAGTTTTGGCGCGCCGCTGTCCATGCGGGCGGCCTATCTGGCGGGCGGCACCGTCGAGGATCTGGGGCAGGAGCTGATGACCCGGGTGGGGGCTGCGGTGCCGCTTCTGCCGGTGCCGTTGGTGGCCGATATCCTGCTGGCCCATCCCGAGGGGATCGCGCGGGAGGATCTCGACCGGCTCTTTGCCGCGCGCAGTGCGGTGCAGCCCGCGAGCCCCCTGATCGAGGACCGGCTGCCCCCCGACCTGAAGGCGGAGGACGGGCTGAAGGTGCTGCGCCGCCGGGGCTTTGTGCGCGAGACGGCGGGGCGGATCGAGGTGCCCTCTGCTGCGGTGCAGATCCTGGAGTATTATGCCCGCACGGTGCCCAAAGGTTCACAAAGCCCGCCAAGCCCCCCTACAGAGACAGAAAAATTCGCGGCTGCGACATAAAATTTCACAAACCAGACGTTTTTCGTTTGCAATGTTGCGGCGCGCCCCATATTCCCCTCGTGAGCACTGCAGCAATTTGATTCTGCGCTGCGGAAACCGTTTTTTACGAGGAGGCCCAGATGGCGCTGGATGTAGATCAATCCCTTGTGTCCTACGACGCACCGGAGAAGGACCTGTATGAACTGGGCGAGATGCCCCCGCTGGGCTATGTGCCCAAGCAGATGTACGCTTGGGCGATCCGCCGCGAGCGTCACGGGGAGCCCACCGAGGCGATGCTGCAGGAAGTGGTCGATGTTCCGACCCTCGACAGCAACGAGGTGCTGGTGCTCGTGATGGCCGCGGGCGTGAACTATAACGGTGTCTGGGCCGCGCTCGGCCAGCCGATCAGCCCCTTTGACGGCCACAAGCAGCCCTATCACATTGCCGGCTCCGATGCTTCGGGCATCGTCTGGGCCGTGGGCGACAAGGTCACCCGCTGGAAAGTGGGCGACGAGGTGGTTGTGCATTGCAACCAGGACGATGGCGATGATGAAGAGTGCAATGGCGGCGATCCGATGTATTCGTCCAGCCAGCGGATCTGGGGCTATGAGACGCCGGACGGGTCGTTCTCGCAGTTCACCCGCGTGCAGTCTCAGCAGCTCATGGCGCGTCCCAAGCACCTGAGCTGGGAAGAGAGCGCGTGCTACACGCTGACCCTGGCCACGGCCTATCGGATGCTGTTCGGGCACGAGCCCCATGACCTCAAGCCGGGCCAGAACGTGCTGGTCTGGGGCGCGTCGGGCGGTCTCGGCTCCTATGCGATCCAGCTGATCAACACTGCAGGCGCAAATGCGATCGCCGTGATCTCGGATGAGGACAAGCGCGACTTCGTCATGGGCCTTGGGGCCAAGGGCGCGATCAACCGCAAGGACTTCAACTGCTGGGGGCAGCTGCCCACCGTGAACACGCCTGAGTATAAGGAGTGGTTCACCGAGGCGCGGAAGTTCGGCAAGGCGATCTGGGACATCACCGGCAAGGGTGTGAATGTGGACATGGTCTTCGAGCACCCGGGCGAGAGCACCTTCCCGGTCTCGACCTTGGTCTGCAAGAAGGGCGGCATGGTCGTGATCTGCGCGGGCACCACCGGCTTCAACTGCACCTTCGACGTGCGCTACATGTGGATGCACCAGAAGCGTCTGCAGGGCTCGCACTTCGCGCATCTCAAGCAGGCCTCCTCGGCCAACAAGCTGATGCTGGAGCGGCGGCTCGATCCGTGCATGTCCGAGGTCTTCCCCTGGGCGGAGCTGCCGGAGGCGCATATGAAGATGCTGCGCAACGAGCACAAGCCGGGCAATATGAGCGTGCTGGTGCAGGCGCCGCGGACCGGCCTGCGGACGTTTGAGGACACGCTAGAGGCGAGTAAATCGGCCTAACTTCTTCTTAACGAATCAATGAAAGGCTCGCGGCACAACCAGTGCTGCGAGCCTTTGCTTTTGACCCAATCCAGTCGTTTCAAGGCATTCAAGCACTTAGATTCGCGCCCCTCACTATTTCTGGGGAGGTTTTTTTCGCGAATACCGGGGGCAAATCCCTCGTGCTATAGTTGTGTTAATGTTTCGTTAACCTTTGGAAAGAAACACTCATGGCACAAGACTGGATTGTTGATGTTCTCGCGGATCTCCGGAGTTTTGCCCTTCAAAACGGCCTGACTTCATTGGCTGAACAACTGGACGACACCATGCTGGTGGCGGCCACGGAATTGGCTCAATCGACCGAGGACGAACCCAACGCTTTGGAGAGACATGCCCCGCGGGTTGGAATCGTTTCTGGAGGATTTGCAGGCGGCAAGATCGCTTGATGACGTGCAGGCACGGCTCTTCACCTTGCGTGATGAGCTAGAGGTCGAGAACTTCGCCTATCACTGCCTCGACGCCAGCGGGAACAAATACGGCGCGATGACCTACGATGCCCCCTGGGTGAAACGGTACATCGAACAAGATTACGCCCGCGTCGATCCAGTGATCAAAGGCACGTATCAGAGGTTCAACCCCGTAGACTGGAAGCAGCTCGACTGGTCTCCCAAAGCGGCCCGGGAGTTCATGGGAGAGGCGCTTCAGACCGGGGTGGGGAACCAAGGCCTCTCGGTGCCGATCCGGGGCCCGAACGGACAGTTCGCGGTCTTCTCGGTTAACAACAAGGCCAGCGACTCAGGCTGGGAATCATACCGTAAGGAGTACCTGCAGACCTTCATCCTTGCCGCGCATTTCATCAATCAGCGCGCATTGGAGCTCGAAGAAGATATAAATCCACCCATGAAGCCCCTGTCGCCCAGGGAATCAGATGCGCTCACACATCTGGCCAACGGATTGAGCCGTGGCCAGGTCGCCGACAAGCTGAAGATTTCCGAGCATACTCTAAGGGTTTACATCGAAAGCGCGCGGTTCAAACTGGGCGCGGCCAACACCACTCACGCTGTTGCGCGGGCGATGATCAGGGGGCTGATCGTCGTCTAAATACCCCTATGTGCAGGATTTTTTTGCCTGCGACCGCTAGGAAATCCTTAACCAGGTCCGGGCGTAGCTTCCTCTCGTTTTCGCAACAAGAGGGCCGCCCCCATGATCCGTTTCATCTACGCAGACCAGCTTAACGCTTACCCCCGTCTCCGTGACACCATGTTCCGGGATCGGGCTGAACAGTTCTCCGTGCGCCTCAAATGGGACGTCACCGTGGACGCGAATGGCTTTGAGCGCGACGAGTACGATGCCGTCAATCCGATCTATGTGATCTATGAACTGCCCGATGGCACCCATGGCGGATCCATGCGGATCCTGCCGACCACCGGGCCGACCATGATCAATGATCACTTCCTGCACCTGACCGATGGCGTGGCGATCCAGAGCCCGCTGATCTGGGAATGCACCCGGTTCTGCCTGTCGCCGCGCGCCGACAGCAAGGTGGCCGGGGCGCTGATGCTGGCCGGGGCCGAATTCGGCGTGGCCTCGGGCCTGACCCATTCGGTCGGTGTCTTCGATGCGCGGATGACCCTGGTCTACCGCCGCCTCGGCTGGATCCCGGAAATCCTCGGCCAGGAAGGTGAGGGCCGCAGCGCCGTCGCCGTTGGCCTCTGGCCGATGGAAGCAGATCTCCGCGAGCGTCTCGCCGCCCGCATCGGTATCAGCCGCGAGATCAGCTGCCATTGGTACGAACGCGCGTTTGGTCCGAGCTTGGCGGCCTGACGGATCATTCGCGCTGGTGGGGGCGGGAGGCGTTGGCTAGTGTCGCACCATGACCGCCCCCGCCGTAATCTTCTCTGACGATCAGGCCGATGCCTATGATCGGGTCGCCGATGCCCTTGCTGCCGCTGGGGTGGATCTGGCCGATGAAACCCTGATGCCGCCGCGCGAGGGGGCCGCCTCTTCGGTCCTCGCCGTTCTGGGCAAGGCCGGATCGGGCAAGACGCTGCTTCTGGCGCGGCTCGCCGATGATCTGGTGAAGGCCGGGGTCGAAGTGGTTTCGGGCGATTGGGAGGGCCGCCGCCGCAAGGATCGCCGCACGCTCGCCATCCTGGCCCCCACGAACAAGGCCGCCTCGGTGCTGCGGATGCGCGGGGTTCCGGCCACGACGATCCACCGGATCCTGTATACGCCGGTCTATAATCCGGAATACGAGCGGATCGCCGATTGGCTCGCCGGATCGGGCGACAGGCCAGAGGTCGAGGGGCTGACGGATGAGGCGCTGGACCGGGCCAAGACCTTTTATGAGGCCCATAGCTCAATCCCCGGCGCGCTGGCCGCCGCAGGGTTGCGGGGTTCGGATTTCATCACCGGTTGGAAGCGGCGTGAAGACCCGTTAGACATTGGTTTCGTTGACGAATCTTCGATGCTGGACGAACGACAATTCGATGATCTGCGCGAGATTTTCCCGACCCTATGCCTGTTCGGTGACCCGGCCCAGCTGCCCCCGGTGGGGCAGTCGGGCAAGATGGTTTTTGATACATTGCCCGCGCCCCGGCAGCTAGTCCTGAGCCGGATCCACCGGCAGGCCGAAGACAACCCGATCCTCGATCTGGCCCATGCGTTGGCCGATCCCGAGGTCGATTTCAACCGGTTCGAGCGCATGATCGAGGAGGCCGCCGCGCGGGATGAGCGCGTGGTCGTGCAGGGTCGGGTCGAGGCATCGCTGATGGCCCGCTCGCCCGCGCTGGTCTGGCGGAATGCCACGCGGATCCGGATGATCCACGCCTTTCGGGCGGCCTATGATGCCCCTGCCGATGCGCTGCTCGAGGGCGAGCCGCTCATCTGCGATGGGCTGGAGCTGCCCCTGAAACACCGGAAAAAGCGGATCGATCTGGAGGCGCGCGGCCTGATCAAAGGCGCGCAGGTGATCTATCTGGGGCCCGGGCGGAAGCCGGGTTTTTCGAAGCTGCATGTGGTCGGGGCGGAGGCCCCCGAGGTTTCGGCGGCCTCGATCGTCAAGATCGAGCTGCCCGATGAGGAAGAGCCTTTCATTCCCTACGCGGCGCGGATGGGGGCGACGTTCCTCCATGGGGCGGCGGTGACGATCCATAAAGCTCAGGGAAGTCAATGGGATACGGTGCAGGTCTTTGGGCCGGACCTCTCGGCGGCGGCGTGGGCCGGCCGGGTCGAAGCGGGCCAGCCCTTGTGGAAACGTCTGGCCTATGTGGCGATCACCCGCGCGCAGGAGCGGCTGATCTGGGTGACGCGGGCCCGGCTCGCGCGGCCGGACGGGCCGCTGTCCGTAACGGATCTGAAAGCTGCGCCTGCCAAACTGACCCTTGAGCCCACGGAGGAGGATCCCCGATGAGCAAATCGATTCTGATCACCGGTGCGAGCGGCGGTATTGGCGCCGCGGTGGCCGAGAAGTTTCTCGCCGAGGGCTGGCAGGTGGGCCTGCTGGCGCGGCGGGCCGATGCGCTGGACGCGGTGCGGGCGGGGCGCGCGAACGGGCATGTTCTGAACGCGGATGTCTCGGATCCGGAGGCGGTGGAGGCCGCGTTCGCGGCCTTTGACGCGGCGGTCGGGCAGCTCGATGTTCTGTTCAACAATGCCGGGATTTTCGTGCCCGCAGCGATGATTGACGAGGTGCCCGTGGCCGATTGGGATCGCGCCCTGGCGGTGAACCTGACGGGGATGTTTCTCGCCGCCCGAGCGGCTTTTGGGCGGATGCGGCGGCAGGATCCGGCGGGCGGGCGCATCATCAACAATGGCTCGATCTCGGCTCATGTGCCGCGCGAGGGGGCGGTGTGCTACACCGCGACCAAGCACGCGGTCACGGGGCTGACGCGGCAGCTTTCGCTGGATGGGCGGCCCCTCGGGATCGCCTGCGGGCAGATCGATATCGGCAATGCCCGGACCGAGCTTCTGGAGGGGATCGACGCGGCCGCGCGCGCGCGTGGGGAGCCGCCGACCCCGATGATCGAGACCGATGCGGTTGCGGATGCGGTCTGGTCCATGGCCACGCTGCCGCTGGAGGCGAATGTCCAGTTCATGACCCTGATGGCGACGAAAATGCCTTATATCGGAAGGGGTTAGGGCTGGGTCCAGCCTAGCCCTTGATATAGCGGAACACGGCTGACGCGCTCCACCCCGCGGCGATGGCAATCGCCAGAGACAACAGGCCGTAGATGAGCGGACGCTCATGGGCGAGGTTGTAGATCCACCGTTCCAACCCGACCTTGCGCACATCGATGGCGGTCTCGAACTCGTCGATCACCTGCTTGTTGCGGGTGAGGAAGATTCGCGTGCGGTAGCTGCCTTCGGTGAGGTTCGCCGGCAGGGCGAACTCGGTGGAAAACAGCGTTTGCGACCGCAGCAGCACCGCGGATTCCCGGGTCTGGTAGAGGTCTTCGCTGGCCCGGATCCGCACCAGCGCATCGGTGAACTGGTCAAGCTCTTCGGCGGCACCGCTATCGATGGCGCGGATCGCTGTCCGCGTCGTGATCTTGTGGCGCAGGTCTTCGGTCTGGCTCAGGATCTTGTCCAGCGGCGCCGAGGTGGCCACCGCGTAGAAGGTCGGGGCCGCGTCGATCTCGGCAGCTGCCGTGTTCACCCAGATGCCCGCCACCTTGGATTTGCGCCGGATCGTGACCGGCTCGGGCGGTCCCTCGACGGCGATGATCACGCCCAGATCGTTCTCGGGCGGGATCTCGGTTTCGCGTTTCACCGCGCCATAGATCAGGATCTCGGAGCCGTCGAAATTCGCGGTGATCGAAACGCGGGTCTGGCTCAGATCGGCGACGACGGTTTCAGCCTGCAGGGGCAGGGCCAGCAGCAGGAGCAGGAGAAGACTGCGCAGGATCACATCAATGCCCCCCTGCGCCGATGGAATAGAGCTCGGACGGCATCACCAGCAGGTCGAAGGCCAGCTTGCCACAGACCAGCAGCACGAGAGCCGCGAGCAGTACGCGGAGCTGCTCGGCCTTGAGCTTAGTGCCGATGGCGGTGCCGATCTGGGCGCCGATCACGCCCCCGATCAGCAGGAGCACCGCAAGCGCCATGTCGACGGTGAAGTTCGTGGTCGCATGGAGCAGCGTGGTGAAGGCGGTCACAAAGATGATCTGGAAGAGCGAGGTCCCGACCACCACCTTGGTGGGCATGCCCAGCACGTAGATCATCGCGGGCACCATGATGAAGCCGCCGCCCACACCCATGATCGCCGCGAGGATGCCGACAAAGAAGCCCACGATCAGCGGTGGGATCACCGAGATATAGAGGCCCGAGGTCCGGAACCGCATCTTGAAGGGCAGGCTGTGCACCCAGCCGCGCTGCCGCCGTGCGGGCGGGGCGCCGCCGGATTTCTTGGACTTGCGGATCGCATTCAGGCTCTCGACGAACATCAGGCTGCCGACCACGCCTAGGAAGACCACGTAGCAGAGCTTCACCAGCAGATCGACCTGGCCCAGCGATTTCAGGTAGTTGAACAGGACCACACCGACCGCGGCGCCCAAGAGACCGCCCACCAGCAGGACGGTCCCCATTCGGAGATCCACGGTCTTTCGCCTGAGATGGGCGAGCACGCCGGAGAAGGAGGAGGCGACGATCTGATTCGCCTCGGTCGCGACGGCCACGGCGGGCGGAATGCCGATAAAGAACAGAAGCGGCGTCATCAGGAACCCGCCCCCGACGCCAAACATGCCCGAGAGGACCCCGACGATCCCCCCCAGTCCCAGAAGTAGGAACGCGTTAACCGAAACCTCGGCAATGGGGAGGTAAATTTGCATGGCTCAGCTTAGTCGTGGCGGTACGTCGGACGCAATGGGCGCACCGACGCAGATTGGCTTAGCGCTCCTTAACATAGGGTTCCCCACCTGCGCGAGGGGGGATTGCCTTGCCAACGAACCCGGCGAGGATCACGACCGTCAGAATATAGGGAAGCGCCTGCATGAGCTGCACCGGAATCGGGATGCTCAGGATCTCGATATTCTGGAAGCGGTTGGCGATGGCCTCGAGAAACCCGAAGAGCAGGCAGGCCATGAGCGCGTACCAGGGGCGCCATTTCGCAAAGATCAGGGCGGCGAGGGCGATGTAGCCCCGACCTGCCGTCATGTCCTTGACGAAGCCCGCCGAGAGGCCGGTGGCCAGATAGGCGCCCGCCAGCCCGCAAAGCAGGCCGCAGATCCCGACAGCCGCATAGCGCAGGCCCACGACCGAGATCCCGGCGGTGTCCACGGCGGCCGGGTTCTCGCCCACCGCGCGCAGGCGCAGACCGAACCGGGTCCGGAACAGGATGTACCAGGTCGCGGGGACGGCCAGCATCGCGACATAGACGAGGATAGTGTGGCCCGAGATCAGCTCGTAATAGATCGGTCCGAAGATCGGCACGCCTTGCAGCGCCTCGGCAAAGGGCAGGGTGATCGGCTCGAACCGTGCGCCACCGAGGAGGGAGGGCGTGCGTCCGCCCTGGCTGAACCAGCTCTGGGCGATCAGGACCGTCAGCCCGGCGGCGAGGAAGTTGATCGCCACGCCCGAGATCAGCTGGTTGCCGCGAAAGGTGATCGAGGCCAGCCCGTGGATCGCCGAGAACAAAAGCGCGGCAAAGATCCCCGCCAAGAGCCCGACCCAGACCGAGCCTGTGACCGCCGCGACGGCCGCCGACAGGAAGGCAGCGGCGAGCATCTTGCCCTCCAGCCCGATATCGAAGATCCCCGCCCGCTCCGAGAAGAGCCCGGCGAGGCAGGCCAGCAGGAGCGGGGTCGCGAGGCGGATCGTGCTGTCGAGGACCTGCAGGAGGGTGGCGAAATCCATGGCTCAGATCCTCGTCGTCAGAAGTTTGAAGCTGGCAAAGGCGAAGAACGCGCCCAGCGCGCCCTCGACCCAACGCCGCCCCGAGAGGTAGAGGCGCCGCATGGGCGGGGAGGCAAAGACCAACCCCCAGAGCCCGTGGCCGATAAAGGAATTCAGGAAGGCTCCGGCAACGAAGACCGCGATCACGGGCCAGGGGGCGGCGGCCAGTCCACCAAGGCTCGCGATGGCGATCCAGAAGAAGATCGCCTTGGGGGTCGTGACCTGCAGCAGAAAGCCCCGCAGGGCGAGCCGGCGGGCCGAGGCCTGCACCGTGGTTGCGCTGGGCGGTGGGGGCGGGCTCGCGGCCCGGCGAAACGCGCCATAGGCCAGCCAGGCGAGATAGCCCGCGCCGATCAGTTTCAGGACCAGCACGGCCTCGGCCAGTTGCGCGAAGATCACCGTCAGGCCGAGCACCGTGGCGAGCGACAGGACGATGGCCGCACTGCCGATCCCGGCGCAGGTCAGCAGGGCCGCCCGGGCCCCTTGCGTGGTCCCAACCCCGAGGAGCAGGGCCACCGCGGGGCCGGGGGACATGACCCCGACCAGCTGGATGCCCCAAGCCGCGAGCAGCGCGGGCATGTAGTCCCAGATCGGGCCGGTCATTCCGCGGGCTCCGAGGCGGCTTTGGCGGCCTTGCGCTTGTTCAGCGCCATGAAGACCTTCTCGACCGGCATCCGGACCATGTTGTCCAGCGCGCCGGTAAAGAGGATCACGAGGGCCTGGATCACCACGATCAGCTCGCGCGGGATGCTGGTCCAGAGCGCCAGCTCGGCGCCGCCCTGATAGAGGAAGCCGAAAAGGATCGCGGCAAGGAACACGCCCACCGGGTGGGAACGCCCCATCAGCGCCACGGCGATGCCGATGAAGCCCGCGCCCTCGACCGCGTTGAGCACCAGCCGCTCGGCCTCGCCCATCACGTTGTTGATCGCCATCATGCCCGCAAGCCCGCCGGAAATCAGCATGGCGGCCATGATGATCTTGGTCGGCCCGTAGCCCGCATAGACGGCGGCGGTCTCGGAATTGCCATAGGTCCGGATCTCGTAACCGAGCCGCGTGCGCCAGATCAGCAGCCAGAAGAGGTAGCAGGCCAAGAGCGCGATCAGCAGGCTGACATTGGCCGGGGCCGAACGCGAGAACTCGATCCCCAGCGGAGCCAGCAGATCATGGAGCGTCGGCAGGTGGCTGCCCTCGGGGAATTTCGCCGTGGCCGGATCCATGTTCCCCTCGGGGCGCAGGACATTGACCAAGAGGTAGTTCAGCAGAGCGGCCCCAATGAAGTTGAACATGATCGTCGTGATCACGATATGGCTGCCGCGCTTTGCCTGCAGATAGGCGGGGATCGCCGCCCAGGCCGCGCCAAAGACCGCGCCGCCGATGATCGCCACAGGCAGGATCAGGATCCAGTGGGGCAGGGGCAGGTAGAGACAGACCAGCGCCACGCCGAGCCCGCCCAGCATGGCCTGACCCTCGCCGCCGATATTGAACATCCGGGCGTGGAAAGCGACGGCGACCGCGAGGCCGGTGAAGATGAAATTCGTCGCGTAATAAAGGGTATAGCCCCAGCCATAGGTGGAGCCGAGCGCGCCCGTGATCATCAGTTTGAGCGCTTCCCACGGGTTCTCGCCAATGGCCACGATCACCAGCCCGGAGATCACGAAGGCGATCAGAACGCTGAGCAGGGGCACCAGCAGGGCATCGGCCCATTTCGGCATGCGGTCCATGTCAGGCAACCTCCGTCTGGGTGTCAGTGATCCCGGCCATCAGGAGCCCGAGCTCCTTTTCGTCCGTGGCATGGGCCGGGCGTTCGCCCATGATCTGGCCGTCGAACATCACCGCGACCCGGTCCGAGAGGGCGAGGATCTCTTCGAGCTCGACCGAGACCAAAAGGATGGCCTTGCCCGCGTCGCGCAGGGCGATGATCTGCTGGTGGATGAATTCGATCGCGCCGATATCCACGCCGCGGGTCGGCTGCCCCACGAGCAGAAGCTCGGGGTTGCGTTCGATCTCGCGCGCGAGCACGATCTTTTGCTGGTTGCCGCCGGAGAAGTTCTTGGCCGAGAGCCAGCAATTGGCGGGGCGCACGTCGAACCGGGCGATCTTGCCCTCGGCATCGGTACGGATCGCCTTGTTATCCATCAGGAAACCGCGATTGAAGGCGGGGTCCTCGTGATAGCCGAGGGCGACGTTTTCCCAGGCGTGGTATTCCATGATCAGGCCCTCGGCCTGCCGATCCTCGGGCACATGGGCGATGCCGCGCGCGCGCCGGGTCTTGCCGTTGGAATGCTTGCCGCTCAGGTCGATCTCGGTCCCGTTCAGGACCACGCGGCCCGTGGCGGTGATCATCCCGCCCAGCACTTCGAGCAATTCGGACTGGCCGTTCCCGGCCACCCCGGCAATGCCCAGCACCTCGCCCGCGCGCACGTCAAAGGAGATCCCCTTGACCCGCTCGACCCCCTGGTCATCGACCACGCGCAGGTTCTCGACCTGCAGGATCGGGGCGCCGGGCTGGGCCGGGGTCTTGTCCACCCGCAGCAGAACCTTGCGCCCCACCATCAGCTCGGCGAGCTGTTCCGGGCTGGTCTCGGCGGTTTTGACCGTGGCGGTCATCTGGCCGCGGCGCATGACCGAGACCGTATCCGTGGTCTCCATGATCTCGCGCAGCTTGTGGGTGATCAGGATGATCGTCTTGCCCTCGGCCTTGAGCCCTTCGAGGATCCGGAACAGGTGGTCCGCCTCGGCCGGGGTCAGCACCCCCGTGGGCTCGTCCAGGATCAGGATGTCGGCCTTGCGGTACAGCGCCTTGAGGATTTCGACCCGCTGCTGGTGGCCGACGCTCAGATCTTCGATCAGGGCGTCCGGATCCACGTTGAGCTCGTATTCATCCGATAGCTCCTTGAGGAGCTTGCGCGCCTTGGCCAGCGACGGGCGCAACAGCGCGCCCTCTTCGGCGCCGAGCACGACATTCTCGAGCACCGTGAAATTCTCGACCAGCTTGAAGTGCTGGAACACCATGCCGATCCCGGCGCGGATCGCGGCCTGGCTGTCGGGGATCTGGGTCAGGTCGCCCTTGATGTAGATCTCGCCCGCATCGGCCTTGTAGAACCCGTAGAGGATGCTCATCAGCGTGGACTTGCCCGCGCCATTCTCGCCGATGATCCCGTGGATGGTCCCGGGCATGACCCGGATTGAGATGTCCTTGTTGGCCTGGACCGGCCCGAAGGCTTTGGAAATGCCGCGAAGTTCAATCGCGGGCGCCTGCGTGTCTGCCATATGCCCCACCCCGTTCTGGTCTGGCGCGCGCAGGCCAGAGGGCCCGCGCGCACCGGTCGTGTCGTCTGCGTCTGGTTTACATCACCGGGCAGGTGTTGTCGGACATGTAGTCATGGACGGTGATCTCGCCGGAGATGATCTTGGCCTTGGCGGCCTCCACGGCGGCCATCATGTCCTCTGTGACCAGATCTGCGTTGAACTCGTCCACCGCATAGCCAACGCCCTCTTCGGCGAGGCCGAGCACGCGGAAGCCGGTCTCGAAGCCCGGGCCGTCGGACATGGCTTCATAGACGGCGTTGTCCACGCGTTTGAGCATCGAGGTCAGGACCTCACCCGGGAAGAGATAGTTCTGGTTGCTGTCCACGCCGATCGAGAGGATGTCCTCATCGGCTGCGGTCTGCAGCACACCGACGCCGGTACCGCCCGCAGCGGCATAGACCACATCCGCGCCCTGGCTGATCTGGGCACGGGTCAGCTCGCCGCCCTTCACCGGGTCATTCCAGGCCGCCGGGGTGGTGCCGGTCATGTTCTCGATCACGGTGGCCTCGGGATTGGCCGCCTTGACGCCCTGGGCATAGCCGCAGGCAAATTTGCGGATCAGCGGGATATCCATGCCGCCGATGAAGCCCACGGTGCCGGATTCCGAAGCCATGCCCGCCATCATGCCCACGAGGTATGAGCCCTCATGCTCGTTGAACACAACCGAGCGCACATTCGGGGCGTCCACGACCATGTCGATGATCGCAAAGCTCGTATCCGGGTAATCCGGTGCCACCTCGCCCAGCACGTTGCCAAAGGCAAAGCCGGTCATGACAATGGGGTTGTTGCCCGCCTCGGCAAAGCGGCGCAGGGCCTGCTCGCGCTGGGCCTCGGAGGTCAGCTCGATCTCGCGGTAGCTGCCGCCGGTCTCTTCGACCCAGCGCTGGGCGCCGGTATAGGCCGCCTCGTTGAAGGATTTGTCGAACTTGCCGCCCAGATCGAAAATCAGCGCGGGCTCGGCATAGGCCGCGCCGGCGGACAGCGCCATTGCCCCAGCGGCACCGAGCAGTTTCTGCATCATGGTCATCTTACGTCTCCCAGTTGGTTTCGGGCTGCGGGTGCCTCTGACTCGGGTCACCCTGCACGCACAAGCAGATCGAATGATCGGGCCAAGTAAGGCGGGGCCTCCGGGTAAGGTCAACAGGATTCCGGGTCCGGGCGCGCGATTTGCGGGCGAATGCCCGAGGCTTGGGCGGGTGACATTGCGTCAGTCCCGCGCAAGGCTCCGTCGCAGGATCAGCGCGTCGCTGCGGGTGCCGTTCGGGTGCCGGTAATAGCGCCGTCGCCGTCCCGCCTGCGTGTAGCCGCAGGCCGCGTAAAGCGCGCGGGCCGGGGCGTTTTCGGCAGCCACCTCGAGAAAGGCATCCTCAGAGCCGTGGGTCCGGGCCGCCTCGTGGAAGGCCCCCATCAGGGCCCGGGCGAGGCCCCGGCGGCGCTGGGCCGGGTCCACGGCGAGCGTGAGCAGTTCGACCTCGGGGCCGAGGGACTGGCCGATGGCAAAGCCCGCCGGGACCGCCACCTGAAAACTGTCGGGACGGGCCAGAAGATCGGCGAATTCCAGCGCCGACCAGGGCCGCGGGGTGGTGAAGGAGGCCGCGTGGATCGCGGCCATGACCACCGGCTCCATCACGGGGTGAGCAGGGCCGGGGCGGGTTTGGCCGGGGCCGCATCCGCGGGCCGCAGGTAGAGCGGCGCGGGTGGCGGCAGGTCCGGGCGCGCGCGCCGGGCGGCGATGCGGGCGATGGCCTCGGGCAGGGGGTGGCGGGGCGGGACAACCGTCCCGCCGCTGCGGGTGGCGAGCTCCGGCGCCAGATCACCGAGGCAGAGCGGAGCAGGGCCGGTCCCCGGCAGGGCGGCTGTCTCGACGGGGGCCATGACCGGCGGGGCGAGCGCCGTACCATCCGCGCCAAAGCCTTGCAGATAAGCATTGCCGCGCCGGGCGTCGAGGCTGACCAGCGCGGGGCCCTCGGCCCCGAGCGCCAGCGCCTCCAGCGTCGATACGCCGACTACCGGCACCGCGAGACCCAGCCCGAGCCCGCGCGCCGCCGCCACGGAGATCCGGATGCCGGTGAAGTTGCCCGGTCCGATCCCGACGCCGAGCGCGGTCAGATCGGCCCAGCCGATCCCGGTCTCGGCCAGCACCTCTTCGAGGAGTGGCATCAGCCGTTCGGCCTGCCCTCTGGCCATGGGCTCGATCCGCGAGACGCGGATCTCGGTGTCCCAAAGCAAAGCAGCCGCGCAATGCGCGGCCGCGGTATCGAAGGCAAGAACCGGTCCCAAAGGGGTCAGGCCGCGACGGGGCGGACTTCCAGAACCTCGGGAATGTAGTGGCGCAGCAGGTTCTCGATCCCCATTTTCAGCGTCAGGGTCGAAGAGGGGCAGCCCGCGCAGGCCCCCTGCATATGCAGGTAGACGATGCCGCGATCAAACCCGTGGAAGGTGATGTCACCACCATCCTGCGCCACGGCGGGGCGGACGCGGGTGTCGAGCAGTTCCTTGATCTGCCCCACGATCGCGGAGTCGGGCCCATCATGGCTGGCGTGACCGGCCGGCGCGCTGGCCTCTCCGGTCATGACCGCGTCGCCGGATTGGTAGTGTTCCATCACGGCGCCGAGGACGGCTGGCTTGATATGGTCCCACTCGACCGCATCGGCCTTGGTGACAGTGACGAAGTCGGTTCCGAAGAACACGGCGGTCACTCCGTCCACTGCGAAGATGCGGCCTGCGAGGGGCGATGCGCTTGCGGCGTCCACCGACGGGAAGTCGGCAGTGCCGGTTTCCAGAACGGTCTGGCCGGGCAGGAATTTCAGGGTCGCCGGGTTCGGCGTGGATTCGGTCTGAATAAACATGGACGGCCTCCGTTCGGGTTGACCCTTATATGCGCTGCCCGGCGCGCGGGGTCAAGAAGTTGGAACGATTCTAAATCACCCAAAGCGCGAAAAAGGGGCGAAGCCTGCGGGACAGGGCCTAGCAGACCGCCTCAAGCTGGTCCTTGCTGAGCTCGCCCGGCACGATGGTGAGCGGCACGGGCAGGGTGCCCGAGGATTTCACCAGCGCCGAGACCAGTGGCCCGGGGCCCTTGCGGCCCGTGCCCGCGCCCAGCACCAGCACGCCGATCTCGCGGTCGGAGGTGATCTGGCCGAGGATCTCGTCCACAGGCTCGCCCTCGCGGATCACAAGCTCGGGGTCGATGGATTGCTTGTCGCGCATCCACTTCGCGAACACCTCGAAATGGGCGACGATGCGCTCGCGGCTCTCTTCGCGCATTACCTCGCTCACGCCGATCCAGTGGTTGAACTCGTCGGGGGGAATCACTGACAGGATCTGCACACCGCCACCGGTGCTTGCGGCACGCATTGCGGCAAAGCGCATGGCATTCAAACATTCACGGCTGTCATCGAGAACGACGAGAAACTTGCGCATTGGGGGCCTCCAGTCCGAAGCTCATCATGGCGAATGCCGGGGGGGATGGCAACGGATATGCCACGGGACCTCGCGCGTTGAGGTCAGGCCGAATGCGCCCAGTCCCAATAGAGTTCGCGCGCCCGGCGTGTGATTGGCCCCACCTGGTACTGCCGCGCGTCAAAGGCGGTGACCGGGGTGATCTTCATCATGTTGCCGGTCAGAAAGACCTCATCCGCGGCGGTCACATCCTCGAAGCTCAGCACGGTCTCGACCACCTCGACCCCGTCGGCCCGCAGGTTCGCCATATGCCGGGCCCGGGTGATCCCGGCCAGAAACGTGCCGTTCGGGATCGGGGTCAGGACCGTTCCGTCGCGCACGATGAACACGTTCGACGTGGCGCTCTCGGCGACATTGCCCATGGCGTCGGCCACCAGCGCATTGCCGAACCCCTTGCGGCTCGCCTCCATCAGCATCCGCGCGTTGTTGGGATAGAGGCAGCCCGCCTTGGCATTGGTCAGGTTGTCCTCCAGCACCGGGCGGCGGAACTGCGTCCGGGTCAGGGTGGTGGCGGCCTCGGGCGGGGCCATGGGGATCTCTTCGAGGCAGATCGCAAAGCCCGTGGCGCCCTCTTTCGGCGCGACCGCCAGCGGTCCGCCATCGAGCGCCCAGTACATCGGGCGGATATAGACGGCGGCGTCCTTGGGATAGAGCGCCAGCCCCTCATGGGTCAGCGCGACCATCTCGGCGGTGGTGACCGTGGGCGTGATCATCAGCGCCTCGGCAGAGGCATTGACCCGGGCGCAGTGGGCTTCCAGATCCGGGACCAGCCCGTTCACATAGCGTGCGCCGTCGAACACCGTGCTGCCGAGCCAAGATCCGTGATCCGCCGCGCGCATGATCGGGACATCGCCTTTGTGCCAGCGGCCTTCGAAATAGGTGTGGATATTGGTGCCCGTCGCCATGTCGCGTCCTCCTGGGCCGCACGCTAGGGGCGTCGGGGGGCGAGGTCCATCGATTTTCGGGAGGGGGCCGGGAAGCGCGTCGAAGCGGTCTTCAGGGGCAGGGGTCGTATGGGGCGAGGCGGTCCGGGCCGCCTCGCCAAAACTCATAGGCGGGTCTCAGCCTGCGGCGAAACCCAGCTGGTAATTCATGGTACCCGGGCCAGCCGGGGTTTTGACGACCTCGTCCGGGGATACGGACTTTTCACTCGGGGTCGTCGGTACAGACCGCACGGATTGCGGTTTTGCGTTCAGATACGCCATGGTTGCCTCCACGATTTTTGTCGGAGCGTGTTAGTTAGAGGATGCGCGCGCGTTTGCCAACCCCTATGCGCATATCCGATATGCGCAAATCGCAACAGTTTTGTGTAGGCGCTAGGATTGTTCCCTGCGCGCCTCTGCCAAAAGCGCCGCGATATCAAGACGCTGGTTCGATAGTTTGATCGATCCATCCGGTTTGCGCGGCCAGGCGCTCCGGGGGCGGTCGCGATAGAGCTCGACGCCGTTTTCGTCGGGATCGCGCAGGTAGACGGCCTCGCTTACCCCGTGATCCGCCGCCCCATCGAGTCGGTAGCCCGCATCGAGGACCCGTTGAACCACCGCGCCCAGATCTGCCCGGTCCTTGTAGAGAAACGCCGTATGATAGAGCCCGGTATGGCCCGCGGGCGGGGGGCTGGCATCCCGGGTCTCCCAGGTGTTGAGGGCGAGATGGTGGTGGTAGCCATCCGAGGCGAGGAAGGCCGCGTCCTCGCCCATCCGCTCCATCAACTCAAAGCCGAGCAGGTCGCGGTAAAAACCCAGAGCCCGGTCCAGATTGGCCACCTTGAGGTGGACATGACCCAGCGTGGGCACCGGCGCCCCATGGGCGGGCGTCCGGCTGGGGGCAGTGTCGAGATCGGTCGCAGACATGGCAGGTCTCCTTTCAGCAAGGAACCTAAAGCTCTGCGCCTGGTCACAAAAGGCGCAGCACAGCACGCCCTTTGTGCGAATTTGTGTGTCTCAGCTCCGAACCATGCCGACGATGTCATAGGTCTTGTCGAGGATCGGCGTCGCGATCTCGCGGGCCTGCGCAGCCCCCTGACCCAGCAGGCGGTCGATCTCGGCGGGGTCATTCATCAGCCGCGCCATTTCGGTCGAGATCGGGGCGAGCCTGTCCACGGCCAGATCCACCAGCGCCGGCTTGAAGGCGCCGAATTGCGCGCCTGCATGCTCGGCGATCACCGCATCCACGCTCTGATCCGACAGGGCGGCGTAGATATTCACGAGGTTGCGCGCTTCGGGACGTTCCTTGAGGCCTTCGGCGGTCTCGGGCAGGGGCTCGGGATCGGTCTTGGCCTTGCGGATCTTCTTGGCGATCGTGTCCGCGTCATCGGTCATGTTGATCCGGCTCATATCCGAAGGGTCGGATTTCGACATCTTCTTGGACCCGTCGCGCAGGGACATCACCCGTGTGGCCGCGCCTTCGATCACCGGCTCGGTCAGCGGAAAGAAATCGACGCCGAAATCGTGGTTGAACTTCGCGGCAATGTCCCGGGTCAGCTCGATATGCTGCTTCTGGTCCTCGCCCACGGGCACATGGGTCGCGTGATAGATCAGGATGTCCGCGGCCATCAGCGCCGGATAGCCAAACAGGCCCAGCGAGGCGTTCTCGGCATTCTTGCCCGCCTTGTCCTTGAACTGGGTCATCCGCTTCATCCAGCCCATCCGCGCCACGCAGTTGAAGATCCAGCCGAGCTGGGCGTGCTCGGGCACCTGGCTTTGGTTGAAGAGCATGGACTTGCTCGGATCAATCCCGGCGGCGAGATAGCCCGCGGCCAGCTCACGCGTGTTGCGCGTCAGGTCCGCGGGGTCCTGCCAGACGGTGATCGCGTGCAGGTCGACCATGCAATATAGGGTCTGGATGCCGCTTTCCTGCATGTCCACGAAGCGTTTGATCGCGCCCAGGTAGTTGCCCAGGGTCAGACCACCCGAGGGCTGGATGCCGGAGAAGACCCGCGGGGTGAAGCTGGTTTCGGTCTCGGTCATGGCGGGCCTTTCGATCTGGCGGCGGGGCACGGTGCGTGCGCGGTGGGTCCTGTGGTCGGTCTTCCGGGGCTGGGCGGGCTGGACGCGCCCCGTTGCGTCGCTTACCCATGGCCCCAGCACTCGTCAACCAGCCGCCGTGACGCAAAGGCCCGCAAGCAAGATGACACCCACCCCGGAATCGCCCTTCAATCCGCTGCCGCCGCTGGTGGTGGCCCTTGCCGTTGTGGTGATCGGGATCGAGGCGCTGTTCAGCCTCGGCGCACGGGGGATCCTCGGGGGACCCGAGGCTGTGGGCTGGCGCCTTGCGGCGATCCGGGATTTCGGCTTCGTGGATCAGGTCTTTGACTGGATGCTGGCCAATGGCCGCTTCCCGCCCGAGCAGATGGCGCGCTTTCTGACCTATCCGCTGATCCATGCGAGCCTGACCCATGCGGTCTTTGTCGCGATCTTCGTGCTGGCCATGGGCAAGATGGTGTCCGAGGTGTTCGGCGGGCTCGCCTTCCTGACGATCTTCTGGGCCTCGGCCATTGCCGGGGCGCTGGTCTACGGGCTGCTGCTGGATGCAGAACTGCCGCTGATCGGGGGGTATCCCGGGGTGTACGGGTTGATCGGGGCCTATACGTTCCTGCTCTGGGTGTCGCTGATCGCCACCGGGGGGCAGCAATACCGGGCCTTCTCGCTGATCGGGATGTTGCTGGGAATCCAGCTGATCTTTGCGATCTTCTTCGAGGTGGGCATGGATTGGGTCGCGGATCTGAGCGGGTTCGTCGCCGGGTTCGGGCTTAGCTTCGTGCTGGTGCCGGGCGGCTGGAACCGCGTGCTGGCCAAACTGCGCAAGCGCTAGGGGCGACGCCTCAGGCGCGCTTGCGGCGCAGGGCGCCCTTGATCTCGGAGATCCGGAAGGCCCCGATCAGGTGGCCGATCACGCCGTAGCTCACAATCCCGAATCCCACCAGCAGGGCCAGCGCCCCGTAGCGCAGGGTCGGCGTGCGCAGCGCCTCGGCCAGCAGCATCTCCGCCCCCCAGAGCAGCGCGCCCATGGCCAGCGAGGCCAGCACGATCCGCCAGATCCGCTGGGCAAAGCGCGCGTCGATGGCCGCAGCCTCGCCAAGGCTGCGGGTGCCGCGCCAGAGGAGCCAGACCATGGCCCAGCCCGCCAGCGTCGCCCCGAGCGCGGCGGCGATATAGCCGATGACCGGCGCAAGGCAGACCGCCACGACCGCGTTCACCACCATGGCCCAGAGCGCGAAGCGCAGGGGGGTGCGCGTATCCTCGCGCGCGAAATAGAGCGGTTGGAACACCTTTTGCAGCACAAAGGCCGGCAGGCCGATGCCATAGACCGCAACGGCGAGCGCGGTGGCGGCGGTGTCCTCGGCGGTGAAGCGCCCGCGCTCGAACAGGACCGAGATCAGCGCCTCGGGGATCGCGACCAGCGCCACGGCAGCGGGCACCGTGAGCGTCAGGCAGATCTCGCCCGCCCGGTTGAACGCATCGCGCCCCCCGGCAGTATCGCCCGCCTGCAAGCGGCGCGACAGATCTGGCAACAGCACCACGCCGATGGCGATACCCACCACCCCGAGGGGTAGTTGATAAAGCCGGTCCGCATAGGTCAGCCAGGCAATCGCCCCGTCGAAGAAGCTCGCCACCTGCCGCCCGACCAGCAGATTGACCTGCACCACGCCCCCGGCAAGGGCCGCGGGGGCGGCGATGATGGCCAGACGCCTGAGCTCGGGCGTCATCCGCGGGCGGCGCGGGCGCAGGTCAAACCCGGCCTGTGCCGCGGACCGCCAGAGCAGCCAGAGCTGTGCGATCCCCGCGATCACCACGCCGATGGCCAGCATGGTCCCGTGATGCAGCCCGGCGATCTCGGCCCCACCGGGGGCGGGCAGGGTCAGCGTCTCGGCCAGCACACCGGTCTGGGCGATCAGCAGCACGGTGATCAGCACCACATTCAGCAGGATCGGCGCCGCCGCCGCCGCCGCGAAACGCCCCGTCGCGTTGAGCACCCCGGATAGGAGCGCGGCCAGCGAGATGAACAGGATATAGACGAAGACGATCCGCCCGAACCCGACCGCGAGGTCCAGCCGCGCATCCCCCGCAAAGCCCGAGGCCATAGCCAACACCAGCCAGGGCATGGCCGCCAATGCCACCAGCGTGAAGGCGATCAGGATCAGCGCCAGCCCGGACAGCGCGTCGCGGGCAAAGCCGTCCGCATCCTCCCCGGCTTCGAGCTTCTTCGAAAACATCGGCACGAAGGCCATGTTGAACGCGCCCTCGGCAAAGAACCGGCGGAACATGTTGGGCAGCGAGAAGGCGACGAAGAACGCATCCGCGACCGGCCCCGCCCCGAGCAGGCTCGCCAGCAGGATGTCGCGGACAAAGCCCAGCACCCGGCTCGCCATGGTCCAGAGCCCCACGGTCATGAACCCCGCCATCAGGCGGATCGGTTTCATCGCCGCGCCCTCGGGCGGCGCGAGGCAGGCTCACGGGTCATGACTGTGCGCGCTCGGCCCCGTTCTCGATCGCGGCGCGCAGGCGCTTCTCGATCGTGGCGAGTTTCGAGGCGCCATGCAGCTTCAGCCCGAACATGTCCTTGACGTAGAAGGTGTCCACCACCTGCGCGCCATAGGTCGCGATCTGGGCCGAGGCGACATAGATATTCGCCTCCGCCAGGGTGCGGGCCAGATCAAAGAGCAGGCCGGGACGGTCGCGGGTATCCACCTCGATGAGGGTGTAGATTTCCGAGCCCTCATTGTCGAAGCTGATCGAGGTCGGGAAGCGGAACTGGCTCTCGCGTTTCTTGACCTTGTCCCGGCTGACCAGGGCCTCGCGGGTGACGACCTCGCCGCTGAGCGTCTTGTCGATCATCTTGCGCAGGCGGGGCAGGCGGGATTCCTCGTAAGGTTTCTCCTCGGCATCCTGCACCCAGAAGCAGGCGGTCACATAGCCGTCCTTGGTGGTATAGGTCCGGGCATCGACCACATTCGCGCCGACCAGGGCCAGTGCCCCCGCGAGCCGGGCGAAGATGCCCGGATGGTCGGACATGGCAAAGGCGATCCGCGTGACGTCGCGATCCACGTCGAGGGTCAGGTCGAGCCGCACCTCGTCATCCTCGATCCCGCGCAGCAGGTTGGCCACGGCCACATGGGCATCGGCGGGCAGCCCCTGCCAATAGGGGCCGTAATGGCGCGCGGTCTCGGCCCGCAGGTCCTTGCGGGGCCAATCGCTGAGCGCGGCGCGCAGGGCCCGCTTGGCCTCGGCTTCCAGCGTCTCGCGGTTCAGATCCTCGAGCCCGTTTTCCAGCGCCTCCGCCGTTTGGCGATAGAGGGCGCGGATCAGCTGGGCCTTCCAGTTGTTCCAGGTCTCCGGTCCGACCCCGCGGATGTCACAGACCGTCAGGACCGTCAGCAGGTCGAGCCGCTCGCGGCTGCGCACGGCCTTGGCGAAATCGCGGATGGTGCGCGGGTCCGAGATGTCGCGCTTCTGCGCCATGTCCGACATCAACAGGTGATAGCGCACCAGCCATTCGACCGTCTCGCAATCCTTCGCGTTGAACCCCATATGCGGCGCGACCTTGCGGGCGATCTGCGCGCCCACGACCGAGTGATCCTCGGGCCGGCCCTTGCCGATATCGTGCAGAAGCATCGCGGTATAGAGCACCTTGCGGTCCACGCCGCCCTTCAGGATCCGGCTCGCCACGGGCAGACTCTCGACCAGCTCGCCACGCTCGATCTGGGCGAGGTTCGAGATGCATTGGATGATATGCTCGTCCACCGTGTACTGGTGATAGACGTTGAACTGCATCATCGCGACGATCTTCTGGAACTCGGGGATAAGCGTGCCCAGCACACCGAGCTCGTTCATCCGGCGCAGGGCGCGCTCCGGATTGCCGTGCTTGAGCAGCGTGTCAAAGAAGATCCGGTTGGCTTCCTTGTTCGACCGCACGGTCTTGTCCAAGAGGGACAGGTTGGCCTTGATAAGCCGCATCGCGTCCGGGTGCAGCAGGTAGCCCGTGCGCAGGGCTTCCTCGAAGATGCGCAGGATGTTCACCGGGTCGGCGAAGAAGCTGTCTGGGTCGGCGATGGCGATCCGGTTCTGCCGGATCTCGTAGCTGTCTTTCACCTTCTTCTTACGCGACCGTTTCAAGAGGCCGATCAGGCGCGGCTCGCGCTTGGCATGGCTGGCCTCCAGCGCGGTCAGGAAGATCCGTGTCAGGTCGCCGACACTGGTGGCGTGACGGAAATAGAGCTGCATGAAATGCTCGACCCCGCGCCGTCCGTCCCGGTCCTTGAAGCCCATGCGGTCCGAAACCTCGACCTGCAAATCAAAGGTCAGCTGGTCCGTGGCCCGGCCGGACACAATATGCAGATGGCAGCGCACCGCCCAGAGAAAGGTCTCGGCCGTGTCGAAGAGGATATGCTCGTCATGGGCAAAGACGCCCAGTTCCTCGAGCGCGTCCACGGTCTCGACCCCGTGGACATATTTCGCGATCCAGTAGAGCGATTGCAGGTCGCGGAGCCCGCCCTTGCCCTCTTTGACATTGGGTTCCAGCATGAACCTCTGACCACCCTGGCGGATATGGCGCTGTTCCCGCTCCTCGAGCTTGGCCTCGATGTAATCCTGCGAGGTGCCCTGGAAGAGCTCGGACTTCAGCCGTGTGCGCAGCTCGTCGGCCAAGGCCGCGTCGCCGGTGAGGAACCGGTTTTCCAGCAGGGCAGTGCGGATCGTGTAATCCTCGCGCCCCAGTCGCAGGCAATCCTTGATCGTGCGCGAGGCATGGCCGACCTTCAGCTTGAGATCCCACAGGATGTAGAGCGTCGTCTCGATCACGCTCTCGGCCCAGGGGGTGATCTTGTAGGGCGTCAGAAACAGCAGATCCACGTCGGAATGCAGGGCCATTTCCCCGCGCCCGTAGCCGCCCACCGCAATCACCGAGAGCCGCTCGCCCCCGGTCGGGGTGTGCAGCGGATGGAGGTGCTGGCGGGCGACGTAGATCGCCGAGGTGACCAGCCCGTCGGTCAGGTAGGCATAGGCGCGTACGGTTTCGCGCGCCGCGAAGGGGGCCGCGTCGAAGCCTTCGCGGATGGCGCGCAGCCCGTCGGCCCGGGCCTCCTTGAGCAGGCGCACGACCGCGGCCCGCGTGGCGCTGGCATCCGAGGCTGTCTCGGCGCAGGCCGCGTCAAGCTTGGCCTGCATGCCGGCCATGTCAAAGATCGAGGCGGGCGGCGCCACGAGCGGCAGCTCGGCAAGCGCGGATCCCAGGCTCTGGGCGGGCGGGGGCGTGGTCGGCGCGGTGCGCGCGCCCACATCCGGGGTTTCGGTGCGCACCGGCCTAGGAGCCTCCGACCCCGAAGCTGCGCTGGGCGGGTGAGACGATGGTCACCGCCTGGTTGGTGATCCGCGCCACGGCGAGGGCGCGTTCATTCGTGCCATCCGCGCGCAGGCGGAAGGCCCCGGTCACGCCTGCAAACCCCGACCCCTGGGTCAGGGCCGCACCGGTCAGGGCTCGGCTTTGTTGCGTGCTCACCAGCGCGCCGATGGCCGCGATCCCGTCATAGGCCAGCCCGGCAATCGGGTGGGGCGGGGCGCCATAGGTCGTTTGGTAGCGGTCCGCGAATTGCGCGCTGAGCGCCGGGTCGGGCAGGGCAAAGATCCCGCCCTGAAGGCCGGGCAGTGCGAGGCTCGAGGCCGGGATATCCCAGCGGGTCAGGCCGACAAACTGGGTGCTGGCAGGGTCGATGCCGTTTTCGGGCAGAAGCTGCGACAGGAGCGGGATGCTGCCCGAGGTGTCATCGGCCATCACCAGCGCGGTCGCCCCGCTGGAGCGCAGGGCGCTGGCAATCTGCGGCACCGCGTTCACCACGCCGGTTTGCGAGGCTTCATAGCCGATGCTGCCCGCCGCCGTGGCGCCGGTCTCGGCCACGGCCTGCAGGATCGCATCGCGCCCGACCGTCCCGACGGAGGTTTGCGGATAGGCGACAAAGACATTCCCGGATCCCTGCTGCGCCGCATAGGAGACGACCCGCCGGGCCGTGTTCTCGAACGTGTTGCCGAGCACGAAGACATTGCCCCCTGCGATATCCGTGTTGTTCGAGAAGCTCAGCACATTGATATTGGCGCGCGCCGCGGCCACCCCGGCCGCATTGGCCGCGGCGGAAAAGACCGGCCCGAGGATGATCTTGGCGCCGTCGCCCACGGCCTCCTGTGCGACCACGGCGGCCTGTTCGGCATTGCCCGCGGTGGCATAGACCTTGAGGTCGATCGTCACCCCGTTCAGATCGGCGATCGCAAGGCGCGCGGCATTCTCGAGCGAGCGGGCGAGGCCGGTCTGGTTCGCAATTTCGGTGCCATAGGGCAACAGCAGTGCCACGGGCACCGGTCTGGAGGCGTTTATCGAAGGGCCACCGCCGGCAATATCGGAGGGCACCGTGCAGGCCGCCAGCGCGACCGAGCACGTCAGCGTCAGGGCGGCGGCGCGCAGAGCCTTGCGCGTTTTGAGGAAAACAGGGAACATGCGGGTCTCCGCGCATCGGGGTCAGGAACAGGGGTGGTCGTCACTGGCCGAACCTAAAGGGCGCATAGCGCTATGTAAACGGGCGTTGCCCGGCTTGCCTAAAAGAGGATTGCAACGATGTCAGACCCGCGCGCGGGCCACCTTGTTCTGGTTACAACGCCGATCGGCAATGCTCGTGACATCACCCTGCGCGCGCTTGATCTATTGCGCGAGGCGACGGTGCTGGTGGCCGAGGACACGCGCAGCCTGCGGCGACTGATGGACATTCACGGGGTGGCCGTGGGCGGGCGTCCGCTTCTGGCCTATCACGACCATTCGGGCCCAAGGATGCGGGACAAGGTGCTGGATCATCTCGGGGCCGGGGCGCTGGTGGTCTATGCCTCCGAGGCGGGGACGCCGCTGATCGCGGATCCGGGTTACGATCTGGTGCAGGTGGCGCGGGCAGCAGGTTACGGGGTCACGGCGGCGCCGGGCCCTTCGGCGGCGGTGACGGCTCTGTCCCTCGCGGGACTGCCCACGGATCGATTTTTTTTCGAAGGGTTTCTGCCCTCGGCCAAGGGCGGGCGGCGCAAGGTTCTGCAATCGCTGACGGCGGTGCCCGGGACGCTGATCTTCTACGAGAGCCCGAAACGGTTGGAGAAAAGCCTCTCCGACATGGCCGAGATCCTAGGGCCCGCGCGCGCGGGCGTCATCGCCCGCGAGTTGACCAAACGCTTCGAAGAGATCCGCAGCGCGCCCCTCGGCGACTTGGTTCAGCTTGTGGCCGAGTCCCCGCCAAAGGGCGAGATCGTGGTGCTGGTGGGGCCCGCCGCGGCGGCAGAGATCTCACCCGAGGACATAACGGAGATGCTCACCGAAGCGCTCGCAAGCCAGAGCGCAAAGGACGCCGTGGCCCAGGTGAGCGCCGCCACCGGTGCGCCGCGCCGACAGGTCTACAAGGAAGCCCTGGCGATCTTAGGCAAGTCTTAAACCCGTTGTGGAAGGCTGGGGTATGGATATGGCATTGCCCCAAGTGACCCCGCGCCCGGCACAGGCCGCATTGCGCGACCGTGGACAGCGTGCCCATCTTTCGGGCCTCTCCGCCGAGGCGCGGATTGAACGGGCATATCTCGACCGGGGCTGTGTTCTGCTGGCCCGGCGATGGCGTGGGGGCGGTGGCGAGATCGATCTGGTCTTTCGTCGCGAAGATTTGCTCGTCTTTGTCGAAGTGAAATCGAGCAGTAGCTTCGAAAGAGCCATCGAAAGCCTCCATTGGACACAGGTTGTGCGCATTCAGACCGCTGCCGAGGCCTTTGTCGGGGCGCATCCGGACCTGGCCTTGATGGATATGCGGGTGGATCTCGCGGCCCTTGACGGGATGGGCCGGTTCCGTGTGATTCCGAACATCACCATGTGAATTCCGGCAGGCTGCCAGCCATTGCGCTGGCCTGCCTGCTGCGGCAAGACAGGCGCATGCTGCCAGAAGGAGCCCCGCGCCATGAAGATTGCCTTTCAGATGGACCCGATCACAGAGGTCGATATCGATGCCGACAGCTCCTTTCGGCTGGCCGAAGAGGCGCAGGCGCGCGGGCACCGGATTTTCGTCTATGGTCCGGCGGATCTGACATTTGACCGCGGCAGGCTGCGCGCCACGGGCCACTGGGCCGAGATCCAGCGTGTCGTTGGGGATCCCGCAGTGCTTGGCCCGCGCGAGACGGTTGATCTGTCCGATATGGATGTGGTCTGGCTGCGGCAGGATCCGCCCTTTGACATGGGGTATATCACCACAACCCACCTGCTCGACATGGCCGGTGAGGACACGCTGGTGGTGAATGACCCCTTCTGGGTGCGCAACGCCCCCGAGAAGCTGCTGGTCCTGCAATTTCCCGATCTGACGCCGCCCACCATGATCGCGCGCAATCTCGACGATCTGAAAGCCTTCAAGGCGGAGTTTGGCGATGTCATTCTCAAGCCGCTCTATGGCAATGGCGGGGCGGGGGTGTTCCGTCTGACCGCCGAGGATCGCAACCTGAACTCTCTTCATGAGCTCTTTGCCGGGATCAACCGCGAGCCGCTGATCATGCAGCAGTTCCTGCCGGATGTGGCCCAGGGCGACAAGCGCATCATTCTCGTGGACGGCGCGCCGATCGGCGCGATCAACCGCGTGCCTGCCGCGGGCGAAACCCGGTCGAACATGCATGTCGGCGGGCGGCCCGAGCCGGTGGGCCTGTCTGAGCGGGATCGCGAGATCTGTGCCGCCATCGGACCCTTCCTGCGTGAGAAGGGCCAGATTTTTGTCGGTATCGACGTGATCGGTCCCTATCTTACCGAGATCAACGTCACCTCGCCCACGGGCCTTCAGGAGCTGGAGCGTTTCGACGGGACCAATGGCGCGGCGCTGATCTGGGACGCGATCGAGGCGCGCAAGGCCTGAGGGTCAGGCGACCGTCTCGCGGATCACCACCCGGTAGCTGAGCGCTTCGGCCAGATGCGGTCGGGCGATCTGATCCGCGCCATCGAGATCGGCAATGGTGCGCGCGACCTTGAGCACCCGGTGATAGCCCCGCGCGGTCAACCCGAAGCGTTCGGCCGCGTCCCTCAACAGGGCGCGCCCTGCTGCATCGGGCGTCGCGATCTCCTCCAGAAGGGCGCCCTCCGCATCGGCGTTCACGCGCACCCCGTCGAGCCCCGCGAACCGATCGGTCTGCCGTGCGCGCGCCGCGGCCACGCGGGCCGCCACCGTCTCGGAGCGCTCGCTCTGGGACGGAGTATCGAGATCCGAGAAGCTGACCGGAGGCACATCGAGACGGATATCGAACCGGTCCAGAAGCGGCCCGGAGAGCCGTCCCATATAGTCATCCCCGCAGAGCGGCGCGCGCCCGCATGCCTGGGCCGGGTCGAACATATGCCCGCATTTGCAGGGGTTGGCAGCCGCCACCAGCAGGAACCGGCAGGGATAGCGCAGATGGGCGTTTGCCCGGGCCACCACGACCGAGCCGGTCTCGATGGGCTGGCGCAGGCTCTCCAGCACATCTCGGGCGTATTCGGGCAACTCATCGAGAAAAAGCACCCCGTTATGGGCGAGCGACATCTCTCCGGGCTGGGCCCAGCGCCCGCCGCCCACCATCGCGGCCCTCGAGGCCGTGTGATGCGGATCGCGAAAGGGACGCAAGCGCGAGATCCCGCCCGCATCCAGCAGACCGGCGAGGGAGTGGACCATCGAGGTTTCGAGCGCTTCGGCGGCGTCGAGTGGCGGCAGGATCCCGGGCAGGCGTTTGGCCAGCATGGATTTTCCCGAACCGGGCGAGCCCACCAACAGCAGGTGATGCCGTCCCGCGGCAGCCACCTCGAGGGCGCGTTTCGCGCGTTCCTGCCCTTTCACATCGGACAGGTCCGGCACATTGGGAGTCTCGACGACCTCGCCGGGCTGGGCCGGGCTCAGCCGCGCCGCGCCGGTAAAGTGGCGCATCACGCCCAGAAGCGATCCGGCCGCGAGCACCGATGTGCCGCCCACCCAGGCGGCTTCGGCGCCACAGGCTTCGGGGCACAGGAGCGTCCGACCGCTCTCGGCTGCGGCCAGAGCTGCGGGCAACGCCCCGAGGACAGGGACCAGCGTGCCGTCCAGCGACAGCTCTCCGAGGGCGAGCGTGTTCTCCGCTGCTTCGGGCGGGATGATCGAGAGCGCAGCCATGAGAGCCAGCGCAATCGGCAGATCGAAATGGGAGCCCTCCTTGGGCAGATCCGCCGGCGACAGGTTGATCGTGATTCGCTTGGAGGGCAGCGCGAGGCCCAGGGCGGACATCGCCGCGCGCACCCGCTCGCGGGCCTCCGAAACGGCCTTGTCCGGCAGGCCCACGATGGAAAACCCCGGCAAACCGGGGCTCAGGGCGCATTGCACCTCAACAGGACGGGGGTCGATGCCTTGGAAGGCGACGGTATGGGCGCGGGTGGTCATGGCGGCTCCGGTCAGCGGGGCTGCATTAACCTTTGCGACCAAAACCTTACCGATCTGTTAACCAGGATGGGCTTTGACGGGCGCAGATGCCGCAGCTCAGCCAGCCCGGTTGATGGTCGCGAGGCAGCGCAGCTCGATCCGGTCCGCGACGAGATCGGAAAAGCCCGTCGCACCAAAGGCCGAGCGGTCGAGCGCCCCGCGCAGCTCGATCACAAGCTGGCTGAGATCCCCGGGGTCGCGGTCGGGCTGGCGAAAGAAGCGCGCGCTCAGGGTCACGGGCTGGCGCTGGTCGCGCAGCTCAAGCTCCCCCGACACGCGAGCCCCGCCCTCCTCGGCGCGCACGGCAGAGCTGGTATAGCGGATCCGCGGATAGCGTTTGGTGTCGAGGATGCTCGGCCCTTTCAGCGCCCCATTGGCCAGCGGCAGGTTCGTGCGCGCCCCGGCCGCGTCGAGCGTGACATCCACGCGCGAGGCCGAGACCCGGCGGAAATCGAGCTGCAGATCCGCGTCGAGAATGGGCATCCGGCCCCGGCTCGGCGCGCCTGCGAGAAAGAAGGTGAATTCCACCTCGCTTTGTGGGGCGAGCTGATAGGGGGTGGGCGCGGCCCGGGCCGCCAGTGGCCATGCAAGGGCCGTACACAAGAACAATCGTCTTTCCATGGCCCGATGATAGCCGCGTTCTGCGCGGCGCATAGTCTGCATTGCCATGGATGCCGGGCTTATGATCGCCCGTGTGCTCAGGCGCTGGCCGAGGCCCGGCTGGTGCGCCAGACCCCTTCGGGGGTTGGCGGCGCGGTCAGTCGCCAGCTCCCCGGCGGGGCGTTGCGGGCGCGCAGGCGGGTCAGGGTCCAGGCACTGTGGCGGCTGGCATGGGCAGGCATCAGCGACCAGCGGCTCTCGATCCCGGCGGCGCCGCCCTGATCCGGGGTCAGCAGCACGCCGAGCGGCGCGATCTCTTGCCGTGTGCCGCCCTGCTCGGCTGCCAGATGCAGCCGCCGCACCGGCGTCAGGCCCGGCGGTCCGGGCAGGTCGGCCACCACCAGCGGGGCCGCCCCGCTGCGCAGGGCCTCCTCCATGCACCAGAGCAGGTCTTCCTTCCGCTCGATCGTCACCGTGAGGATCCGCCGCGGGTCGCAGATCGGCGCGAGCCCCTGGGGGTTGAGCTGATCCGCGTGCCAGCTTGGCGTGATCCAGATCACCGGCCCCGTGCGCGCCCGGGCCACCAGAGCGGCCAGACACCAGCGGGCCGGGCCGGTCAACTCATGCACCCGGTTCAGGGCAAGGGTCATCTCGGGCAGGACCTCGACCCCCGGGCGGGGGGGCTGATGCAGACTGCCCGCCTGCAGCCCGGCTTTTGTCAAACTGCGAGTCGCCATGGGATGAGGATAATTTGTTCCTTATTTGTTCTCAAGCGGCTTTTACCGGTATCCGCACCTAGCGCGGATCGCCGATGGCCCGGCCCACCCCGGGACCGGTGGCCAGCCGGGCATGGGCACGGGCAATCCGCGCCAAGGCTTCGGACACAGGCGGGGCGGGGGGCGCGGGGCGCCGTGTCTCGAGGCTCACATGGATCAGCATATGCTCGCCCGTGGCCACCAGAACCCCGTCGCATCGCATCTCGTGCCACAGATGCATGCGCTTGCCCGCCCCGTCGAGGCAGGTCGTTCGGATCTCGAACGCCGCCCCGATCCGCAGCTCGGCAAGGTGGCGAATATGGGTCTCTGCGGTGAAGAAACTCCCGCCTGACGCCAGATAGGCGGCATCGACGCCGAGGATCTCCATGAAGCGATCCGTGGCATTGCCGAAGGCGTGCAGATAGCGGGCCTCGGTCATATGCCCGTTATAGTCGGCCCAATCCCGGGGCACGGTGCGCGCTGCGGTCAGCAGGGGGGCTGTATCCGCGCCCTGCGCCGGAACCCGCGCCCGGTCCGTTGCGGCCAGCCCGGCTCCGGCCCCGACCGCCTCGGCCTTGAGCGCACGCAGAACGCCCACAAGCGCCGCGTCCCGCGCTGTCAGCGCGCTCGCCCCCGAGGGCGTATCGTTGGGCGCGCGGGTCAGGGCAGGGATGTCGGCCGGGCTTGGGCTGTCCGTCCAGGGCGGGGACGCGGGGTCGGGCCCGACGGCAAACCGGGCAGGGCCCGCGCCCATTCCGGCGGTGGCAAAGGGCCCGCTCTGAGACCAGAGGGGGGCAAGGCCCAGCCGCAAAGCCTCATCGATCTGATCCGGCGTGGCCGTGCCCGCATGCACCAGGTCCAGCGCGCGGCGCAGCAGGGCCGCCTGCAGCTCCTGCGCTATCGATCCGCCCAGCGGGGACATGCCCAGCCCGGTCAGTACCGCATGGGCCCGGGCTTCCATCGCGGGATCGGGACAGGTCAGCTCGGCCAGCGGCAGCAGGTAGACCGGATCGCAGGGGCGGATGCTGCAGATCTGGGCGGGCCGGGTTGCACACCCGTGCAACGCGTCGAGCGTGAGGCCCGCGCTGGACGAGGCAAGGATCGCCTCCGGTGGGCAGGCCGCCTGGATCGTCTGGAAGACCTTGCGTTTCAGATCCAGCCTCTCGGGCAGGCTCTCCTGGATCCAGTCAGCCCCGGCGACGGTCTCGGCGATCGTGTCATGCAGGCTCAGCCGTCCGGGCGGCGGCAAAGGCGTATCATAGAGCCCGGGCAGGCTGATCCGGGCGCGGGCAATGGTGTCCGACAGGCGCGCTTCGGTCCCGGGATCCGGATCGAAGACCCGCACATGCCACCCGCCCAGCAGGAAGCGCGCGGCCCATCCGCTGCCGACCACACCACTGCCGATGATCGCTGCCGTGCCCGTCATATGCGCCCCGATCCTGCCCCGTTTTGCGCAGGGTGGCGGCGCATGCGGGAGGCTGCAACGCTAAAGTGTCAGCACCAGCAGCAGAACGCTCGCCACGATGGAACAGACCCCGAGGATTTCGCGCGGGGTGGTGGTCTCGCGGAAGACGAAGGTGCTGGCGAGGAAGGAAAAGACCAGCTCGATCTGTCCCAGCGCTTTGACATAGGCCGCGTTCTGCAGGGTGAAGGCGGTGAACCAGGCCAGCGAGCCCGCCAGCGAGGTGAGCCCGACCAGAGACGAGACGCGCCATGAGGCGGCCACGCGGGTGATCTCGCCCCGTTCGCGCCAGCCGAGATAGGCGGCCATGAGCGCGGTTTGAAAGGCGGTGACGCACATCAGGGTGACCGAGGCGCGCTGGAAGACATCCGTGCTGTCGATCGCGAGGGAGGCCGCGCGATAGCCGATTGCCGAGAACCCGAAGAGCAGCCCCGAGGCCAGCCCCAGCGCCACACCCTTGTTCAACAGGCGCCGCCAGTCGCCGCTGGCATCGGGCGGGTCCGACAGGATCACCACCCCGACAAAGCCCACGGCGATGGCCGCCGCCCCGCCCCAGGTCACGGCCTCGCCCAGGACGACAAAGCCCACCAGCGCGGTCAGCATCACCTCGGTCTTCTTGAAGGTGATGCCCACGCCGAAGCTGCGATGGGCAAAGAGTGCTACGACGCACATGGTGGCGAGGATCTGCGAGGAGCCGCCGAGGGTCGCGGCGATCCAGAAGCGGGCGGACAGCTCCGGGAAGGGCAGGTCGCGCAAGGTCGCGTAGCTCATGGCGATCAGCGCGACGAGCGGTGCCGAGTAAAAGAACCGGGCAAAGGTCGCGCCGGCCGTGGACAGGCCCGTGACCTTGAGGTGACGCTGCAGCATGAAGCGCAGGTTCTGGGCGAAGGCCGCAAAGAGCGTGACGGGGATCCAAAGGGGCATGGCCCAGCTGTCGCAGGCCGCGCCCCCGCGCGCAACGCGACCGATGCGCCGGGCCAGCGCGCGCTTGCGCGTCGCGCCCGGGGCGCTAGGCTGACGCTCCGACAAGGAGACGGCAATGAAAACACATGCACTTGGACGCGGCGCCCCGCAGGTCACGGAGTTCTGTCTCGGGACGATGACCTTCGGCACCCAGACCGATACCGCGGATGCGCACCGCCAGATCTCGATGGCGCTGGAGGCCGGGATCAACTTCATCGACACGGCTGAGGCCTATCCGGTGAACCCGATCAGCGCCGAGACCGCGGGCGATACCGAGGCGATCATCGGGGAGTGGAACGCCGCAAATCCCGGGCGGCGGGGCGAGTATGTGCTGGCCACCAAGGTTGCGGGCGAGGGGCTCGGGGCGATCCGGGATGGCGCGCCGATCTCGCGCGCGACGATCCTCGAGGCGGTTGAGGCCTCCCTGCGGCGGTTGCAGACCGATCATATCGACCTCTACCAGCTACACTGGCCCAATCGCGGCTCCTACCATTTCCGCCAGAACTGGAGCTTTGACCCCAGTGGCCAGTCCCGTGCCGACACCATGGCGCATATGGAAGAGGTGCTGGTGACCATCGATGAGCTCGTGACGGCAGGCAAGATCGGCCATTTCGGGCTCAGCAATGAAAGCGCCTGGGGCACGGCCCAATGGCTGCGCATGGCCGAGGACAAGGGGTTACCGCGTGTGGTGTCAATCCAGAACGAATACTCGCTGCTGGCGCGGCTTTTTGATACGGATCTGGCCGAGCTATGCGTGAACGAAGAGGTGGGGTTGATGGCCTTCTCGCCTCTCGCCGCAGGGCTTTTGACCGGCAAGTATCAGGGCGGCGCGGTGCCGGATGGTTCGCGTATGGCGATCAATGGCAATCTGGGCGGGCGGGTCTCGCCCCGGGTCTGGGACGCCGTGGACGCCTATGCGGGGATCGCGCAGGCCCATGGGTTGGATCTGACCCAGATGTCCCTGGCCTGGTGCAAGACGCGGCCCTTCATGGGCTCGATCCTCTTCGGGGCCAGCTCGGTGACCCAGCTTGAGCATATCCTCAACGGGCTCGATCTGACCCTGTCCGATGAGGTCGTGGCCGAGATCGATGCGGCCCACAAGGCGCATCCCATGCCCTATTAAAGGCGGATCAGGCTGCGCCTTTGGGCGCGGCTCCCGGGCGTGCCGTTCACCGGCGCGTAACCCGACCGCATCTCAAACCCGCATCCCTTGAAAGCGGCGCGCGACCGCCGCGTCTGGCACGCCAGACGCGGCCCCCGGATCCCTTGCGACCGGGGACGCGTCCGCTCCGACCCTATCAATGCCTAAAGCCGTTCGAAGCGCGACAGGCTGTCGTCATGGTGAAAGAACGGCACCGTTTCCGGCGCTTCAAGCGCGGGCAGGGCCCCGGTCACCTCGCCCAGAACCACCTCGGTGATGAAGGGCAGATCGAGGGCGCGCGCCTCGGCCAGCGGCACCCAGTGCAGATGGCTCAACTCATCGGAGGCCTTGGAAAAATCATCCGGGTCATCCATCAGGGCCGAGACCGGGGCGAGAAGGAACCGCGCATCGAAGCGACGGGGCCGTCCCGGCGGCGTGATCGCGCGAAAGATGAACCGCAGCGCGCGCGCATCCGGCTCCGCGCCGCTCTGCAGAAAGGCCTGCCAGCTGTCGCCAAGCTCTGCATCCAGCTCTGCCGGTGCAGCCAGCTGACGCCCCAGGCGCAGCCCGGTCTCTTCCCACAGCTCGCGGATGGCGGCGGCAAAGATCGCGCCGGGCGAGCAGCCGCGGGCGTCCTTGGCCAGCTTGCCCTGACAGGCCGGGTTGGTTTGGGCGAGGGTCGTGCCGAACCGATCCTCCGGATCCACCGCGCCCCCCGGAAAGACGTATTTCGACGGCATGAAGGCGGCCTTGGCACCCCGTTGCCCCATGAGCACGCTGGGACGGGCCGTCCCCGCATCCCGGATCAGGATCACCGTGGCCGCATGCCGGATCGCGCTTTTGTCCATTCTTCCTCCGCCGCTGGCCGGGGCGGAAGGTCAGGAGACCGGTGTTTCCGATCCCGAGAAACCATACATCCGCTTGGCCCACTGATACCCGACCATGGCCCCTTTGAGCCGCGGCAACAAGTAGAGCGAGAGCGCCACGCAGCCCACTGAGAAGACGGCGATGATGTTGAGAGGGTCGGGTCGCAACGTAACGAAGTACCAATGCAGCAGCGGCGCCATCAAATGGCCCACCACGAGAATGGTCAGATAGGCGGGGCCGTCATCGGCTCGGTGTCCCGACAGCTGCTGCCCGCAGACCGCACAGCTCTCGCGGACCTGCAGATAGCTGCGCATCATCGGCCCGGACCCGCATTTGGGACAGCGACGACGCCAGCCACGTATGAGGGACGGCCGAAGCAAACGCTCCGTCGTCGGTGTTTCGAATGTCATAGCGGAGCTCCCAACCCCTGTTCGCGGACCTCAGCTTACCAAGCTGGTCGCCCAAACACCCTTTGACAGATTGCCTTGCGTCGGGATGTCGCGAAAAAAGGCCTGTTCCATTTTTTGCGAATACCCGCGACGGAACTTCGCCCGGGGCGCGTTTTACATACAGACGTCCCGGAGATGCCGGGGCCGAGCAGACAAAGAAGGAGACCCAAATGAAAACCTTGATCCCCGCAAAAGTCCCCACCACCGCCCTGTTGCTCGTGGCGCTGACCGCTGGCTCCATCGCCATGGCCGCGCCGCGCGGTGAAGGTGCAGGCCATCGCGGCGCTCCGGATTTCTCGGAGCTTGATACCAACGGAGACGGCCAGATCACCCAATCCGACCTGCAGGCGGCCACTGCCGAGCGCTTTGCCGCACTGGATGCCGACGGCAATGGTCAGGTGAGCCGCGAAGAAATGGCCGCCGCCGCCGAGACGCGCAAGGCCGAGCGGGCCGAACGTCGGCTCGACGCGATGCTGGAGCGGGTCGATGCGAATGGCGACGGGCAGGTCAGCCTCGAGGAATTCGGCACGCCCGAGCGCGGCAGCCGCATGTTCACCGGGCTGGATACCGATGGGGACGGCGCCATCAGCGAAGAGGAATTCGCAGCGCGCAAGCGCGGCCCGGGCCGTGGTCACATGGACCGCTGAGCCGGATCTGACTGGGCAGAGGGGCCAGTGCCGCGCGCACTGGCCCCGACCCGCCGCACGCGCTAGGCACGTTTCATGACCGACCTTTCTCTTTCGGTGACCGCGGTTTCGGACGCGGAGTTGCTGGCGCAATTCGCGGCCGGGGACCCGCGCGCGGCACGGCGGCTGACCGACCGGCTCGCGCCCCGGGTGTTCCGGTTGTGCTACCGGCTGCTCGGCGACCGGGCGGAGGCCGAAGACATAACGCAGGAGGCCATGATGAAGTTGTGGAAGATCGCACCGGAGTGGCGCCTGGATGGTGCTGCGCCCAGCACCTGGCTCTACACCGTGGCGCGCAATGCCTGCATGGACCGGCTGCGCCGCAAACGCTCGGTGCCGCTGGACGAGGCGGGCGAGATGCCAGACCCGGCCCCTTCGGCGGACCGGATCCTCAGCCAGGCGGAACGGGCCGAGGCCCTGCAGGCCGCGCTGGGGGATCTGCCGGTGCGGCAACGCGAGGCGGTGGTCCTGCGCCATCTCGAAGGGTTGTCGAACCCCGAGATCGCCGGGATCATGGAGATCTCCGTGGAGGCGGTGGAAAGCCTGACCTCCCGGGGCAAACGTATGCTGGCAAAGGCCCTGGGCCATCGCCGCGCAGAATTGGGATTTACGGAATGACCCGGAGACGTGACATCGACCCGATCCCCGAGGCTGAGCTGGACGCGCTGCTCTCTGAGGCGCGGGTCGGGCCGCCGATGCTGGACACGGGCTTTCTCGACCGCATCGCCGCCGATGGGCTCGCCGTTCAGGCCGAGGCGGCGTCGGACCAGACCGCGCCGAATGTCGTGCCCTTGCACCGCCCGCAGGCCCAGACCGCGCGCGGAGGAGGCTGGGCTCTGGCCCCTTTGACGGCCCTGGCAGCCTCGCTGGTGCTCGGCATCGGGCTGGGCGCAGGCTTCGCGCCCGAACTGAGTTCGCTGAGCGCGGATCTGCTGAGCGGCGAGACGACGACGGAAACGGTGCTCTGGTCCTTCGATCTGGCGCTGGAGGAGGGGGTCTGATGACCGAAGCTGAGACACAGACCAAGGCTCCGGGCCGCAAGCAGCGCTGGCTGCTCTACGGGTCGCTGGCGCTCAACCTGCTCGTGGTCGGGCTGGTGCTCGGCGCCGTGCTGGGGGGCGGGCCGCGTGGGCCGGGGGGCAAACCGCTCTCGATCGACAGCCCCTTTCCGCTGATCCGGGCGCTGGATGACACACGCCGGGATGTCTTGAAAGAGGCGCTCGATCAGCACCGGGCCGAGACCTCACAGGGCCCCCGCTCCCGCGGGCGTCATACCCGCGCGTTGCTCGACAGCCTGCGCAATGCGCCTTTCGATCCGGCGGAGTTCGAGGCTCTGCTCACGACCCAGGCAGAGGCCATGTCCGCGCGCAATGCCGTGGGCCGGAACGCCCTGATCGGCGCGATTGCCCAGATGAGCGATGCCGAACGCGTCGCCTATGCGGACCGGGTCGAAGAGGTGCTGCGCGAACGCGCGAACCGGCCGCGCCGTGGGGACAAGCCCCCGAAGGACTGACACGCGCCGGATTTGACGAAAGGGGGGCCGGATTCGAAATGGGATCCGGCCCCTGTCGTGTGGCGCGCAAGGGGATGGTGCTGCGCGCTGCTTGGGGTTGCCGCCATCCGGCAGCACCCGGGGGGTCTCACGCGGCGGAGCTGATCGTGCCCACCGATACCTGGTTTCGCCCGTCGGACTTCGCGGCGTAGAGCGCGCGATCCGCCGTTTCGAGCAGGTCCGACACGCTGGCATCGGGGGTCCGGTGCCCGCCAATGGCCAGGCCGATGCTGATCGTGACCGGCACCCGCGTCACCCCGTCGGGCAGGGTGATCTTGGCCTGATCGATGCCCGCGCGCAGCCGTTCTGCGACGCGCTGCGCCTCGTCCAGATCCGTGTCGGGCAGGACCATCAGGAATTCTTCGCCACCGATCCGGGCGATCACGTCCAGCGAGCGCAGCCGGGCCTGAAGCAGTTTTGCCGTATCGGTCAGTACCTTGTCGCCTGCCGCATGGCCGAACTTGTCGTTGATCTGTTTGAAATGGTCGAAATCCAGAAGCAGGACCGCGAAGCTGCGGGTGGACCCTTCGGCCTCGCGCGCGATGGTGGCAAGCTGCCCCAAAGCGAAGCGGCGGTTATAGAGTCCGGTGAGCGGATCGATCACCGCCTGACGCAGCCGGTCGGTCACCTCGTTCCGGCGTCGGTCGCTGGTCCGTTTGTGCTGCAGTTGCGCGCGCAGGCGCAGGGCCATTTCCTGCACCGAGATCGGCGCGATCACCACGTCATCGGCCCCGAGGTCCAGCGCACGGGCGGCCAGTTCCGGATGGCTCTGTTGCAGCATAAAGATCTGCTGGGCATGGCGCGTGGCAGGACGGGAGCGCAGGTCCGTCAGGATCTCCAGCGCGGCTTCGGGCCTGTGGGCATCCGCTTCGATCACGAAGACCGCCGCCTGATCCTTGCTGGCCTCGAGCGCTTGAGCGCGGGTGAAAAACTTCACATCCTCGCGGATCCGGTCGGCGAGACCATGGGCCCAGCGGTGCCCGACGCCGTCCTGCGCCATCAACAGGCCCACGCATTCGGTCTGTGCCTGCTTGAAGGGCATGGGCGCATCGGCGAACCCTGCTGCTGCCTGTGATTGCATCGGCATGCGCAGTTCAGCATTGCGCGAATTGGCCCGCAACAGGCTGCGCACCCGGGCCAGCAGCGTCAGTTCGGTCACCGGTTTGGAGAGAAACTCGTCCGCGCCGCAGGACAGACCCCGCAGCCGCGCTTCGGTATCGTCCAGCGAGGTGATCATGATGATCGGAATATCCGCCGTGCGCGGATCGGCCTTGAGCCGTTCGCAGACCGTGAACCCGTCGAGATCCGGCATCAGCACATCGAGCAGAATCAGATCCGGTGTCTCGGCCCGGGCCATGTCGAGCGCGGCCCGGCCACTATCGGCCTGAATCACATCGTAGCAAGCGGTCGCCAACTTCACCTTCATCACGATCCGGTTCGTTGCAACATCGTCGACCACAAGGATCTTGCCCGACATGAGGACCTCCGCTTTACGTTATGGTGATGTGTGTTAGCGCTCGTATGGTTAACAAAGGGTTTCCAGAGCAGGGGACGAGATCAAATGAAGCAAGAAACAGCCGAGGCGATTGCGCTCCAGGCGCTGGGCTGGATTGCCGGGCAGGACGATCTCATGGGCACCTTTCTGGGCGCAACGGGCGCTGACCTGTCGACCGTGCGGGCGCGGGCCGAAGAGCCGGAATTCCTTGTTTCCGTTCTGGAATTCCTGACCATGGATGACGAGTGGGTGGTCGGGTTCTGCGACGCTGCCGGGGTCGGGTATGACACGCCCATGCGGGCCCGCGCGGCCCTGCCCGGCGGGGCGGAGATGCATTGGACCTGACAAAGCTGTGATCGGAGCCCGAAACATGGTTAACGCCATGGCGCGGTTAACCTTTTCGCAGGCCCCTCCGGTAGGGCGACTCCGACAGGCAGCGCCCAAGACTTGGGCAGAGCGCTTGTTGCACAGTGCAAATTCCGGTAGGTCTGGGTCCAGCGCGATGGAAAGTTGCGGCAAACGGCCGCTTTGAGACCATTTTGTACCCAGCCACCCGGCCAGGCGGGCAAGTTGCGCACGGGACCGCCTCGGGAGCGGCGTGTTCCGGTCATCGGAGAGACGTGTGACCCCAACGGGTTACGGGGGAGCGTCTGTCTACGGATTGGGGCCGGTGGGCGCGGGACGGCGTGGCCATATCGGGATCGAGGGGGCAGACGATGCTGCGCGCAATCGTGTTCGACAAAGACGGAACGCTGTTTGATTTTCACGAAACCTGGAGCGGCTGGGCCGCGACCGCGCTCGACACGCTCGCCAAGGGGGATCGGGCGCTGGTGGCGCAGCTGTCAGACGCCATCGGCTATGATCTGGTGCTGGGGCATTTCCGTTCCGACAGCCCGGCGATCGCGGGGACCAGCGCCGAGATTGCCGTCTTGCTGGCCCCATACCTGCCCGATTGGGAGGAAGAGGCGCTCCTGCTGGAGCTGAACCTTCTGGCCGAGACCGTCACACTGGCCGAGGCGACGCCTCTCAAGCCGCTCATGGCGGAGCTGGGCGCGCGCAACCTCTACCTCGGCGTGGCGACCAATGATTCCGAGGAGGGCGCGCGCCGCCAGCTGGCCGATGCCGGCATCGCCGAGGATGTCGATCTGGTGCTCGGTTATGATAGTGGGTTCGGCGCAAAGCCGGATCCGGGGATGCTGCTGGCGTTTTGTGATCACTTCACCCTGTCGCCGGATGAGGTGCTGATGGTCGGGGACAGCACCCACGACCTGCGCGCGGGACGGGCGGCGGGGATGCAGACCGTCGGCGTGCTCACCGGGGTTGCCGAGACGCCCGAGCTTGCCCCCCATGCGGATCTGATCCTGCAGGATGTCGGGCATCTGCCCGCGTGGCTCGATACCCAGCGCCTGCCCCTGCGCCGCCGCCGCGCCAGCGCCTGACCGCGCGCCGGCCGAGCCGGGCGCGCGACCCAGCAGAAAACGACACTTCGCGTCGCGGATAAGCCCGCCCAAGCCGGAGCGCTGTCCTCCAATGGGGTCATCCCAAGGAGGATCCTGAAGTGACACCAGCAGTCTCTCCGCGGCGGCGTCGCAGTGGCGGCCGGGCCGGCAATACCCGGCGCGCCATCAGCCAGACGATCGCCCAGATGCCGTTCAAGGTGCCGGTCAACACCGACCGCCCCACCGAACCCCTGCGCCCCGAGGGCGTTGCCGCGATCCACGATACGGCGATGCGGATCCTTGAGGAAATCGGGATCGCGTTTCTCAATGCCGAGGCCCGCGCGATCCTGAAACAGGCGGGCTGCCACGTGGCAGGTCAGGTGGTCCGCATGGACCGCGCCTTCGTGATGGAGATGGTGGGAAAGGCCCCGTCCTCTTTCACACTGACCCCGCGCAACCCCGATCACCGCATCACCATCGGCGATGGACATATGGTCTTCGTCAATGTCTCAAGCCCGCCGAATTACTGGGACATGGAGACCGGCAAGACGCCCGGCACGCTGGAGCAATGTCGCAACCTTCTCAAGCTCACCCAGTATTTCAACTGTATCCATGTGGCCGGGGGCTATCCGGTGGAGCCGGTGGATGTGCATGCCTCGGTTCGTCACCTCGACGTGCTCTACGAGAAGCTGACCCTCACGGACAAGGTGCCCCATGCCTACAGCCTCGGGCGCGAGCGGGTCGAAGATGTGATGGAGATGGTGCGCATCGCCTGTGGGCTGACCCCGGCGGAGTTCGCTGCGAGCCCGCGCATGTACACCAATATCAACTCGACCTCGCCGCTCAAGCATGACGAGCCGATGATTGACGGGGCCCTGCGCTGCATCCGCAAGGGGCAGGCCCTGATCGTGACCCCTTTCACGCTTGCGGGGGCCATGGCGCCGGTGACCCTTGCGGGGGCGGTCGCGCAATCCCTCGCCGAGGCGCTCAGCGCGATTGCGCTGGCGCAGTACGTTATGCCGGGTTGCCCCGTGGCCATGGGGACCTTCACCTCGAATGTGGACATGAAATCCGGCGCGCCCGCCTTTGGCACCCCGGAATACATCCGCGCGACCCAGATGACCGGACAGATGGCGCGGTTCTACGGGCTGCCCCTGCGGGCAAGCGGGACCTGCGCGGCGAACATCCCCGACGGGCAGGCCATGTGGGAAACCTCGAACTCCTTGTGGTCGGCGGTGCAGTCGGGCACGAACATGGTCTATCACGCGGCGGGCTGGCTGGAGGGCGGGCTGATCGCGAGCCCCGAGAAATTCATCATGGATTGCGAGCTGCTGCAGCAGATCCAGCGCTATTTCGAACCTGCGCTGACAGCGACCGGATCCGAGGATCTTGCCCTCGATGCGGTGCGCGAGGTGGGCGGGGAGGGCCATTTCTTCGGCATCCAGCACACGCAGGAGCGCTATGAGACCGCCTTTTACCAGCCCTTTCTCAGCGATTGGCGCAACCACGAGGCATGGGAAGCGGGCGGGGCGGTCTGGACCGTGGAACGGGCGCACCGGATCTACAAGGAGATCCTCGCGGAATTCACGCCGCCGCCGCTGGATCCGGCCCGGCGCGACGCACTCACCGACTTTGTTGAGCGGCGAAAGGCCGAAGGCGGGGCCCCCACGGATTTCTGAGCTTTCGGCGGGGCGGTGCGCGCGCTAGGACTGGGCCATGGCGGCACAACATGATCCCACCGGCTTCCGCGCGACGCTCGGTTTGTTCGGTTTGATGACGGGCCTGGCGCTTTGGGGGCTGGGCGAATACGTGATCGACGAGCTGGGCCAGCCCCGGCTCGAACTGGCACTGGCCTCGGCCACACTGGGCTTCTGCTCGGCGGGGCTTTTGCTCTCCGGGCCGCTTTCGGTCCCGCGCGCGCTGGGCTGGGCCGGCCTGATGGCGGTGGTGCCCACGGGGCTGCTCCTCTGGGCGAGCCTGCGCTTTGCCACGCTCGAAGGCTTCGGCGACAGTCCCGCGGCGCTGGTGGCCTATGGCGTCCTGCTGAGCGTGCCGTTGCCGTTTTTCATTGCTGCGACCCGGACAACCCTTTTTCACTACCCGACCCTGTTCAACGAGGCCTGGCGACTGGTGATCCGCGCGATCTCGGCGGTGATCTTCCTCGGTGTGTTCTGGGGCGTCTACATGATCTGCAGCCTGCTTTTGTCGCTGGTGGGGGTAACCCTGCTCGACAGGCTGGTGGATGAAGAGGTCTTCCTGCTGGGCATGTCCGGTCTAGTTGGGGGCGTGGCGCTGGCGGTGCTTTTCGAGCTGCGGAACTACCTGTCGCCGCTCCTGCTGCTGCGTCTTCTGCAGCTTCTGCTGATCCCGGTGACAGCGGTGGTGCTGGTCTTCGTTGTGCGGGTGCCGATTGAGGGGCTGGATCAGGTCTTTTCCGGGCTGAGTGCGGCGGCCACCTTGCTCGCCATGGTCTTTGGGCTGGCCACGCTGATCACCGCCTCGCTGGATTGCGAGCCTGCCGAGACCGGGCCGAGCCCGCTCTATCGCTGGACGTTGCAGATTGCCTGCCTGTTGATGCCGGTCCTTGCGGGGCTGGGCAGCTATGCGGTCTGGCTGCGGGTGGCAGAGTATGGCTGGACGCCGGAGCGGGTGACGGCCGCGTGTTTCTGCGCGCTCGCCCTGACCTATGCGGCGCTCTATTCCCTGCCGGTGCTTCTGCGGCGCAATTGGGATCACGGGATCCGACGCGCGAATATTCAAACCGCCTTGGTGGGGTTGGCGCTGGCTGCGCTGGCCCTGACGCCCGTCCTCAATCCGCAGAGGATATCAACCCAGAGCCAGCTCGCCCTGTTCGAGGCGGGGCAGATCGATACGGCGCAATTGCCGATCCGGGCCATGGCGCGGGACTGGGGGCTGGCGGGGCAATCGGGGCTTGAGAGCCTGCGCGCACAGGCGGATCGCGATCTGCAGATCCTGATCGATGATGCCCTGCGCCGAGAGGTGGCCCGGGTCACCGCGCCCGACGCGCCCGAGGATCGCGTCGCAGCCCTTGCGCAGCTTCTGCCGCTGGCTCCGGAGGATGCGGCCTGGCCCGAAGCGCTTTGGCAGGCACTTCCACCCGAGATTGTGCGCGATTGGCTGGATGCCTGCCGCTTTGCACCCGATAGCTGTGTCGCCGTGATCGGCGAGGTCGAGCCGGATTGGCCCGGACCCGAGGCTCTGGTGATGCTGGTGCGGGGGCAGAACTATGTGATGACCCAGATGGTCGGGTTTGACGAGGCCGGGGCCTTTGCGCAGGGCACAAGTCCCGGCAAGCGCCTGGAGGATCCCCGCGCGCTGATCCGCAGTGTCCGGGAGGGGCAGTTTTCCCTCGCCCCACCCGCCCGCAATGCCTTGACCGTCGGGGGCGAAGTTTTCTTTCCGTCCAGTGATTGACCTTTGGGCAATTCTTAAGGTTTGACGGCCTAGTCTTCTGCGAACAGGAGACTTGCCGATGCACGGATTGATCAACAAGTCGCTCGAGGTTTTTGTGCGTGAAACCTACGGGCCGGAAAAATGGCAGATGATCGCGGGCCAGGCCGATGTGCCGGAAGGGGCCTTTGAGTCGATGCTTACCTACCCGGATGCGGTGACCGATCGGGTGCTCGAAACCGCGATCAAGGTGCTCGACAAGGAACGCGACGGATTTCTCGAAGATCTGGGGACATTTCTCGTCTCACACCCTTCCGTGACGGCCCTGCGCCGATTGCTGCGGTTCAACGGGGCGTCCTTTCGCGAGTTTGTCGACGCGCTGGATGACTTGCACGGCCGTTCGCGCCTCGCCGTGCCCGATCTGGACATGCCCGTGCTCGAGGTCGATCCGGATGGCCGCAACGCCTATAGGGTGCGATGTATCTGGCACCGGGATTACGGGTTGCCCGTTATCCTCGGCGTGCTCCGGGCCATGGCGGATGATTACGGTGTGCTCGCGTTCTTCGAGACCGATGAAGACACCGAGAACCCCGGCATCACCGTGACACTTTTGGACCAGGATTTCTCCGAAGGCCGCGAATTCAGCTTGGGAGCCGTGCCGACATGACGGAAAACACTCGTATTCTCGGGCTTTCTGCCCGCACGCTGGATGCCTTGATGCCGATGCATATCTGGATCGGGCCAAGCGGTCACATCCTGCAATGCGGCTGCACCCTGCAGAAGCTGCTGCCCGAGGATCCGTTCCCGGGGGCGATGTTCTTTGACAAGTTCACCATCGTTCGCCCGCGAAAGGTCAAGGACCTGTCGCAACTGCTCCAGATGAACGGCGCACAGCTGAAAATTGGGCTCGAGAGTCTGCCGAACATGCATCTCAAGGGCACGGTCGTGGCCCTGCCCGGTGGCACGGGGGCCTTTCTGAATCTGTCCTTCGGGATCTCGGTACAGGATGCCGTGCGCCGGTTCGATCTCAGCCTCACGGATTTCGCGGCCTCGGATCTGGCGGTGGAGGTGCTCTACCTGATCGAAGCGAACGCCGCGGCCATGAACGCATCGCGCGATCTGGTGGACCGTTTGCAGGATGCCAAGACCGACGCCGAGAGCCGCGCGCTCACCGATACGCTGACCGGTTTGAACAACCGTCGGGCGATGGACATGACCTTTGGCCAGCTGGTGGCGCATCCGCCTCAGGACGGGTTCGGGCTGATGCTGATCGATCTCGATTACTTCAAATCCGTCAATGATACGCTGGGCCATGCGGCGGGCGATCTTGTCCTGCTCGAGGTGGCCAAGGTGCTGCGTGAGGAAGTTCGCGCAGATGACAAGGTCTTCCGGGTTGGGGGGGATGAGTTTGTCCTCGTCCTTCGGAACTGCAACGACCTCGACCTCATGACCCGGATCGCGGATCGGATCATCGCGCGTCTCGAACAACCGGTGCATTACGAAGGCAAGCCGTGCCGGATCTCCGCGAGCATCGGGATTACGATCTCCGACTACTACGACCCGGTGGAGATCGACAAAATGCTCTCGGATGCGGATGAGGCGACCTATGCCTCCAAGAATGCCGGACGCGCCCAGCACACGGTGTTCAAGCCCGCCAAGCGGCCGGCGCCGGAACCTGCCCGGGATTTGCATTGAGATCTCACCAGGAACGCTCCGGAAGCGGGGCGTTCTGGGTGTTGCGCAAGGCCATGCGCAGCCCGTCGGCTCAGATCGCCTGAGTGTTCAGGGGTTTTGGCTGCGCCCCGGACGCCAGCCCATGATCAGCACCCTCAGGCCGAGGGCCGCTCCTGCTGCCATGGACAGGGTCGCAAGAGGCGCGCTCAGCGTCAGCAGTGCGAAGGCCGACAGTCCCTGGCCCACCGAGCATCCCAGGGCCAGTGTTGCACCGCTTCCCATCAGAACAGCGCCAAGAAGCTGCCGTTTCAACTCACGCGGGTCTTCACAGGCCTCCCATCGAAACTGTTTGAGTTTTAGGCTTCCCACGACACTGCCCAGTACCACCCCGCAGACCGATCCGACCGCGAAGGAGATCGGGCGCACGCTCGACATCATCGCATAGGCCAGCGTTTCGCCAAGCGGGGCAGAGAAGTTATGGGAGCGAACACCGATCACGTCGAAGCTCGTGGACGCCAGATAGGCCGTTCCGGCCCAACCGGACAGGATCGCGAGGCCCACAACAGCGCCCCAGAACCCGGTGCGCCGCACGCGTGTCGAGCTACGCAGGGACACCGCCAGAAGGGCAAGCCCGATCCCACCGCCGATCAACCAAGGGGGGATCGACAGTGCCGCGCCCAGCAACTGGTCCAGCGTGATGGCGTCGTTCACCCGCCAGATCGGCAGCCCAAACAGCCAGAGCCGCACCGGGGCCAGCGGACCGAACAGGGTTGCGTAGGCGGCGATCCCCATCACGACGACCAGAACCAGCGCGCGCAGATCTCCTGTGCCAAGCCTGGCCAGCGCGCCGTAGCCGCAATTGCCAGCCAGCGCCATGCCATAGCCGAACAGCCCGCCGCCAAGGATGATCGCGACCGGGGAAAACCCGTCCCGAACCAGAAACACGTCGGCGGGCACCAGCACGCCGGTCCCGCTGAGCGCGGCGCAGCCCAGAATGCTCAGCCCAAGGGCCACCCCCCACATGCGCAACCGCTCATAGCTGCCGCCGTAAAGCGCGTCCTCGATCGCGCCCAGCGTGCAGAACCGCCCGACACGCGCGGCATATCCAAGGGCAATGCCGCCCAGAAGGCCGATGAGGGTCGCCAGAACAGCGCCCGGGATTGCGTCCATGGTCTCCTCCCAGGCGGCGGGCCGCCCTCCATGGATGTGAACCGGGACCGGCCGCCTCAGGAGGCGGTGTCGGAGTCCCGGCAGAATAGCTCATAGACCAGCTCGATAATGGCGCGAGAGCGCTCATCGGTCAGGCTGTAGAATATGGTCTTTCCGTCGCGGCGTGGGGTCACGAGACCCTCGAGCCGCAATCGCGACAACTGTTGTGATACAGCGGCCTGCCGCGCGGACAGAAGCAGCTCGAGTTCATGGACCGACTTCTCGCCCGAGGCGAGATGGCACAGGATCATCAGGCGCCCCTCATGGCCGATGGCCTTGAGGAAGTTCGCGGCCACCGTGGCATTGGCGAGGATCTTGTCCATTTCCTCGTCGTTGAGATCGTCGGTGACTTGGGGCAGCGCCATGATGTGAGCCTTCGTTTGCGCTAGAATGCGATGTCGTCCGCGATCGCGTCAATGCCTGCCTGCGCACATTCATCGTCGATATCGGGTCCGGGCGCGCCCGAAACACCGATCCCGCCGACGAGCGAGCCGCCGCCTTCTTCGATCATCAGGCCACCGCCGAGGGGCAGGGCCTGGGTGATATGGCGGATGCCTTCGGCCAGCGTGCCGGGCTTCGTGGCCTGATCCAGTTCGGTCGTGCCACTGCGGAAACTCACGGCGGTCCAGGCTTTGCGGGTTGCGGTTTCCCAGACATGGGCACCTGCGAAGCGGTCGCGCAGAAAGACCTGCGGGACGCCGAAGCGATCCACAACGGTGACGCCCACCTGATACCCGCCTGCGCGGCAATACTCGAGCGCGGCAGTGGCCGCTGTCATGGCCAGTTCGGGCTTGAGCACTTTGAACTCCACAAAGGCGCTGTCCTCATCGGCCAGCGCGGACCCGCCCAGCAGGGCCAGGGCGCCAGCCGTCAAAAGGGTTTTCTTACAAAAGGTTCTGATCATTTCGCGGCCTCCTTAAGCGCGTCGGTTTGGGCCGTATCCAGCATCTGCGCCAGCACGGGCCAAAAGAAATCCTGCCCCGGATAGCCTTCGAGCCGGGCCAGCTCGCGCCCGTCCGACACCAGGATAAAGGTCGGGGTGAAGCGCGGGCGCGACACCAGATCGAGGTCCTCGGGCAGGGCACGCAGATCGACCATGCGCAGCGGTGCGCTCCGGCCTTCGGCGGTCTTGGGATAGGCCGGGCCGATCTCGGCATGCCAGGCAGCGCACCAGTGACAGCCGGTCTGTTCGACCATGACAAGTTCAAGGGATTGCGCGCGCAGGGACAGGGGGCTCAGCACAAGGGCGAGCAGGCTCAGAAGGATCGCGAGGCGGGGCATCAGGCTTCCCTGTTGACGCAGTTCATACAAATAACTTAATTTGAATATGTGAATTGATCAAGGAAGCGCGCCCATGTTCGATGTGTCGATCTTCGGGGCCGGGCTTGCGGGTCTGATGTCCTTCCTGTCCCCCTGTATCCTTCCCATCGTGCCATTTTACCTGTCCTACATGGCAGGCGTGGGCATGAACCAGCTCGAGAGTGAGGCCGAGATCACCCCGGCGATCCGCTCCCGCGCGATCCTGTCCTCCATGGCGTTTTCCGCCGGCGTGATCACGATCTTCGTGGCGATGGGGGCAGGGGCGTCGGCGTTGGGACAGGCGGTCGGGGCCTATATGGACGTGCTGCGCTGGGTCGCGGCGGCGGTGATCCTGCTGATGGGGCTGCACTTTCTCGGCGTGATCCGGATCGGGATCCTGTACCGGCAGTTCCGGGTCGAGGGCGGGTCCACCAGCAATATGAGCCTGATCGGAGCCTACCTGATCGGACTGGCCTTCGCCTTTGGCTGGACGCCCTGTGTCGGGCCGGTCTTGGCCGCGATCCTCTTCACCGTGGCCACCGAAGGCGCCGGGGTCGGGCGGGGCATGATGCTGCTGACGGTGTACGGCGTCGGTATGACGCTGCCCTTTGTGCTGGCGGCAGTGTTCATCGGCCCGTTCCTGCGCTGGATGCGCGGATTCCGCCGCCACCTGGGCCGGATCGAGAAGGCGACGGGCGTGCTCTTGGTGGTTTTCGCCGTGCTGATCGGCACGAACAGCATGAATGTCATTGCAAACTGGATGCTGAACTACATGCCCGCGCTGGGCTGAGGCATCCAACGAGGGAGGAGATCGGGATGGGCAAATGGATGGGTATGGTCGCGGCGGCGATGCTGGCCGCGGTGCCGCTTCAGGCGGCGGAAATCGGGGATGACGGCCTGCACAAGGCGGCCTGGATGCACGATACGTTCAAGGACCTGCGCGAGGATCTCGCCGAGGCCGCGGCGGAGGGCAAGCGCCTCGCCATCCTGATCGAACAGCGCGGCTGTATCTATTGCGCGCGCATGCATGAGGATGTCTTCCCCGAGCCCGAGATCGATGCCTTGCTGACCGACCGGTTCTTCGTCGTCCAGATCAACATGTTCGGCGATGTGGAGGTGACGGATTTCGACGGCGAGACATTGGCCGAGAAGGACATCGTGCGCAAATGGAACGCGCTTTTCACGCCGACCCTGATGTTCTTTCCGACCGATGTCGACGAGGGGCAGACCGCGCCACAGGCAGCGGTGGCCACCGTCCCGGGCGCATTCGGCAAGTGGACGACTCTGAACATGCTGACCTGGGTTCTGGAGGAGGGCTATGACGGCGATGAACCCTTCCAGAAGTACCATGCCCGCAAGTTCCAGGAGCAAAACCCGCAGTAATTAGAACGCGTTGCCCATGCTGCAAGAGCAACATATGCAAAAAATTGAATTTTTTGTTGCATACGCGTGTATGCCAAGCGTATGGTCGTCGGCGAGGACAATCTTGGGAGGAAACGCATGAAGTGCTCCGCACTGATTTGCACGTTGGCTGGTCTTGCCTTCGTTACTGGTGCCGCCACGGCTGAGACCATGGCAGACCAGGTTTCATTTACGGAATATGGCGAAATCGAGCAGTCCCTGTCGGGCGCGCCCGGCGACCCTGCTGCGGGCCGTGTCGTGATGTCGACCCGCGGTCTGGGCAATTGCGTGGCCTGCCACGCGGTGACGGACATGGAAGACGTGCCGTTCCACGGCGAGGTTGGCCCCAGCCTCGACGGGGCGGGCGAACGCTGGTCCGAGGCGCAGCTGCGCGGCATCGTGGCCAATGCCAAAATGACGTTCGAGGGCTCCATCATGCCCGCGTTCTACAAGAAAGCGGGCTATATCCGGCCCGGGAATGCCTACACGGGCAAGGCGGCTGCACCCGAGCAGCTCAGCACGCTCCTGACCGCTCAGCAGGTCGAGGATGTCGTGGCCTATCTTTTGACCCTTACGGAGTAATCCTGCGGGATTGCCCCCAGACAAGGAGACTTGCAATGAACTTCACGAGACGTGAAACGCTGGCGGTCGGTGCAGGTGCTGCCCTCGCCGCGGCTCTGCCGGGGGTGGTCTATGCCGCCGGAGAGGCCGAGATCGAAGCCTTCACCGGTGGTGCCTCTGTCGGTGGCGGCGGTGTCACGCTGACCGCGCCCGAGATTGCCGAGAACGGCAACACCGTGCCGATCGAGGTGGACGCGCCGGGCGCGACCGAGATCCTCGTTCTGGCGCTGGGCAATCCGACCCCGCCCGTGGCGCAGTTCAAGTTCGGTGCGCTGGCAGGCGATCAGTCTGCCTCCACCCGTATCCGCCTCGCCGGTACCCAGGACGTGGTCGCGATCGCCAAGATGGCCGATGGCAGCTTCGTGCAGGACAGCAAGACGGTCAAAGTCACCATCGGCGGCTGCGGCGGCTAATCAGAGGAGACGAGGAACATGGCAAAAGGTGTAAAACCCCGCGTAAAAGTCCCCAAGTCGGCCTCGGCGGGTGACGTGATCACGATCAAGACCCTGATCAGCCACAAGATGGAATCCGGGCAGCGCAAGGATAAGGATGGCAACACCATCCCGCGTTCGATCATCAATCGCTTCGTCGCCAGCTTCAACGGCGAGACCGTGATCGATGTCGAGCTGGCGCCCGCGATTTCGACCAACCCGTATTTCGAGTTCGATGCGAAGGTGCCGGAAGCCGGCGAATTCACCTTCACATGGTACGACGATGACGGTTCGGTCTACGAGACCAGCAAGTCGATCGCCATCGGCTGAACGGCCAAGGCGCGACCGTTTCCCCGCGGTCGCGCATGTTTGGGAGGAAACAAATGAAGACACTGTCGCTTAAGGCCGCTCTGAGTATCGCCACCGTAGTGACAAGTCTGGGCGTTGCTGCCTGGGCCAATGAAGACGCCGAATTGGTCGTCAACGAAGAGATCGAGATGGTCGTGCGCACCGCAGCGCCCGAGCATATGGAGAATGTCGATACCATTTATTCCGGCTGGGTGTTCCGCTCGACCGAGACGCAGTCTTTGCAGATGGATGACTTCGACAATCCGGGCATGATCTGGGTCGACCAGGCCGCCGAGGTCTGGGACACGGCGGATGGCTCCGAGGGCAAGTCCTGCGCGAGCTGTCACGAGGCGCCCGAAAACATGGCCGGTGTCCGCGCGGTCTATCCGAAGTGGAACGAGGCCGCCGGTGAGGTCCGCACCATGGAGATGCAGATCAACGATTGCCGCGAGAACCGCATGGGCGCCGAGAAATGGGGCTATGCGAGCGGCGATATGGTCAACATGACCGCTCTGATCTCGTCCGTGTCCCGCGGCATGCCTGTGAATGTGGCGATCGACGGTCCGGCCCAGTCCACCTGGGAAAAGGGCAAGGAGATCTACTACACCCGTTACGGGCAGCTCGAACTGGCTTGCTCTAACTGCCACGAGGACAATTACGGCAACATGATCCGGGCCGACCACCTGTCCCAGGGGCAGATCAACGGCTTCCCGGTCTACCGCCTAAAGAATGCCAAGCTGAACGCCGCGCATTCGCGGTTCCGGGGCTGCGTGCGCGACACCCGCGCCGAGACCTTCCCCGTGGGCTCGCCCGAATTCGTGGCGCTTGAGCTTTACGTCGCCTCGCGCGGCAACGGCCTGACGGTCGAAGGACCGTCTGTCCGCAACTAAGACCAGACGGCGGGCGCGGCTCCGGTCGCGCCTGCCACCCCGACGACTTTCCAAGACTGCGAACCCGGATGCGGGGCGCGGAGGATGCCCTCTGCACCCAATAGGACAGGTTTGCCCGCCGACACGACGACCCGACGCTATTGCAGGAGCTGCAACGATGATTTCCCGCCGCGATTTTCTCCAGGCCACCGTGGCCGCTTCGGCCATTTATGGCGCATCCGGCGTCGGCAACTGGTCCCGTCTGGCCGCGCAGCAGCGCATGAGCCAGGCCGACCTGCTGGATTTCGAGACGACCGGCAATGTCACCCTCGTGCACATCACCGACATCCATGGACAGCTCAAGCCGATCTATTTCCGCGAGCCTGAGATCAATCTCGGCGTCGGCGACAATTCCGGCTTGCCGCCCCATGTGACGGGCGAGGATTTCCGCAAGCTGTTCAACATCCTGCCCGGCACGCCCGAGGCTTATGCCCTGACTTATCCGGACTTCACCGCGCTGGCCAAAACCTATGGCAAGATGGGCGGGCTGGACCGCGTCTCGACCATTCTCAAGGCGATCCGCGCTGACCGCCCTGACGCGCTGCTGCTGGATGGCGGCGACACCTGGCACGGGTCCTACACGGCCCATCGCACGGACGGGCAGGACATGGTGAACATCATGAACGCCCTCAAGCCCGACGCCATGACCAGCCATTGGGAATTCACCTTCGGCATCGACCGGGTCAACGAGATCGTCGAGAACCACCTGAATTTCCCCTTCCTCGGCGCGAATATCTTCGACGCGGAATGGGACGAGCCTGCCTACGAGCCTTACAAGATGTTCGAGCGGGGCGGGGCCAAGATCGCCGTGATCGGTCAGGCCTTCCCCTATATGCCCATCGCCAATCCCGGCTGGATGTTCCCGAACCTGAGCTTCGGTATCCGCGAAGAGCGGATGCGCGAGGTGGTCGCCGAGGTCCGCGATGCGGGCGCGGATGTGGTGGTCGTGCTCAGCCATAACGGCTTTGACGTGGACAAGAAGATGGCCAGCCGGGTCGAGGGGATCGACGTGATCCTCACCGGGCACACCCATGATGCGCTGCCCGAGCCGGTTCAGGTCGGCAAGACCATGCTGATCGCCTCGGGCTCGAACGGCAAGTTTGTCAGCCGTCTGGATCTGGATGTGCGCGATGGCGGGATCCAGGGCTTTGCCTACAAGCTGATCCCGGTCTTCTCGGATGTGATCACGCCAGATGCCGAGATGACCGCGATGATCGATGCCGAGCGCGCGCCCTTCGAGGCCGATCTGCGCGAGGTGCTGGGCAAGACCGACAGCCTTCTGTACCGCCGGGGCAATTTCAACGGCACCTGGGATGACCTGATCTGCAACGCGCTGATCGATGAACGCGAAGCCGATATCGCCTTGAGCCCCGGCTTCCGTTGGGGACCGAGCCTGCTGCCGGGGGATGACATCACGCGCGAGGATCTGTTCAACGCGGTCTCCATGTCGTACCCGAATGCCTATCGCTCTGAGATGACAGGGGAATTCCTCCATGTCATTCTCGAGGACGTGGCCGACAACCTGTTCAATCCGGACCCCTATTACCAGCAGGGCGGCGATATGGTGCGGGTCGGTGGCATGGGCTACCAGATCGACATCACCAAGCCTCAGGGCGAGCGGATCACCAACATGACCCTGCTCAAGACCGGCGAAGCGATCGATCCGGCCAAGACCTATGTGGTCTCGGGCTGGGCCAGCGTGAACGAGGATACCGAAGGCCCCGCAATCTGGGATGTGGTCGAGAGCTACATCAAGCGTAAGGGCACGGTCAGCGTCGATCCGAACGCCTCGGTGAAAGTGATCGGGGCCTGAGATGAGACGGCTTGTCGCTTTACTTATTCACACATTTGAATATGATGACATCAGTGTTTTCGGGAGGACAGCATGAGCAATTCCAAACCCACTGATCCCGGCCGCCGGGGATTTCTGAAAGGCGCCGCCGCCGTCACGGCAGGCGCGGCCAGCGCGGGCGCCGCGCAGGCGGCGGGCGATCCGCTGATCACCGAGGTGCAGCCCTGGGCCCAGGGCCTGGGCGACGGGGTGGATGCCACCCCCTACGGTCTGCCCATCGAGTATGAAGCCGACGTGGTGCGCCGCAATGTCGAATGGCTGACCGCGGATACGATCAGCTCGATCAACTTCACGCCGATCCACGCGCTGGACGGAACGATCACACCCCAGGGCTGCGCGTTCGAGCGGCATCACTCCGGGGCGATCGACCTGCGCAAGGAAGACTACCGGCTGATGATCAACGGTCTTGTCGATACGCCGCTGGTCTTCAGCTATGCCGATCTGGAGCGCTTCCCCCGCGAGAACCGCGTGTATTTCTGCGAATGCGCCGCCAATTCCGGAATGGAATGGGCCGGGGCGCAGCTCAACGGGGCGCAATTCACCCATGGCATGATCCACAACATGGAATACTCCGGTGTCTCGCTCCGCACGCTACTCGAAGAGGCGGGGCTGGACGCAGCCGGGGACCTTTCGGACAAGTGGGTCTATGTGGAAGGGGCCGATGCCTCGTCGAACGGGCGCTCGATCCCCATGGACAAGGCGCTGGACGATGTGCTCGTCGCCTTCAAGGCCAATGGCGAGGCCCTGCGCAAGGAGCATGGCTATCCCGTGCGCCTCGTCGTGCCGGGCTGGGAAGGCAATATGTGGGTCAAGTGGCTGCGCCGCGTGGAGGTCATGGATGGCCCGGTGGAGAGCCGCGAAGAGACCTCGAAATACACGGATGTGCTGGAAAACGGCATCGCGCGGAAATGGACATGGGAGATGGACGCGAAATCCGTCGTCACCTCGCCCAGCCCGCAAGCGCCGATCACCCATGGTCATGGCCCGCTGGTGATCACCGGTCTGGCCTGGTCCGGGCGCGGGCATATCACCCGCGTGGATGTCAGCCTCGATGGCGGCAAGAACTGGCAGGAGGCCCGCCTCGGCGCGCCCGGCACCGACAAGGCGCTGACCCGGTTCTATCTCGATCACGACTGGCAGGGCGAAGAGATGCTGTTGCAGGCCCGCGCCCATGACAGCACCGGCTATGTCCAGCCGACCAAGACCCAGCTGCGCGAGGTGCGCGGTTTAAACTCGATCTACCACAACAATGCGATCCAGACATGGTGGGTGCGCGCCAATGGGGAGGCGGAAAATGTTGAAGTTTCCTAAAGGGTTGATCCTGGCCGCATTGGCGAGCAGCGCATTGGCGGGTCCCAGCCTGGCCGACGGGTTCGGCCTGGGCCGCCCGGCCACCGAGGCAGAGATTGCCGCCTGGGATATCGATGTGCGCCCCGATGGCAGGGGCCTGCCTGCGGGTTCTGGCTCGGTTGAGGATGGCGAATGGCTGTTCTCGGAGAACTGCGCGGTTTGCCATGGCGAGTTTGCCGAGGGCGCGGGCAATTGGCCCAAGCTGGCTGGTGGTGACGGGACCTTGGCCGACGAGGATCCGCTGAAGACGGTGGGGTCCTATTGGCCGCATCTGTCCACGGCCTGGGACTATGTGAACCGGTCCATGCCGTTCGGCAACGCCCAGTCGCTGGAAGTGGACGAAGTCTATGCGATCGTCGCCTATATCCTCTATTCGAACTTCCTCGTAGAGGATGATTTCGTGCTCTCGAACGAAAACTTCCTCGAGGTCGAGATGACCAATACGGACGGGTTCATCCTCGATGACCGGGCCGAGACCGAGTATCCGATCTTTGCCGGCGAGCCCTGCATGGCGGATTGCAAGGACAGCGTCGAGATCACCATGCGAGCCCGTGTTCTGGACGTCACCCCCGAGGATGAGAGCGCCTCTGCGGCCCCCGCCACGGCCGAGGCCGAGCCCGAGGTCGTGCAAGTCGCGGCCCCCGCAGCGCCGCCCGAGCCCGAGCTTGATCCGGAACTGGTCGCCGCTGGCGAGAAGGTCTTCAAGAAGTGCAAGGCCTGCCATCAGGTGGGCGAGAGCGCCAAGAACCGCACCGGCCCGCTGTTGAACGGGATCGTCGGCGCCCCCGCTGGCGCAGTCGAGGGGTTCCGCTATTCCAAGGCGCTGGCCGAGCGCGCGGGCGAAGGGCTCGTCTGGGATGCGGGCAATCTCAAGGCCTTCCTCGCCAAGCCCAAGGAGTTCCTGCCACGCACCAAGATGTCCTTCCCGGGCCTGCGCAAGGATGAGGATCTCGCGGCGATTGTCGCCTATCTCGAGGCGCAGGAGTGATCGGATGCAGGGGAAGCTGACACCCCTGCTCTGGGCGGCGGCTCTGGTCGGATGGGCCAGTGCCGCTGCTGCGGATTCCATCGGGGACCCGGAGCGCGGGGCGCGGATCTTCAAGCAATGCACCGGGTGCCACCAGATCGGGCCCGAGGCGTTGAACCGGATCGGGCCCCATCTGAACGAGATTTTCGGACGGGACGCGGCGGCGCTGGACGGGTTTCCCTATTCCAAATCCATGGTCCGCGCGGGCAATGACGGGCTGGTCTGGGATCTGCGCACGCTGGATGCCTATCTGGCCAATCCGCGCGCGCTGGTCTCGGGCACGCGGATGAGCTTTCGCGGGCTCAAGGACCCGCAGGATCGCGCCGATGTGCTGGCCTATATGCGCGACTTCACCGCCAGCCCCGCCAATATCCCCGAGGCCGAGCCCACGGCCACGGCCTCGGTCCCGGATCTGCCGCCGGATATCCTCGCGCTGCAGGGGGATGCGGAATATGGCGCGTATCTCGCGTCGGAATGCACGGCCTGTCACCAGATTGATGGGTCGGATCAGGGCATTCCGTCTATTGCCTATTGGCCGAAAGAGGATTTTGTGCTCGCATTGCACGCATACAAGACCAAGCTGCGACCGCATCCGGTGATGCAGATGATCGCGGGGCGTCTCAGTGACGAAGAGATTGCCGCGCTCGCAGCGTTTTTCGAGAATCCCGGTTGATCCGACCGGGGCTCAGGTTGATCGGGGAGGAGAGACCATGACGACCATTTCAAGACGGAACTTCATTGCGACCGGTGCGGCGGTGTCCGCGAGCCTCGCGGCGCCCATGGTGCGCGCGCAGGGCAAGCCACGGGTGGTCGTGGTGGGCGGCGGGGCCGGTGGGGCGACCGCGGCGCGCTATATCGCCAAGGACAGCAAGGGTGCGATTGACGTCACCCTCGTGGAGCCGACGCGCACCTATTACACCTGCTTTTTCTCGAACCTCTATCTCGGCGGGTTCCAGGATTATGACGATCTCGGCCATTCCTATGGCACGCTGGCGTCGGATTACGGGATCAACGTGGTCCATGACTGGGCCGTGGGCGTGGATCGCGACGCCAAGATGGTGGCGTTGGCCGGGGGCGCGATGCTGCCCTATGACCGGCTGATCCTGAGCCCCGGGATCGATTTCAAGGACGGCTCCGTGCCGGGGTGGGACCTCAGCGCGCAGGATGTCATGCCCCACGCCTATAAGGGCGGGACCCAGGCGCAACTGCTCAAGGCGCAGATCATGGCGATGCCCGAGGGCGGGACCTATTGCATGGTCGCACCGCCCAACCCCTATCGCTGCCCGCCTGGCCCCTATGAGCGGATCTCGATGGTCGCCCATACGCTCAGCCAGGTGAACCCGACGGCCAAGATCCTGATCGTGGATCCGAAGGAGAAGTTCTCGAAGCAGGGCCTCTTCGAGGAAGGCTGGCAAAACCACTATGCGGGCATGATCGACCGGATCGGCCCGGATTTCGGCGGCGACAGTGTCGAAGTGCGCCCGGATGCGATGGAAGTCGTGATCGACGGCGAGGTCGAGAAGGTCGATGTCTGCAACGTGATCCCGGGCCAGAAAGCCGGGCGCATCGCCGATATGGCCAGCCTCACCAACGAGGCGGGCTGGGCGCCCGTCGTGCCGGCCACCATGCAGAGCAAGGAGGACGAGAATATCCACGTCCTCGGCGATGCGAGCCAGCAGGGCGACATGCCGAAATCGGGCTATTCCGCCAACAGCCAGGCCAAGGTGGCCGCCATGGCCGTGCGCGGTGCGCTGACCGACAGCCGCGTCTTCCCGGCGAAATTCTCGAACACTTGCTGGTCGCTCATCGCGACCGAAGATGGTGTGAAGGTCGGGGCCTCCTACGAGGCCACGGAAGAGAAGATCGCCAAGACCACCGGGTTCATCTCGAATACCGGCGAGGATGCCGCCCTGCGCAAGGCCACCTACGAGGAAAGCCTCGGCTGGTACGCGGGCATCACGACCGATATGTTCGGCTGATCCACAGCGCGGCGGGCCGGATCAGGTCCGCCGCGCGTCATTTGCTGAGAAAGGTGGTCCCATGACCGCGCTCCGCCCCTTGATTTTCGCGGTGTCGCTTGCGGCTGCGACGGCTGCGCAGGCCGGGGATGACATCCTCACCTATCCCACCGATGGCGACTATGAAGACGCGCTCTTCGGGGTCGAGAGCGCGATCCTCGATCGGGGGCTGGTGATCGATTATGTGAGCCATGTGGGCGAGATGCTGGCCCGTACCGGCGCGGATGTGGGCAGCGATGTGGTGCTTTTTGATCAGGCGCAGGTGTTTCTGTTCTGCTCGGCGCGGCTGTCGCGTGAGGTCATGGAGGCGGATCCGATGAATATCGGCCATTGCCCTTACGGCGTCTTCGTGGCGGATCGTGACGGCACGGTGGTGATCGGCCATCGCAGCTATCCCGACGGGCCGATGCAGGCGGTGCAGACCCTTCTGTCCGAGATCGCGGAGGAGGCGGCGGCTTTCTAGCCCCTAGCCCTCCATCCAGATCGTGACCGGCCCGTCATTGATCAGGGCCACTTTCATATCCGCGCCAAATTGCCCGGTCTCGACCGCCACGCCACTGTCGCGCAGGGCTTCGGCAAAGGCGAGATAGAGCGCTTCGCCCTGTTCGGGGGCGGCGGCCCCGGAAAAGCCCGGGCGGTTCCCGCGCGAGGTATCGGCGGCCAGGGTGAACTGGCTCACGACCAGCGCGCTGCCGCCCGTGTCGCGAACCGAACGGTTCATCCGCCCGCCCTCATCGCGAAAGATCCGCAGCTTTGAGATCTTGGTCGCCAGCGCCGCGACGGTCTCGGGCGTGTCCTCGGGCATCCCGCAGACTAGGATCAACAGGCCCGGACCGCTTGTCCCGATTACCGCGCCATCGACCGTGACCGAGGCCTCAGAGACCCGCTGGATCAGGGCCTTCATGGAAGCTCATCGCGCCAGGGCGGGTTTGCCCCCGCGCGGCTGACGGTGATCGCAGCGGCCCGCGCGCCGAGGCTCAGCGCCGCGGACAGGGTGTCTTCGGAGAGGCTGGCAAGCCCCTCGGGCGACAGCGCCCCGGCCTCGGAGAGCCCGGCGAGAAAGCCCGCGTTGAACGTATCGCCCGCGCCCACCGTGTCCACGACCGAGACCGCTTGGGCCGCGACACGGGTCACGCCGCTCGCGCGGTGGGCCTCGACGCCCTCGGCACCGCGGGTGACGCAGATGATCGACGGGCCACGCGCGCGCAGGGCGGTGGCGCTCTCGTCCAGGGGGCCTTCGCCCACGATCCAGGCGAGATCCTCATCCGAAACCTTGACGATATCGGCCACGGCCAGCATCCGGTCGAGCCGCGCGCGGAAGGCGGCCTCATCCTGAATGAAGCCCGGACGGATATTCGGGTCGAGCATCACCACGCGGCCTTCGGCGGCCTTGAGGCAGAGCGCCTCATAGGCTGCGGCGCAGGGCTCCACCGCGAGGCTGATTCCGCCGAAAAACAGGGTGCCGACCTCGGGGCCCGGATCGGGCATGTCTGCGGGTTCCAGCAGGCGCCCGGCCGTGTTCTCGTCGTAAAAGGCGTATTTCGCGTGCCCGTCGGTCAGGGTGACAAAGGCCAGTGTCGTCGGGCGGTCCGACATGATCGCCAGCTGACTGTCTACATCCGAGGCCGCCAGCGCATTGGACAGCACCTCGCCAAAGAGATCCCGGGACAACCCCGTGACCAGCCCCACATCCGCGCTGAGCCGCCCGAGGGCGATGGCCGTGTTGAACACCGAGCCGCCCGCCACCGGGGCAAAGGCCGCGGCCCCGTCTCCGGTTTCCCGCGGCAGCATGTCGATCAGGGCCTCGCCCGCGCATAGGATCATCTCGGTCCTCCTCCGTCTTCGCGCCGGACACTACGCAGTTTGGCCCGAAATGCTAGCGGTAACATTGCCTCCGAGGCCGGAAATTCGGGCCTGTCCGCTGCGATCAGCCCTGTGTTGCGCCCAGATAGCCGATGGCCCCGGCCACAATCGCGCCCACCAGCACCGCCGCGGCGATCTTCCAGACCGAATAGGGGCGCTCGCCCGCCACCTTGCCGGTCTGGCCATTGACCACGAAGCGATAGCTTTTGCCGTTATACTTGTAGGCCGCCACCCAGATCGGCAGCAGGATATGCTTGAAGGTGACGTCCGAGACCTGGGTCTGGATGCCGTGGATCCGTTGCCGGTCGCCGCCAATGTCGAACCGCACATCCCGGGCGATCATCGCGTCCATCTGCGCGCGCGCATCGGTCATCCCATCCTCCAGCGCGATTGTGTACCCCTCGGCCCGGAACCCGGCCAGAAGCTCGGGTGTATAGGGCACAAGATCGGCGAGCGGCCAAGGCGGCAGGGCCTCGGTAAAGCGTTTCGGCAGCGAGGTCGCGGCCAGGACCAGCAGGTCGTCAAAGGCCCGCGCCACCCGGCCCGAAACCCGCCGCCAGCGGACCTTTTGCACCCGGACCGTGGTGGGCTTGCCGTCCCGCATCACCGTGCGCGAGGTGTAGTACACTGTACCCCGCTCGCCGGTATACTGGCTGCGCGTGGCGGCGTCATAGGTCCAGAAAGGCGCATAGACCCCGGTCATCTTGCGCCCCTTGCGCGCATAGTCCGACAGGCCCGAGGGCGCGAACCAGAGCCGCCCGAGCCAGGTGGTCATGGCCGCATGGGCCGCCCCCTCGTCGAGGGCAAAGGGCGCGATGGCCTGTGGTTTGATATGCCGGTGCCGCCCGGTATCGGTCACCACGGGCGTCGCGCAATAGGGGCATTCGGCGGCATGCAGTTCGGGCGTGAACTCGATCTGTGCCGCGCAATTGGGGCAGTTCAGCACCCGGGTCTCTTCGAGGTCCAGCGTCTCCGGACGGCTGAGCGCGGCGCGGTAATCCTGCTCGGTGATGCCCGAGGGCGGCGGGGCCAGCCCCTCGATCTCCTCCACCGTGCCGCAATGGTCGCAGACCAGCCGGTTGCCCGCCGGGTCAAATCGAAAATCCGCGCCGCAATTGTTGCAGGGAAAGCGGTGCTCTTCCAGCGCGGGGGCTGGGGGGGGCGTGTCGGTCATCGGTCTGGCTTAGCCCATGGGCGGCGGCGGCGGGGGCGGCGGCAGGATGGTGAAAAGCTGTGCGAGCTCTGTCACGTCCTCGGCGCGCATCCAGCCATCCTGCCCGGGCGTCCAGACATAGGTCTCGCGGGTCAGGGAGCCTTCGCTGGCCATTCGACCAAGTGCGGCCTTCGAGAAGGGCCCCTTGGTCTGACCATTCTCGGCGATGTGCCAGACATGCTCGACCGGCGGAGGGGGCGGCGCGAGCGGCGCGGCTGCGACCGGGCCAGTGGCCGCCGCCACAGGGCGGGCGCCCCAAGGCCCCGCCGCCATCTGCGCGCCCATGGCCATGCCCATGCCCGCGCCGAGACCGGCACCCATGCCGCTATCCCCGCCCGCCTGCGCGGCGGCGGTCATGGCCTCGGCGGCAGAATACTGGGTGAACTTGCCCAGATCGCCCACCAGCCCCATGGAGGTCCGTTTGTCGAGCGCGGCCTCGACCGCCGGGGGCAGCGAGATGTTCTCGATGTAAAGCTCCGGCAGGCTGAGCCCGTATTCCGCGATCGTGCCCGAGATCGCCGTGGCGATCCCCTTGCCCAGCTCGGCGGTGTTGGCCGCCATGTCGAGCACCGGGATCCCGGATCCGGCGATCACGCGGCTGAATTCCTGCACGATGATGTTGCGGATCTGGAAGCTGATCTCGTCCATGGTGAACTCGCCATCGGTCCCGACGATCTCGGACAGGAAGCGTGCCGGATCCGTCACCCGCACCGAATAGGTGCCAAAGGCCCGGATCCGCGTCGGCCCGAACTCCGGATCGCGCAGCATGATCGGGTTCTTCGTGCCCCATTTGAGGTCGTTGAACCGGGTCGTGTTGACGAAATAGATCTCGGACTTGAACGGGCTCTTGAAGCCATGATCCCAGTGCTGCAGCGAGGTCATCACCGGCATGTTGTTCGTCTCGAGGAAATAGAGCCCCGGTGTGAATACATCCGCCAGCTGCCCCTCATGGACAAACACCGCCGCTTGGCCTTCGCGCACGGTCAGCTTGGCGCCGTATTTGATCTCGTGCCCCTGCCGTTCGAACCGCGAGACCATGGTGTCCCGGCTGTCATCCACCCAGTGGATGACATCGATGAACTGGCCGGAGAGAAAGTCGAGGATACTCATGAAATCGGTCCTTTTGGCAGGCGTCAGCTGCCGCCGCCCATGCGTTCGGCGGCGATTTGCTGGACAAGGGGGCGTGCCTCGTCCGGGGTGAGCCCGGGGGTCAGGCGCGGGTCATAGAGGATGCGGAGCAGCTGTTCGTCATGGCTGGTGAGCAGGGCGAACTCGTCATCATCGTTGAAGATCGAGGGCCGCGCATCGCGGCTGTCATTTGCAAGCCCGAGGCCCTGGGCAATCTCTTCGTGGATGCAGCCGAGGCGCAGCAGGTCCGGATGCTCGGCGCGGATGATCGCCACGGCGGTCTCGTAGTCATTCGGCGTCTCCGGGTCCGAGATCGCATAGACCGAGCAGAAAGTCAGCCGGTCCATCTCGGTGATGTCGCGCACGATCGCATCGTCGATCCCGGGAACCAAATCCCGCAGGATGGGCCCCGCAGCCCGCAGTTCATCCGTGTTGAGAAAGAGCACATGGTAATTCGCCCCCCTGACGGAGGTTTTGATATCCGCCCCCGTCACCCGTGCCAGTCGCGCCACATAGGCGTCGAGATCGGCCCGGTCGCCGGTCTTTTGCTCTTCGGAAACCGAGCGGCCAAAGACCGGGCGGATCCGCACCGGCTCTTTCCAGCGGCGCAGGCGGCTCTCGCTCTGCTGGGCGATGAACCGTCCACCACGCAGGGTGTATTCGTCGTAAAGCGCGATCCGCTCGAAGTTTTCCGCCAGCTGTCGGGCGGAATAGGGCGTGTCCACCCCACCGCCATCGGTTCGCAACAGGCCCGAGGTCAGCTGGCGCTGCTCGTAGCGGGCATAGAAGGTCATCAGATCGCGCGAGGCCTGCGAGGGTTCGGGCGCCGCGGCCCGGGGCGTGGGCTGGGGCGAGGTCGCGCCCGGGTCGGCCACGTCCAGCGGAACGCAGCCCAACAGGACCAGGCAAAGCCCGGCCAGCGCCCCGGTGGCGCGTCCCCGTCTGATGCCCGGTGTCGTCATCCCTTCGGCACAGCGCTCCCGGCATTGTAGCCTGTGCCGTCACCCCGCGAGCTGGCCGCGGCCAGCGTGTCGCGCAGCTCGGCTTCCATCTTTTCGAGATCCTCTTCGGCGGCAGCGCGCTTGGACTTGCCCTCATCGGCGATGCGCAGGCTGTCCTCGATCGTGGCGATCAGGGTGGCGTTGGCCTGCTTGACGGCCTCGATGTCGAACACGCCGCGCTCCATCTCTTCGCGCACGATCTGGTTGGCCTGACGCAGGTTGTCGGCATTGGCCGTCAGCAACTCGTTGGTCAGGTCATTGGCCCCGCGCACGGCCTCTGCCGCTTCGCGCGAGCGCTGGATCGTCACCGCCTGGGCGAGCTGGGTCTCCCAGAGGGGCACGGTGTTCACCAGGGTCGAGTTGATCTTGGTGACCAGCGACTTGTCGTTTTCCTGCACCAGCCGGATCGAAGGCAGGGATTGCATGGTCACCTGCCGCGTCAGCTTCAGGTCATGGACCCGGCGTTCCAGATCATCCCGGGCCGAGCGCAGATCGCGCAGTTCCTGGGCCTTCATCACCTGCTGCTCTTCGGGGGCGGCATCGACCTCGGCGACCTTCTCGGGGATGGTCGTGGCATCGAGCTGGGCGATCTTCTCCTCGCCGGCGGCGATGTAGACGGCCAGCTCGTCGTAGAAATCCAGCGTCTTGCCATAGAGCTTGTCGAGGGACTTGATGTCCTTGAGCAGCACATGCTCGTGGTTCAGCAGGTCATCGGTGATCTTGTCGATCTGGCCCTGCACCTCTTCGTAGCGGGCCGCGAACTTGGCCATGGGGGCCATCTTGCCCGTCAGCTTTTCCCACCAGCTGCGGTCGCGGCGCACATCGAGCTCCGAGATCGAGAAGCCGCGGATCGTGGTGACGATATTGCGCAGGCTGTCGCCCGCCGGACCCACATCCTTGTTGCGCACACCGTCCAGCATGGATTGGCTGATCTCTTGCAACTCGGCCTGCGCGCCCGAGCCAAACCGGACGATGGACTGGGTGTCGCCCATATCGATCTCGTCCATGGCGCGCCGGATATTCTCGGCGACCGGGGCGTCGGCCTCGGCCAGAGGCACAAGGGCGTTGCTGGGCGTGGGCAACAGGGTCTCGGTCACTTCGGTAACCTCTGCCAGCGCGGCTTCAGCCTTGGCGCGAACGGTGTCTGACATGGGTGTATCCCTTCAATCGTCTGGTGTTGCGGGTTCAGGCGCGGACGCCTTCGCGCGCCAACCGGTCGCGCAGCACTTCGATCTCGACATCGAGATCGGTGCGGTCTTCGAGAAGCAGCGCATCGGTCTTGGAGGCGAAATTGGCCTCCAGATCCTTGAGCAGCGCCACGTAATCCTGCCGCGCCCCGGCATCGCGGGTCCGGCCATAGAGATCGGCAAACTTCACCGTCGCGTCCCGGGCGCCCATCAGGTAGACGCCCAGATACTTGCGTGCCGCGGTCAGGTCGCGCGGGTCTTCCTCGACCCGGCGGCACATGTCGCGCGCGGTGGCAGCGAACTGGTCGACCTGCAGCTCCAGCGCCCGGTCGCCCGCCCGCAGGATCGCGTCCGACATCGCCTTGAGATACGCCTCGGCCTCATCCACGACCCGGGCCACGCGCTCGGTCTGGAAGGCGTCGACCCCCTCCGCACCCTTGTCGCTCAGCGGGTCGATCCCGAAGGCGGCCAGATGCAGGCCCGCCCCCGCGACGGCCAGAAGACCTGCGCCCAGCACGCCGATCTCGTTCGACAGGCCCGCCAAGGCGAGGCCCGCGCCGGCGAGCACAGCGGCAAAGATCTTGCGCGGCAGGGCGGGGCGCTTTGCGACCTTGCGCGCGTCATAGGCTTCCTCGGCCAGAAGCCCCTCGCGCAGCATCCACGCCCCGCCCAGAAGCAGGCCGAGCGCGACAAGGCTCAGCACCATGCCCGTGGCATCCTTGCCGAAGGCTGTCAGGGCGAGGGGCAGGGGCAGAAAGAACATCGCATTGACCCGCGCGCCGGTGCGGCTGCGTTTTGCGGGCATGCGCGGACGCGGGGCGGCGGTGGGCTCGGCATCGGGGCCCGACCCGGAGGCGTCGGGGCTGTATTTGCCCCCGTAGCGGCGGCTCATGACAGCCCTCCGCCAAAGCCCGCATAGAGGATCAGCGCCGCCAGCAGGCAAAACGCCAAAAGTCTCAGGCCACTTCCACTCATCCGGGATCCCCACACCGTTCCTCGCCCCAATATATGGTGTTCCGCGGGTCTAGCCTAGGGCGCAGGCGCAACTATCAGGATTATTGCCGATTTCGGGCGGGCTCTGCCGGGGTTAGCGCCGGGGCGGATTGCGGCGGCGGCGCGGGCGGGGTTTGGGCGCGGGCGGTGGGGTCTCGTCCTCCATCCCGAGCTGGTCCCGCAGGATCCGGCCCTTGATCTCTTCGACCTCGCCCGCCTTCAACTCGCCGAGGCGGAAAGGGCCGTAGCTGATCCGGATGAGCCGGTTCACCGTGAGACCCAGCGCGCCCATGGCGCGGCGGATCTCGCGGTTCTTTCCCTCGCGCAGCCCAATGGTCAGCCAGGCATTCGCGCCCTGCTGGCGGTCGATCCGGGCTTCCATCGGCTGAAACCGCTCGCCCTCGACCTCGATTCCCGTCCGCAGCGGGGCGAGATCCGTGTCTTCGGGCGCGCCCTTGACCCGGACCCGGTAGCGGCGCAGCCAGCCCGTTGATGGCAGTTCCAGCTTGCGCTTGAGCCCGCCATCATTGGTCAGCAGCAGCAGACCCTCGGAGTTGAGGTCGAGCCGTCCGACACTCATCACCCGGGGCAGGGTCGGGGGCAGGGCGTCGAACACGGTCTCGCGCCCTTTCTCGTCCTTGGCAGTCGTCACCAGCCCCGTGGGCTTGTGATAGCGCCAGAGGCGCGGCGGCGCCGGAGGCTCCAGCGGTTTGCCGTCAAAGGTAATCTTGTCGGTCTCGGTGACGTTGAGCGCGGGGCTCTCGACGGTCTTGCCGTTCACGGTGACCCGGCCCTCGGCGATCAGGCGTTCGGCCTCGCGGCGCGAGGCGATGCCCGCGCGGGCGAGGACCTTGGCGATGCGGTCGCCGGGAGGAGGGGTGGTGTTCATGACCCGGGCTTAGCGAAGACGGGGGCGGCGGGAAAGCCCTTTGCGCCCTTGCCCTCGGGCCATGGGGCGCGGCATGAGAGGGCATGCGCCCCTTTGCTCGCCATATGGATATCGCCCTTTCCGAGGCTCGCGCCGCCGCTGCGCGGGGCGAGGTGCCTGTGGGGGCGGTGCTGTTGGGGCCCGATGGGACCGAGCTGGCCCGGGCAGGCAATCGCACGCGGGAGCTGTCGGACCCCACCGCCCATGCGGAGATCCTCGTGCTGCGGGCGGCCTGTGCCACGGCCAGGTCAGAACGGCTGCCGGGGGCGGTGCTTTATGTGACGCTGGAGCCATGTGCCATGTGCGCCGCCGCGATTGCCGCGGCCCGGGTGGCGCGGGTGGTCTATGGCGCGGCGGATCCGAAATCCGGTGGCGTGGCCCATGGGGCGCGGGTCTTTGCCCAGCCGCAATCCCACCACGCGCCCGAGGTGGTGGACGGGATCGGCGCGGTGGAGGCCGAGGCCTTGCTCAAGACCTTCTTTGCCGCGCGGCGCCCCTGATCGGGTGGCGCGCCTGTGGCGGGGGCGGGATGCCTTCGGCGAGGATATTTGCAGACTTAAGATGAGCTGTTGCGCGCCCCGGGGCGCGGGTCGCGCGGGTGTCAGAGTGTGATCGTCTCCATGATCTCGGGGGTGCGCACATCCGTGCCGGGCAGGGCGTCGATCAGCGGCTGCGCCGATTGGGCCAGTAGCGGGAAGGTTTTATAGTGACAGGGGATCACCGTCTTGAAGTCAAAGAAGCTGCGGGCGGCATAGGCGGCCCGTTCCATATCCATGGTAAAGTGGCCACCGCAGGCGAGGATGCCGATCTCGGGCTGGTGCAGGTCGTTGAAGATCTTCATGTCGGCCATGACGTCCGTGTCGCCCGAGACATAGATCACCCGATCCTCGCCCGAGATCATGTAACCCGCCTCAGCCCCGGCATAGAGCGGCCCATGATCCGTCCCGATGGAGGAGGAATGCGCCGCGTTCACCATGGTCACGGCCACATTGCCGAGCTGCACCGTGCCGCCCTTGTTGAAGCCCACGACCTCGACCCCGGCGCTTTCGGCCCAGTAGGTCATCAGGTCATAGATCCCCACGATGGGCGCGCCGAGCTCTTGGGACAGGGCCACCGCGTCCGGGCTGTGATCGCCATGGCCATGGGTGATCAGGATATGGGTGGCCCCGGCGATTGCCGCAGCGCGCTGATCTGAGGGGAAGACGGGATTGCCGGTGATCCAGGGGTCGATGAGCAAGACCTGGTCGCCAATTTCGATCCGAAAGCCGGAATGTCCCATCCATGTGATCTTCATCTGCTCTCCCTTTCGCCGCATGATCGCGGGCAAGAGTAGCAAGGGCAGGGTGAAATGGAAGGGTTGTGGCGGCAGATCGACGGCTATTGCGAGCGGCTGGATCCGGGGTATTGGGCCGAGCCGGTCAATGCGGTGACCAATGCGGCCTTCGTGCTGGTGGCCTGGGTCATGTGGCGTCGGGTGCGGGGGCAGGGCCTGCCATTGGCGGAGTTGCTGTGCCTGGTGCTGGCCCTGATCGGGATGGGGAGTTTTCTGTTTCACACCCATGCGCAGGTCTGGGCGGCGATCGCGGATGTGGTGCCGATTGTCGGGTTCTCGTTGCTCTATATCTATGTCGCCAACCGGCACTTCTGGGGCTGGCCGGGTTGGGCCGCGGCGCTGGGGGCGCTGGCCTATCTGCCATATTCGGCGCTGCTGACGCCGGTCTTTGCCGGTTTGCCGTTCTTCGGGATCTCGAGCTTTTACTGGCCGCTTCCGGTGCTGATCTTCGGCTATGCGGTTCTGCTGAGCCGGCGCGCGCCCGCGACGGCGCGGGGTCTGACGATTGGCGCGGGCATGCTGTGCCTGTCGCTGGTTGCGCGCTCTCTCGACATGCCGGTCTGCGGTGCGCTGCCGCTGGGCACCCATTTCCTGTGGCATATTCTCAACGCGCTCATGCTGGGCTGGATGATCGAGCTTTACCGCCGTCACATGCTTGCAGGCCCCGTGCGCCAAGGCTAAACCCGGCAAAACCACGCTGAGCGGAGCCCTTACGGATGTCCATTGATACCGAGACTGCACGCCGGGTCGCCAAACTCGCCCGGATCAAGGTCGAAGACGACGCGCTGCCTGCCCTGGCAGGTGAGTTCAACACGATCCTGGGCTTCATCGAGCAGCTCAATGAAGTGGATGTGGAGGGGGTCGAGCCGATGACCTCCGTGACGCCTCAGCGGCTCAAGCGACGCGCGGATGTGGTCACCGATGGCGATCAGCAGGGCGCGGTCTTGAGCAATGCCCCCGACGCCCGCGAGGGCTTTTTCGCCGTGCCCAAGGTTGTGGAGTAACCCATGTCTGACCTGTCCTCCCTGACCATTGCGGCCGCGCGCGACAAGCTGCGCCGCAAGGAGATCACCGCCACCGAGCTGACCGAGGCATGCCTCTCCGCTGTGGAAGGCGCTGACGCGCTTGGCGCCTTTGTGCACAAAACCCCCGAGCTGGCGCTGACGCAAGCCGGCCACGCAGACGCACGGCTTGCCGAGGGCGATGCCCCCGACATGTGCGGCATCCCGCTGGGGATCAAGGATCTCTTCTGCACGAAGGGCGTACCGTCCCAGGCGGCCTCGGCGATCCTCGAAGGGTTCAAGCCGGAATACGAATCGACCGTCAGCCAGAACCTGTTCGATGCGGGCGCGGTGATGCTCGGCAAGCTGAACATGGACGAGTTTGCCATGGGGTCCTCGAACGAGACCTCGACCTATGGCAACGCGGTGAACCCCTGGCGGCGCGGCAATGAGGACACGGCGCTCACGCCGGGCGGGTCCTCGGGCGGCTCGGCCAGTGCCGTGGCGGCAGATCTCTGCCTCGCGGCGACCGGCACCGATACGGGCGGCTCGATCCGCCAGCCTGCGGCCTTTGTGGGGATCACCGGGCTGAAGCCCACCTATGGGCGCTGCTCGCGCTGGGGCATCGTGGCCTTTGCCTCCTCGCTCGATCAGGCGGGCCCGATGACCAAGGATGTCCGCGACGCGGCGATCATGCTGGGCACCATGGCCGGGCATGATCCCAAAGACAGCACCAGCGCGGATCTCGCCGTGCCGGATTTCGAAGCCATGCTCACCGGGGACATTCGCGGCAAGGTCATCGGGATCCCCAAGGAATACCGCATGGACGGCATGCCCGAAGAGATCGAGACGCTCTGGTCCGAAGGTGCCGCAATGCTCAAGGCCGCCGGGGCGGAGCTGCGCGATATTACACTGCCCCACACAAAATACGCCCTGCCGGCCTATTACGTGATCGCGCCCGCCGAGGCGTCCTCGAACCTCGCGCGCTATGACGGTGTGCGCTTTGGCCACCGGGCGCAGCTCGGGCAGGGCGACGGCATCACCGAGATGTACGAAAAAACCCGCGCCGAGGGTTTCGGCCCCGAGGTGCAGCGCCGGGTGATGGTCGGGACCTATGTGCTCTCCGCCGGGTTCTACGACGCCTATTACAACCGGGCCCGCAAGGTGCGCGCCCTGATCAAGCGCGACTTCGAAACGGTCTTTGCCGATGGGGTCGATGCGATCCTGACCCCGGCCACGCCCTCGGCGGCGTTCGGTCTGGGCGAGATGATCGACGCGGATCCGGTGCAGATGTATCTCAACGACGTTTTCACGGTCACCGTGAACCTCGCCGGGCTGCCGGGGATCGCCGTGCCCACCGGGCTCGACCGGCAGGGCCTGCCCCTGGGGCTGCAGCTGATCGGGCGTCCCTGGGAAGAGGGCGATTTGCTCAACACCGCCTATGCGCTTGAAGAGGCTGCGGGCTTTGTGGCCAAGCCGCAGCGCTGGTGGTAGGCTCGCCCCCAGGGGCAGTGAAGAGGTTTGGTATGCGTCTCGTTTCGACAGTCGGAGCATTAGGTCTCGCAAGTATCCTTGCGGCCTGCACATCCGTGCCGCCCAATGACGTCGCCGGGGCCGGTCCGGGGTTTGGCACCAGCTATGGTGCCTACGGGGCCGAGCAGCAGGCGCGCGATGCAGCGCTCTCCAGCGGCGAGTCGATCATTCTGCCCGAAGGCGCGGACCCGACCGATCTGGCCGTGGCCGAGGCCGTGGCCGCCGGTGAGGATCCAGATCCGAACCTTCTGCGCCGCGGTCCGGGCATTTCGGATGAGAACAGCTTTGACGCGGTCTCCGAGCGGGTGACCATTGAAAGCGACCGGCAGCGGCTCGCCGCACAGCGCGAGGCCTTTCAGGTGATCGAACCCACCGCCCTGCCGGACCGACCCTCCGGGGATCTGGCCTCGATCGTCGAGTTTGCCTTGTCGACCTCGCACCCGGTGGGCCAGCCGGTCTATTCGCGCAGCCCGATCCGGCTGAGCTCGCGGGCCTGCGATCGCTACAGCGACGCCAATGCCGCCCAGCAGGCCTTTCTCAATGCCGGCGGGCCCGAGCGTGACCGCAGCGGCCTCGATCCCGATGGCGACGGCTATGCCTGCCGCTGGGATCCGAGCCCGTTCCGCCTCGCGGTGCGCAACTGATCCCGATCCATGAGCAGCGCTCGCCCAATTGCGGGCCGCGCAAGAACGGTCTGACGCCGCGCCTGATCGTGCTGCACTACACAGCCATGCAGAGCGCGACCGGGGCCATTGACTGGCTCTGCGCGCCCGAGGCGCAGGTCTCGGCCCATTACGTCATCGCGCGCGATGGCGCCGTCACCCAGCTTGTCCCCGAAGACCTGCGCGCCTGGCATGCGGGGCGGGGGCAATGGGGTGGCTGTTGGGATGTGAACAGCGCCTCGATCGGGATCGAGCTCGACAATGACGGGGTCAGCCCCTTTGCCGCCCCTCTGATGGCGTCGCTCGAAGCCCTCCTGGCCGAGATGATGACCCGCTGGGCTCTCGGTCCGGCACAGGTGATCGGGCATTCCGACCTCGCCCCCGGGCGCAAGATCGATCCCGGGCCGCGGTTTGACTGGCGGCGTCTCGCCCGTGGCGGGCATGCGATCTGGCCCTCGGCCGAAGATCTGGCCGCTACGGGCGCGGTGCCCGTGGATGCCGCGCGCTTCGCCTCTGATCTGGCCACGTTCGGGATGACCCATCCGGTAGACCCCGAAACCCGGCTTGCGGCCCTGCGCGCCCGGTTCCGGCCCGGAGCAACCGGACCGCTTGCGGAACAGGATATGTGCCTCGCCGCCACGCTCGCGCGCAGGTGGCCCGTTGACCCGACCCTTGGGCAAGGATAACAGCGCAGTCGCGCGGAGGGCTGGATGGCCGCTTGGACAGACCTGTCTGTCCGGGAGGAAAGTCCGGACTCCACGAAGCAACGGTGCCGGGTAACGCCCGGGCGGGGCAACCCGACGGAAAGCGCCACAGAGATCAGACCGCCCGTCTCTGGACGGGTCAGGGTGAAACGGTGGAGTAAGAGCCCACCGCGGGACTGGCAACAGGACCGGCACGGCAAGCCCCACCGGGAGCAATGCCAAATAGGGATCCCGCTGCGCCTTCGGGGGCAGGGTGGCTTCAACCCAGGGATCCGGGTTGGCAGCTAGAGTGCTCTGGCAACAGGGCGCCCAGAGGAATGGTCATCCAGAGACGGCGTGCCGTCTCGGACAAAATCCGGCTTACAGGCTCTCCGCGCGTTTCTGTAATTATTTTGTGACTGTAAAACTGTCTAGATTGTGTTACACATTGGGAGATCGGTAACCGCCATAGTGATTTTTATGGAAGACCTTCCAAATACGTTCAGCGCTGGAACAAGCGCGTTCTCCTTTGATCAAACCGCCAATTCAAAGGCGGCTCTATTCAGCACGGACATCCTCGAACATCTGCTGGGCACGCTTGCGGGCAAGCTGGATCAGTCCCTTTTCGTGGTGACCGCCACGGGGCAGATCCTCGTGGCCGCCGGACGCCAGTTCGGCACAGCCCAGGCCTGCGTCGGCGGCAGTTTCGCGGCCCTCTGGCCGCGCGAGAGCCGTAGCCTCGCTCAGGGCGCGCTCGATGCCGCGCTGACCGATGCACGCGAGCTCAGCTTCGTGGTGGCTTGCGTTCCCGGAGAGGTCGGGCCCCAGACCTGGGAGGCGACGATCACGCCCCTGCAACCCGCAAGCCCCCGGGATGTCCCTCTGGCCCTGTCCCGCAGGCTGGTCCTGCTGTCGCTGCAGGATGTGACATCGGCGACGCGCGTGGCCGGGATGAAACAGCGCGCCCGGTGATCCTGACCGGTGCTCGGCCCGTGCTGCGAGCATCGGTGCCGGGCCGCGACGTGCTTGCCGCGCATTCCGTGTCGAATCGCGGTTGACAGGGGCGCAGGTCCCAGTAAAAGCCGGGGTTCAAAGTTGATCGAGGGTCTGACGCGACTCTCGCCCGCAATCTGCCAGGAGACCGCAACATGGCGAAGCCGACGACCATCAAGATCCGCCTCAACTCGACCGCGGATACCGGCCATTTCTACGTGACCAAGAAAAACGCCCGGACCATGACCGAGAAAATGGTCGTCCGGAAGTATGACCCGGTTGCGCGCAAGCATGTCGAGTACAAGGAAGGCAAGATCAAGTAATCTGCCCCTTCCGACGTTACGATCCAAGCCGCGCCTTCGAGCGCGGCTTTTTCTTTGTCCAATCCCCATGGCGCAGGAGGTTCCGGATGACCCTGATCAGACGTGTCGCGACCGCGCGGGATGTTGCAGCGGTGGATGCCCTGCTCGCGCGCAGCTATCCGGTGCTTTTGAAGCCCGATTACCCGCCCTCGGTTCTGGTCACGATCCTGCCGCTGATCTCGCGGGCCCAGCCGTCTCTGGTGACCTGTGGGACCTATCACGTGGTGGAGGAGGGCGGGGCGATCCTCGCCGCCGGAGGGTGGACCCGTGGCGCGCCCAGGGGCGGGGCGGTGACGCCGGGGCTCGGGCATATCCGCCACGTGGTGACCGATCATACCCGCACGCGAGAGGGGCTGGGGCGGCGTCTGATGGGGGATATCATCTCCGAGGCACGCGCGGCGGGGATGCGCCGCCTCGAGGCTCTGTCGACCCTGACAGCGGAGCCGTTCTATGCCGCCATGGGCTTCGAGGCGCGGGAGGCCGTGGATGTACCGATCGGCCCGGCGGGGCTGCCCTTTCGGGCCGTGCGGATGGAGGCGGTGCTCTGAGCGCAAAGAAAAAGGCCGGCGCGAGGCCGGCCTTTCCTGTCTGTCGATGGTCCTGCGATCACTCGCGGTTGCCGAGGAACTGCAGCAGGAACATGAACATGTTGATGAAGTTGATGTAGAGGCTCAGTGCGCCCATGATCGCCGACTTTGCCAACCACTCCTGATCGCCATACTGCGCATGCTCGATATACTCGGTCTTGATGCGCTGAGTGTCATAGGCGGTCAGAGCCGCGAAGATCAGAACCCCGAGGCTGGACACGGCGAAGGCAATCGCCGGGGAGCCGAGGAAGATATTCACGATCGAGGCAACGATCAGGCCGATCACCCCCATGAAGAGGAAGCGGCCCCAGCTGCTCAGATCCTTCTTGGTCGTGTAACCGAAGAGGCTGAGCGACGCGAAGGCGATGGCGGTCACGAGGAACGTGGTCGCGATGGAGACGCCGGTATAGATCGCGAAGATATAGCTGATCGAGAGGCCCATCGCGGCGGCAAAGGCGTAGAAGAACACCTGTGCGGCGCCCGAGGACATCTTGTTGATCATCGCGCTGAAGGCAAAGACCATGATCAGCGGGGCGAACATCACGACCCATTTCAGCGGCGTCGCAAAGATCGCGGCCAGCATCTGCTCATTCGTGCCAACAGCCCAAGCCACAGCGCCGGTAAGCACCATGGCGACGGACATCAGGCCATAGACCTTGTTGAAATGGGCGCGGAGCCCTTCGTCGATCTGCGCAGAGCGGGCGCCAACGCCAGCAGTGCGGATCGTATCGTATTGTGCCATTGAACCCTCCTTGAAAAAAGACGAGCCGATGGCGCGGCCCGGATTGCCACTGATATTGGCGAACATGGCGCGGTTTTCAAGGGCAAGTGGCCGGGAAACCGGCCCGGACGGACCGAGTTTCCCCTTCATTTTAATGGCAGATCGCGAAACCTGTTTTTTTGACGCATATTATCTGCGCCAGGTTGTCGGCACGTCCCAGAACGGACGCTCGGATTCGCGCTCGGCTGCGATGCGGGTCAAGCCGATATCGCGCAGCATCCGCGCGTCGAGATCCCGCAACTGCTTGCGCGAACGACCCAGTGTCAGCAGGTCAACAAGGCGCGTGCCTGCAAAGCGGGATTTGCGGGGCTCATCAAGGGGTATGGACATGGGGAAGGAGGCACGCATGGGTCAATCCTTTCTGATCTGAGATGAGTGGGCTAGGTTTCATCACCCTTGCTGATGTATATGCTGCCTCTTGACACATTTTGAAAACGAATGATTGTGATGTCCGGAATCATGAATGGTGATGTATGCCCCGAAATCTCGATCTGACGGCGCTTCGGTCCTTTGTCTCGGTTGCCGAGGCGGGGGGCGTGACCAAGGCGGCCGGGCTTCTCAACCTGACGCAATCGGCAGTCTCGATGCAGCTCAAGCGGTTGGAGGACAGCCTCGGGCTTGCGCTGCTGGACCGCTCCGGGCGGGGGATTGCGCTGACGCCCACGGGGGACCAGCTTCTGTCCTATGCCAAGCGGATGCTGGCGCTCAATGACGAGATTTATGCGCGGATGACCGATCAGGCCTTCGAGGGAAAGATCGCCCTCGGTGTGCCCCATGACATCGTCTACCCGGCTATTCCGCAGGTGCTCGCCCGGTTTACGCAGGACTATCCGCGGGTGAAGGTCGATCTGATCTCAAGTTTCACCATGCGGCTGAAGGAGTTTCTGGCCAATGGCGAATGCGACCTGATCCTGACCACCGAGGATCATCCCGAGCGCGGTGGCGAGACGCTCGTCACCTTGCCGCTGGTCTGGATCGGCGCGATTGGCGGGCAGGCCTGGCGTCGCCGCCCCCTGCCGCTGGCCTTTGAGCAAAGCTGCCTGTTCAAGGACACCGTCCAGCAGACGCTGGATGCCGAAGGGATCGACTGGTCCATGACGGTGCAGGCCGAATCTGCCCGCACCATCGAGCCCATCGTGGCCGCCGATATGGCCGTGCATGCGGTGATCGAGGGGACAGAGCCCGCCCATCTGGAGCGGATCTCCCATGGGGGCGAGCTGCCCAAGCTCACCACCAAGCAGATCGTGCTCTATGGTCACCGCACGGGCGGGGACCCGGTGCGGGACGCGCTTGCGGATCTGCTGCGGCAGGCCTACGCGCAGCTCTGAGCCTCAGATTTCGATCACGACCTTGCCGGTGGAGGCGCGGGAGCGCAGCAGCTCCAGCCCGTCCGCCGCCTGATCCAGGGGCAGGACATGGCTCACATGGGGCGTGATCTTCCCCTCGCGGTACCAGTCGAACAGGGTCGCGAGGCTATCGGTCAGGGCCTTGGGGTTGAAGGTCAGAAACCCGCCCCAGTAGAAGCCCTGCACCGAGATGTTCTTGACCAGCAGGTGGTTCGGCTTGATCTGCGGCAGATCCCCCGAAGCGAAGCCGATGATCAGCATCCGTGCCTCGGGATTGCAGGCGCGCATGGCCTCGGTGAAGGCATCGCCGCCCACCGGGTCATAGACCACATCCGCCCCGCCGAGCGCCTTGACCGCGTCGCGGAGGTCGCCCGCATCGCTGTCGATCAGGTGATCGGCCCCGGCCTCCTTGGCCTTTTGCAGCTTTTCGGCGCCGCGCGCGCTGGCAATGACCGTGGCTCCCATGAGCTTGCCGATCTCGACCGCCGTCAGGCCGACGCCCCCGGCCGCGCCGAGCACCAGAAGGGTCTCGCCGGGTTTCAGCCCGGCCGTGTGTTCCAGCGCCAGATGGGAGGTGCCATAGGCGATCTGGAACCCGGCAGCATCGGCGGCCGGCATCCCCTCGGGCAGGGGCACGCAGCGATCGGCAGGAAAACAGCCATACTCCGCCAGCCCGCCGCGCCCGCCAAAAAGCGCGACCCGCGTCCCGACCGGTGGGGCCGAAGTCTCGGGGCCTATGGCGTCGATGGTCCCCGCGACCTCCATCCCGAGGGTCGTCGGCAGCGCGGGCTTTTCTTGGTACTTGCCCTTCGACATGAGCAGATCCGCGAAGTTGAGACCGCAGGCCTCTATCTTCAGGCGCACCTCACCGGTCGTCGGCTCCGGCAGGGGCGTCTCCTCGATCTGAGGGGGCTGATCGTAGGATTGGATACGGAACGCGCGCATGAAACTCTCCGGCTGGGGCCAAGGGGCCCGGATCTGACTGGTGTTGCGATTCTAGCGGGCGCGCGCGGGGACGACCAGCAGAGTCCCGTGGCCTGTGTCAGGCCGGGGCTGACGCGGATCTTGGCGGAATGCAGTGCAAAATAGGAATCTACCGAGGGATGTATTGCAAAATGCGTTGCAAAATGCAAAACACCTATAAGGAGACTCGCTGCCACCGGCAATAACCCGCTTGGGGAAATATGCGTTAGCACTTCATGTTTAGGAACTTGCTAGGTTTTCCAAAGGCGAGTCGGTTTTTTGTGATGTGTCCGCAGATTCTTTGTCCGCATATGATCCACTTGGCACGAAACTAGCTTGATAAACCCACAGGAGAAAAGGAGCGTTCTATGAAACATCCCGTTGATGTCCATGTGGGCAAACGCGTGCGTCACCGCCGCTGGATGGTGGGTATGACCCAGCAGCAATTGGCCGACAAGGTTGGAATCAAGTTTCAACAAATCCAGAAATACGAGACCGGCATGAACCGCGTCAGCGCGTCCCGTCTTTGGGAAATCGCGTCGGCCCTCGGGGTTCCGGTCAGCTTCTTTTTCGAAGGTCTCGGTGCAGCGCAGGTTGCGGATGCCCATGACATGGACATGCCCGGCGATCTGCTCTCGGACAAGGAAGCGCTGGAGCTTGTGCGCTCCTACTACGCGATCCCCGAGACCCAACGCCGCCGACTGTTCGACCTTGCACGCGTTCTGAGCGACGCGGCCTGATCTTGACCTGAGCCATCGGGGTCTGTAGCGCGGTTTCGTAACCGCGGGAGAGACCCGATGAACAGGTCAGTTGAGGACGGGGATTTCCCCGCGCAAGAACTTTGGGCTGTGGCGGATGCGCTGGCCGATGCGGCACGCGCGCCGACCCTGTCGCGGTTTCGTCAACAGGGGCTCGGGATCGAAAACAAGGCTGGGGTGGCCGCGTTCGATCCCGTCACCGAGGCGGATCGCGAAAGCGAGCAGGCCATGCGCGCCGTTCTGGCGGAGCGTCGTCCGCAGGATGGTATTCTCGGCGAAGAATTCGGCCCCGTGTCAGGAACCTCCGGCCTGACATGGGTGCTCGACCCCATTGACGGCACACGCGCCTACATGTCCGGCACGCCCACCTGGGGCGTGCTGATCTCGGTGAATGACGTGCAGGGTCCCCGTCTGGGCCTGATCGACCAGCCCTATATTGCCGAACGCTTTTCCGGTGGCCCGGGCCGTGCGCGGGTCGACGGCCCCCATGGCACAGCACCTCTGCGGACCCGTGCCTGCGCGACCCTGGCCGAGGCCACGATTTTCACGACCTTTCCCGAACTGGGCAGCGCAGAGGAACAGCGCGGCTTTCAGGAGGTCGCGCGCCAGTGCCGTCTGACCCGCTACGGCATGGATTGCTACGCTTACGGCCTGCTCGCGGCGGGGCAGGTCGATCTGGTGATCGAGGCCGGGCTGCAATCCTATGACATCTGCGCCCCCATTGCGGTGATCGAGGCCGCCGGCGGCATCGTCACCGACTGGCAGGGCGGACCGGCCCATGGCGGCGGACGCGCGCTGGCCGCAGGCAGCCCCGAGATCCACGCCGCAGCCCTCGAAATCCTGCGGCAGGTGCCCGCATGAGCGCGCTGATCCTCCGCAAGGCCCGGGTGCTGGTCACCATGGATGACACGCGCCGCGAGATCGCCGATTGCGATCTGCGGATCGAGGGCGGGGTGATCACGGCGATCGGCCCGGACCTGGCCCTTGACGGGGCCGAGACGCTGGATGTCTCGGGCTGCGTGGTCACGCCCGGGCTCGTGAACACCCACCACCATCTCTACCAGACCCTGACCCGCACGGTGCCTGCCGCGCAGGACGCGCTGCTCTTTGGGTGGTTGCAGACGCTCTATCCGATCTGGGCGCGCATGACGCCCGAGGATATGCGCGTCTCGGCCGAGGTCGGGCTTGCGGAGCTGGCGCTGTCGGGCTGCAGCCTGAGCTCGGATCATCTCTATCTCTACCCAAATGGCGTGCGGCTCGAGGATACGATCGAGGCTGCGGCGGCGATCGGGCTGCGCTTTCACCCAACGCGCGGCGCCATGAGTATCGGAGAGAGCGATGGCGGCCTGCCGCCGGACAGTCTGGTGGAGGATGAGGCGGCGATCCTCGACGATGCGATCCGGGTGATCGACGCGTTCCACGACCCGACCCCCGGCGCCATGGTGCGGGTGGGGGTCGCGCCCTGTTCCCCGTTCTCTGTCAGCCGCGGGCTGATGCGCGATGCGGCGCTTCTGGCGCGGGACAAGGGCGTGATGCTGCACACCCATCTGGCAGAGAATGACGAGGATATCGCCTATTCCGAGGCGCAATTCGGCTGCCGGCCCGGGCAATATGCCGAAGAGCTGGGCTGGACCGGCGAGGATGTTTGGCACGCCCATTGCGTCAAGCTCGACGAGAGCGAGATCGACCTGTTTGCGCGCAGTCGCACGGGCGTGGCCCATTGTCCCTGTTCCAACTGCCGGCTCGGATCGGGCATCGCCCCCGTGCGGGCCATGCGGGATGCGGGCGTCCATGTGGCGCTGGGTGTCGATGGCTCGGCCTCCAATGATGGCAACGGGATGATCGCCGAGGCGCGTATGGCCTTGCTGCTGCAGCGGGTCCAGAACGGCGCCGACGCCATGAGCGTGCGCGAGATGCTCGAGATCGCGACGCGGGGCGGGGCCCAGGTGCTGGGACGCGATGATCTGGGCCAACTGGCGGTGGGCATGCGCGCGGATATCGCGGTCTGGGATGTCTCGGGGCTCGAGGCGGCCGGGGCCTGGGATCCGGTGGCGGCGCTTCTGCTGTCGGGGCCGAGCCAGGTGCGGGACCTCTTTGTTGAGGGGCGCCCGGTGGTACGCGAGAGCCGTCTGGTCCGCCGGGATGCCGCCGCGCTGATCGCGGAACAGTCGCGCTGCCTCGCACGGTTGATGGCATGAAGCGGGCGCTGTGCGTGGCCGCATTGATCCTTGCGGGCTGCGCGACCACCGGCCCCGACATCGCGCCGCAGGGCGATGTGGTGGCCCGCCCCGCGCCGGACCTGCTTGCGGCGGTGAATGCCGAGCGCGGTGCAGGGGGCCTTGCGGCCCTGCGCGCTGATCCGGCGCTGGACCGCGCGGCCATGGCCCATGCGGAAGATATGGCCGCCAAGGGCTATTTCGATCATGTGGCCCCGGATGGATCGACCCCGCTGCGCCGGATGCGCGCCGCCGGGTTTGACGCCTGCTACGCGGCTGAGAACATCGCCAAAGGCCAGCGCGACGCGGCCACGGTGCTGCGCGACTGGATGGGGTCGGACGGGCATCGCCGCAACCTTCTTAGCCCCGACCCCAAGGCGGCTGGAACCGCGCGCGGGACGGGCGATATCTGGGTGATGACCTATGCGCGGGCCTGCTGACCCCGTGCGCTAGATCCGGCGATCCCCGGTAATCCAGACCCCTGAAATGGCGCGGTCATCGCCCATCATGATGGTCGGGAACACGGCTTCCCAGAGATCATCCGCCTCGGCGGCCCTTTGGGAGATCGCGGGGGTCGAGGCCAGATCGAGGGCGATCAGATCCGCCTCCATTCCCGGGGCGAGCCGCCCGATCCTGTCCCCCTGATGGAGCGCCTCTGCCGAACCCGACGTGGCCAGCCACAAAAGCTGTGCCGGATGCAGCGCGGTGCCCCGCAGCTGCGCGATTTCATAGGCGGCGGCCATGGTGCGCAGCATGGAAAAGCTCGACCCGCCGCCCGTATCCGTGGCCAGTCCCACGGGCAAGCGCGGCGCAAGGCCCGCCATGTCGAACAGGCCCGAGCCGATGAAGGTGTTCGAGGTCGGGCAATGCACCACCGCCGCGCCGGTCTCGGCCAGCCGGTCACTCTCGCGCGGGGTCAGGTGGATCGCATGGCCAAAAAGCCCCGTGGGCCCCAGCAGCCCGGCGACCTCGTAGGTATCCAGATAGTCGCGCGCCTCGGGAAAGAGCTCGGCGACCCAAGCGATCTCGTCGGTCTGCTCGGAGATATGCGTCTGCATCAGGCAATCGGGATGCTCGGCGTAAAGCGCCCCGAGCGCCGAGAGCTGCGCGCGGGTCGAGGTGGGCGAGAACCGGGGCGTGATCACATAGGATAGCCGGTCGACCCCGTGCCAGGTCTCCAGCAGGCGCTTGCTGTCGTCATAGGCGCTCTGGGCGGTGTCGGTCAGCCCTTCGGGCGCGTTGCGGTCCATGCAGGTCTTGCCGGTCAGTGCTCGCAGCCCACGCGCCTGCGCCTCGGTGAAAAATGCGGTGACACTCTCGGGATGAACCGTGGAATAGGCGCAGATCGTGGTCGTGCCATGGGCGAGGGTCAGGTCGAAATAGCGCGCCGCTATCCGCGCCGCATAGGCCGGATCGGCAAAGCGCAACTCCTCGGGGAAGGTGTAGCTGTTGAGCCAGTCGATCAGCCGCTTGCCCCAGCTCGCGATCATCGCGGTCTGCGGATAGTGGGCATGGGCATCCACGAACCCGGGCAGCAGCAGCGCATCGCCCATATCGGTCACGGGCAGGACGGGATGGGCCGCGCGCAGGGCCGCGGCGGGGCCGATCTCGGCGATCTTGCCGCCCTCGATCCGCAGCGCGCCGGCGCTGTCGATCCGCACGCAGTCCTGCCAGGGGGCGCGCAAGGGATTGTCCAAAAATTCGAGCGTTTGCCCGGTCACGAGATGATGCTGCATGTGCAGCACCGTAGGCATGGCCACCGGCGGGGTAAATGTCGAATTTCCGCTCAGACCCGCTCGCCTTCGCGGCGCGCGCTGTCTATGGTCCGGGCAGCGCGGGACCGCTTCTGCCCGCGCAGGTCTGGAGGCAGGCATGGCGGACGGCCCGCAACTCATCGAAGAGATGCAAGAGGAGGACTACGCCCTCGACCGGGACGTGGTCACGACCCTCTATGACGCGCTTGATGCCGATGATCCGGCGCTGGTCGCCGAGATCCTCGAGCCCATGCACCCCGCCGATATCGCCGACCTCTTCGAGCAGATCGGCTCGCAGCGCCTGCGCGCCCTGCTGGAGATCTGGACCTCGGATGAGGTGGGCGCGGTTCTGTCGGAGCTGGACGAGGGTCTGCGCGAAGAGGTGATCGACGCCTTGCCCAAGACCGTTCTGGCCGATGCGGTGCGCGATCTCGAGAGCGACGATGTGGTCGACCTGCTCGAGGATCTCGACGCCGAACAGCAGAGCGCGATCCTCGATGTGCTGGAGGCGCCGGACCGGGTCGCGGTCGAACAATCGCTGCAATACCCCGAGTATTCCGCGGGCCGCCTGATGCAGCGCGAGCTTGTCATGACGCCCGAGCATTGGACCGTCGGGCAGGCTATCGACCATATCCGCGCCGAAGAGGATCTGCCCGAGCAGTTCTATCACATCATTCTGGTGGACCCGCGCATGCGCCCCACGGCCTATGTTACCCTGGGCCGGATGCTTGGCGCGCGGCGCGAGGTGCCGCTTCTGGATCTGACCGAGGATACGTTCCGCACGATCCCGGTGACCCAGCCCGAAAGCGACGTGGCTTATGCGTTCAACCAGTATCACCTGATCTCGGCGCCGGTGGTCGATGCGGATGACCGGCTGGTGGGGGTGATCACCATTGATGACGCCATGGTCGTGCTCGATGAAGAGCATAACGAGGATATCCTGCGTCTGGCCGGTGTGGGGGATGAGTCGGTGTCGGACACCACATGGGATATCACCAAGCAGCGTTTCCCCTGGCTCGGCGTGAACCTTCTGACGGCGATCATCGCCTCGCTGGTGATCTCGCTCTTCGAGGATGTGATTTCGCAGGTCGTCGCCCTTGCAGTTCTGATGCCCATCGTGGCCTCCATGGGCGGCAATGCGGGTACGCAATCCCTGACCGTAGCGGTGCGCGCGATTGCCACCAAGGACCTGACGGGCTCGAACGCCTGGCGGGTGCTCAGGCGCGAGGTCATGGCCAGCACGCTGAACGGGGTGGTCTTTGCGGCGGTAATGGGGGCGGTCAGTCTGGTCTGGTTCGGCACGCCGGTTCTGGCGCTGGTGATCGCGGTGGCGATGGTCGTGAACCTTGCCGTGGCCGGGTTTGCAGGGCTGCTCATCCCCCTGGCACTGGACAAGCTGGGGATCGATCCCGCGCTGGCCTCCGGCACCTTCGTGACGACTGTCACGGATGTGGTGGGCTTCTTCGTCTTCCTTGGCTTTGCGTCGATGATCCTGTTGTGACCACGCCCGCCGACCCGATGGCCGAGGCCAAATCGGCCGCGCGCAAGGCCGCCTTTGCCCGGCGCAAGGCGGCTTTCGAAGCAGATCGCGCCAAGGGGTTTCCGGCGGTCGCCGCGGCCACCGAGGCGTTGCTGGCGGTACTGGGCGATGCGCCCGAAGGCGCGGTCTCGGGCTATATGCCAATCCGCAGTGAGATGTCGCCGCTGCCGACCATGGCCGCTCTGGCCGCGACCCGGACGCTCTGTGTGCCGGTGATCCGGGGCAAGGGGCAACCGCTCGCCTTTCACCGCTGGACGCCGGAGATGCCCATGGTGGCCGGATCCTTCGGGGCGCAGGTGCCCAGCGTGCCCGACCCCGTGCAGCCAGCCGTGGTGATCGTGCCGCTCGTGGCCTTTGATCGCGCGGGCGGGCGTCTGGGCTATGGCGGCGGGTTCTATGACCGGACGCTGGCGCTTTTGCGGGCGGCGGGGCCGGTGCGGGCCATCGGTCTGGCCTACGCGGCGCAGGAATCGCCCGAGCCCTTGCCCCGGGAGGCAACGGACCAACCGCTGGACGGGCTGGTGACCGAGACCAGGCTCCTGCGCCTCTAGGGCCGGGGCGCGCATAAGCGCGCTTGCACCGGGGCCGCCAGAGGCCTAACGGTGGCCCCATGAGACTACTCTTTCTCGGAGACGTGATGGGGCGGGCCGGTCGGTCCGCCATCGCCGAAGACCTGCCGCGCCTGCGCGCGGCTTGGAAGATCGATTTTGCCGTGGTCAATGGCGAGAACGCCTCGAACGGCGCGGGTCTGACCCCGGATCATGCCAAGAAACTGCTGGCTGCGGGGGCCGATTGCGTGACCCTCGGGGATCATGCCTTTGACCAGCGCGACATGCTGCAATTCATCGAAAGCGAGCCGCGCATCCTGCGCCCGATGAATTTTGCCAAGGACGCGCCGGGGCGGGGGCATCGGATCTATACGGCGAGCCAGGGCCGCAAGGTGCTGGTCACCCAGGTGCTGGGCCAGGTGTTCATGAAGCGGCCCTTCTCGGACCCGTTCTCCGATCTCGACCGGGTGCTGCGCGCCCACCCACTGGGCGGGCTGGTTCAGGCCAGCCTGGTGGATATCCATTGCGAAGCCACCTCCGAGAAGATGGGCGTGGGCCATTTCTGCGACGGGCGCGCCTCGATGGTGGTGGGCACGCATACCCATGTGCCCACGGCGGACGCGCAAATCCTGCCGGGTGGCACAGCCTTTCAGGCGGATGCGGGGATGTGCGGCGATTACGACTCGGTGATCGGCATGGAAAAGGCCGAGCCCATGCGCCGTTTCGTGACCGGCATGTCCAAGGGGCGCTATGTGCCCGCGCTGGGGCCGGCGACCCTGTCGGGGCTCTATGTGGAAACCGATGATCGCACGGGCAAGGCCACGCGGGTCGAGATGGTCCGCCATGGCGGGCGACTGGCCCCGGCGGGCCCCGCGCCCGTCACCGACGCGACGCCGGTCTGATGGCGGCGGCGGCTCCGCGCACTCGGCTTTGGCTCACGGGCCTGCTGGTGGTGCTCGGGGCGGGCTGGGGCATCACGCAGCCGCTGGCCAAGATCGCGGTCTCCACGGGCTATGGCCATTTCGGTCTGATCTTCTGGCAGTTTGTCGTCGGCGTGGTCGTTCTGGGCGCGGTCACACTGGTGCGGGGCAAGCGCCTGCCCTGCGGGCCCAAGCAGCTTCGGCTTTATGTCATCATCGCGGTGATCGGGACCTTGCTGCCGAATTCGGCGTCTTTCGCGGCGATTGTCCATCTGCCCTCGGGAATCACCTCGATCCTGCTCTCGCTGGTGCCGATGCTGGCCTTTCCCATGGCGCTGGCGCTGGGGCTCGACCGGTTCTCGCTCAAGAGGATCGCAGGGCTCAGTTTCGGGCTGGGCGGTGTGGCACTCATCGTGCTGCCGGGTTCGGCCCTGCCGGATGCGGCAATGCTGGTCTGGGTGCCTGTCGCGCTCTTTGCGCCGCTGTTTTATGCGCTGGAGGGGAATGTCGTCGCCAAATGGGGGACCTACGGCGTGGATGCGGTGCAGGTCCTGCTGGGCGCGTCCCTTGTCGGGGTGGTGCTGGCGCTGCCCTTCACGCTGCTCTCGGGGCAGTGGATCGATCCGCGCCCGCCCTGGGGGGCGGCCGATGCCGCGCTGGTGGCGAGCGCCACGATTCATGGCATCGTCTATAGCTGCTATGTCTGGCTCGTGGGCCGGGCGGGGCCGGTCTTTGCCGCGCAGGTCAGCTATCTGGTGACGGGCTTTGGCCTCTTCTGGGCGATGCTCATCCTGGGCGAGCGCTATTCCGGTCCGGTCTGGGCCGCGACCGCCCTGATGATGGTCGGGCTCTTTCTCGTGACGCCACGCGCCAATTCGTCCCTTGCCAGCAAGCCGGACGCTCCGCACAGTAAGGCCGCCGCTCCGCCGCCTCCTGCGGCAGGGCAATAACCACGCAAACACACGCCCCATGATCGATCTCGGCCTTGCGCCAACCCAGGACGCCCTGATTGCCCTTTCCGTGGTGATCGCGATGTTCGCGCTGTTCCTGCGCGAGACCTACCCGACCGAGGTCGTGGCCATCGGCGGGGCGACGGTGCTTCTGGTGCTGGGGATCCTGCCCTATGACGCCGCCCTGAACGTGCTGTCGAACCCGGCGCCCTGGACTATTGCGGCGATGTTCATCGTGATGGGGGCGCTCGTGCGGACCGGTGCGCTCGACTGGTTCACATCGCTCGCGCAAAAGCGCGCCGAAGAGCGGCCCAAGATGTCCATCGCGGTGCTGATCAGCTTCGTGGTGCTGTCCTCGGCGGTGGTGTCGAACACGCCCGTGGTCGTGGTGATGATCCCGGTCTTCGTGCAGCTCAGCCAGACCCTCGGCATCAAGGCGTCCAAGATCCTGATCCCGCTGAGCTACGCGGCGATCATGGGCGGGACGTTGACCCTGATCGGGACCTCGACCAACCTGCTGGTGGACGGGGTGGCGCGGGCCAACGGGCTGGAGGCGTTTTCCATGTTCGAGGTCACGCCCCTTGGCCTCGTCGTGGTGGTCTGGGGGATGATCTACCTGATGGTGCTGGGGCCCAGGCTGCTGCCGGATCGCGACAGCATGGCGATGCTTCTGTCGAACAAGTCCAAGATGAAGTTCTTCACCGAGGTCGCCATCCCCGAGGACAGCCCGCTGATTGGCCAGCAGGCCCGGGGCGTGGATCTCTTCAAGCGGGACGGCGTGCGGCTGATCGATGTGTTGCGCGGCGATGCGTCCCTGCGTCGGGACCTGAGCGATGTGGCGCTGGAGCCGGGGGACCGCGTGGTGCTGCGCACCGAGATGGCCGAATTGCTGAGCCTGAAATCCTCACGCTCGGTCGAGACGGCCGAGGCTATGGGCCCCGGGGTGGACAAGCTGAGCTCGGTCCAGACGACCACGGTCGAGGTGCTGATCACGCCGGGCTGCGGGCTTGTGGGGCGGTCGCTCGGGCAGTTGCGGCTGCGGCGGCGCTACGGGGTCTATCCGCTCGCGGTGCATCGCCGGAACCAGAATATTGGGCGGCAGCTGGATGATCTGGTGGTGCGGGTGGGCGACACGCTGCTGCTCGAAGGGGCACCGGAGGATATCCAGCGCCTCGCTGCGGATGTGGGGCTCGTGGATATCGCGCAGCCCTCGGCCCGCGCTTATCGGCGCAGCCACGCCCCCATCGCGCTGGCCGCGCTGGTCGGGGTGGTGACCCTGTCTGCGCTGGGCGTGGCGCCGATCCTGATGACCGCCATCGTCGCGGTGGCGGTGGTGTTTCTGACCCGCTGCATCGACGCGGAAGAGGCGTTCTCCTTCATCGATGGCCGCCTTCTGGCGCTGATCTTTGCCATGCTCGCCGTGGGCGCGGCGCTCGATGCTTCAGGGGCGGTGGCGCTCATTGTGAATGCGGTGGCGCCCGGGCTGATGCAATTGCCGCCCTTCGTGATCATCTGGGCGATCTACCTGCTGACTTCGGTCCTGACGGAGCTTGTGTCGAACAATGCCGTGGCCGTGGTGGTCACGCCGATTGCCATCGGCCTGGCCGAGGCGCTGGGCGTGGATGCGCGCCCTCTGGTCGTGGCGGTTATGGTGGCAGCCTCGGCGAGCTTCGCGACCCCCATCGGGTACCAGACCAACATGATGGTTTTCGGCCCGGGCGGCTACCGCTTCACAGATTTCATGAAAGTCGGGATCCCCCTGAACCTGAGCACCGGCATCCTCGCCAGCGCAGTCATCCCCTTCATCTGGCCTCTTTGACCAAGCAGACGGTGCGCGGGGCGGGCCCCTTCCCAATCCCGGGAAAAGCGCCCCAGACCGCGATCAATACCTGTTTTAGTGCAGTTTTGTGCAAGAAAAAACGGAGCCCAGCTTTGCTTTTGTTGCGTTGAAGCAGGGTGTCGGCGTAACGTCGCGCATGCGATTGAGTTGTTTTTCAGCATTGCTGCCAATCCCCATCACTGCTTAGCACAGGTATTTTATCATGATTACGGCAACCGGTTACCTCACCAAAGTCAACAGGGTGCGCGACGACATCCTCACCGCCTCCAATGCCTCCGGGACACTGGGCTCGGGCCTTGAAAAACTGGATTTCATCCTCGAGATCCCCGGCAAGCTCGAAGACAAGCTGCGCGTGCCGGCCAATGCGTTGGATCTGCCCGATGTGCTGGTGGTGCCCCTGAGCTTTGCGCCCGTGATCGGACCCGCAGTCAAGACGATCGACAACATCTCCGAGGCGACGTCCGAGCAGATCGAGATACAAGCCGATGCCATGGGCGCGCTGGACGATTCCTGGGCCCCGCTGCGTCAGGTGGTGGATGTGCTGTCCAACGTGAACGAAGCGGCGGGCGTGGCCCTGACCGGGTTCAACGTGGAACATACCTTCCGGCTCGATGAGGCGGCGCTGCTGTCGGTGAGCCTTGGCACCCAGACGATCTATGGTGATTCCGAGCTGGCGGCGCGGATCAAGGAATATGAGGACGCGGCAGATATCTGGTTCGACACCCAGGAGGAGCTTCTGGCTCCGGTTCAGGCCGCTGCCGCAGCCCTGGAAAAGGCGGCGGATGATCTGGCCGCCCTTCTTCCGGATCTGGGCATTGTGGATGATGTGCTGGATGCGGTGAACTCGGTCTTCGCCCCGATCGCCGACGCGCTCTCGGAGATCGAAGACGCGCTCTGCGTGATTTTCGAGGTGACGCCCGAGATCGTTGTGCCGCCGGTGGTCATCACGCCAGAGATCGTCATTCCGCCGGTCTATGTTCTCGGTGTCCTGGTCCCAGGAACCGGGATCACCATCCCTGCGGTCATCACACCTGGCTTCACGATCCCTGCGGTGGTCGTGGATATCTGCGGGATCATCGAGGATATCGGCAACCAGGTACAGATCGTACAGGACTTCGTCGAAGGCGTGATCACCGATGTGCTCGGCCTCATCGGAATTGACCTTGGCGGGCTCGCGGATGATCTGCAGGACCTGTTGCTCACCCCGCTTCAGCCGGTTCTGGACGCGCTGGACGACTTGCTGGCCTTTGCCGATCCACTGATCGACACGCTGAACGGGCTGGTCGACAGCTTGGCCGAAGATCTGAACACCATCGTCGAGGATCTGCGCGATGTGGTCGATCTGGGCAGCCTGTTCGATGACCGCACCGAAGGCGATGCGGGCGGCGAGGCGGTGACGGATGTCTTGGACGGCACTGATATCGACAACGCCTTCTTCGGGCTTGGCGCGGATGACACGCTTCTGGGGCGCAAAGGCAATGATTTCCTGTTCGGTGGCTTGGCCAATGACATCCTGTCCGGCGGCGCGGATGACGATGAAGCCTATGGCGGCGCTGGCCGGGACCAGATCGCGGGCGATGACGGGAATGACCTTGTTGACGGAGGCTTCGGTTTCGACCGTCTCGCCGGTGGCAAGGGCCTTGATACGATCATTGGCGGCCGAGGGTTCGATATACTCAACGGGGGTGCAGACGCGGACGAGTTCGTGATCCTGGCGGGATCCGGGTTCGAATACATCATGGATTTCGAAGACAATCTCGACTCGCTTGTGATCGAGGCGGATCTCGTCGCCGGGGCGAGCGCGGGCGATGCGATCCCCGAGGATTTCCTGTCAGAGCGCAACGGCAATACCACGGTCAAGGTGGATGGGGCCCGGGTCATCGTGTCCGGCATCGACGCCACGAACCTGATCGACGACATCATCCTGATCTGACCCGACCGGGCTCGGCGCGCCGGTTGCCGGAGCGCAGGGCCGCGGGGCAGGCAAGGATCAAACGCAATTTCACGCGGCGCCGGAGCACCGGCAACCGCCCAATAAAAACGGTCTTGGGGATTGGAACAATGCTGCAACTGACACGCTACTTGGAGAATGTGGCCGTCATCGAGAGTGATCTCGCGACCATCCAGACAGCCACCGTGAATGTGGGCGATGCGCTCGACGCGGTGGAAGCCTTTCTCGGTGTGCCGGCGACGATCTCCTCGGCGCTGAACAGCGCAAGCGGCGCCCTGTCCATCCCGACCTCGGTCGTCAACGTGCTCAAGACGCTGCCCTTTGGCATCGGTACGGCGGTGAAAGCCTTCGACACGGCGGCCAAGGGGCTCAAGGCCTCGATCACCACGTCCAAGACGACCATGGACCAGATCGATACCAAGCTGAATCCGGTGCGCGACGCGGTCGAGGACGGCAACGAGGCGATCTCTTTGGCCAGCACGACGGTCACGCTTGCGGCCACGGCCTTCATCGTGGCCGAGGATGAGGCCGCGCGGCTTGAAGCGAGCTTTGGCGACCAGCCCTTCTACCCGGGAGGCGGGTCCTTCCGCCTGCCATCGCGCATTGATGGGTTCAACGAGGCGGTGGACGAGTATGTCGCCCTGCGCAACGAGGTTTTGAACGGGATCAGCGAAGTGGCCGCTCTGGCGGAAACTGCCGCCGACGCGCTGGCCGCTGCGATGCCGGATACGAGCGTTGCGACGGGCTTGAAGCGCGCATTGGAAAAGGTGTTCGATCCGATCGCCGACCTGCTGAAAGATGTGGAAGACGCGCTCGACGGGGTCTCGGCCTTCGGGATCAGTGCGCTCGATGTTCTAAACGCCATTAGTGATTTCGCAGGGTTTATCGTGGATGCGATCACCGAGCTTGTGAACATTGCGCTTGATGCGATTGGCCTGAGCCTTGGCAGCATTGACGACGCGATCAATGATCTGCTCGCGGATCTCCTGTCGCCGTTCAACCCGATCCAGCAGGCGATCAATGATCTGAATGATGACTTCAACAGCCTGCTCTCGGATCTGACCGACCCCCTGAACGAGGCGGTCGCGGACCTTGCCGAGCTGACGCGCGAGTTGCGCGATGCGGTCGATCTCGGCCTGCTCTTCGAGAACTCGGTCGTGGGTGACGAGAACCCGGTGCGCCCGTTCTTTGGCGACGAGCTCTCGGGCACCGAGGGCGAGGTTGACGGGATCTACGGACTGCGGGGCCGGGATGAGCTCATGGGCGGCGAGGATGATTTCGTCTTCGGCGGCAATGGCGGCGATACGATCATCGCCCAGGGCGCCGTGGTCGAGGCCTATGGCGGCGCGGGCCGCGACCGGATCCGCGTGGATGAGCAGATCGAAAGCGCCTCCTTCCGGGCCGATGGCGGCGAAGGCAATGACATCATGATCGGTGGCAAGCAGTCCGACACGTTCTTCGGCAATCTCGGCAATGACATCATGATCGGCAAGGGCGGCACGGACGTCTTCTACTTCACCGGCGATCTCGGGGATGACCGGGTCTTCGGCGGTGAAGAGATCTATAATGACGCGCATTTCATCGACACCGCGCTTGTGGGCGGCTCTGTCCCGACCCTCGCCGAGCTGGAACAGAACTACGCAACCGTGGGCAATAACAGCATCCGGCTCGATTTCGACAATGGCAGCTCGGTGACCTTCTACGGCGTGACCGACCTTGAACGGCTCTATAACACCTTTATCGCCGATGGCGGCTTCGCCGACCAGGTCGGCTAATCTGAGCCAAACATCCGGAGTGGCTGGGCAGGGGAGCCCGCCTTCCGGTCACGCAGCGTGAACCCTTACGCGTCTGTTGCGCGTCGACACCGTCCCCGCAAATCCTTTGGGAGCGCTTGAGTCCAAGGCGCTCCGCGACCCTGGGCGTCAATCGGTCCGCCTCGGAGCTTGACAGTCGCCCTGTCACGCCCGCAGGCTTTTCCCAATTTTATTGACCGGGTTTCGGTCGCCATTTTTTAAGGATTTCCCCATGACATCACTTTCCGTGGTCCTCGGTAAGGTCAGAACCATTGATGGCGATCTCGATGACTTCGCCTCCGCCGCTGCCGCCGGGTCCGGCCTCTTCACCGGCCTCAACAGTCTGATCGCCACACCGGCGACGCTTGCCGATGCACTGGACGACGCGCGCGCGGTGCTGAGCCTGCCGAGTACGGCTGTGAACCTGCTGAAATCCGCGCCGTTCGGCATCGGAACGGCGGTCAAGCTCTTCGAGAGCGCGACCTCCTCGGTGCGGACGACCCTCGGAACCTATTCCACGACAATCCGGCGCTTTGACGATGTGCTGGAACCCGTTGCAACCGCGCTTCCGAGCTTCATCTTTGCTTTCAACTCCCTTGGCACCACCGTTGTCGCGGTCAGCGCCGGCTTCCAGGTGGTCACGAAGGATGTGCGACTGCTGGAACAGAGCTTCGGGGATGATCCCACCCTGCAACCCTTTACGGATTTGTCAGAGCAGCTGATCCAGGTTGAGGAAGGCCTGGATGAGTATCTGGCTGTCCGAGACGCGGTTGTTGGGGCGCTTGAGCCGGTGCTGGCCGAGCTTGAGGCCGCAGTGACCGCGGTTCAAGCCCTGTTTCCGCCCCTGAACTTCGTGGAGGATCTGGACGCCACCCTGAACGCGATCTACGCGCCCATCGTCTCGGCCCTGAACGGGCTCATCGATGCGCTCGATTTCGAGATCATCGGGATCAATGTACTGGATGTCATCGGCTTTGTCGCCGATGTGCTCGGCTTTGCGCTGGGGTTGATCGAAGGGGTGGTGACCGATTTCCTCGAGCTGCTGGGGATCGACCTCTTCGGGGCGATTGACGGCCTCCTCTCCGACCTGTTGGCGCCGCTGGCCCCGGTTCTGGACATTGTGGACCAGCTTGAGACCACCTTGGTCGCGGCCGTTGCACCGCTGGGGGCGGTTCTCGACGAGGTATTCGATACGCTTGGCGAGGCCGCGTCCGCGCTCAACACGTTGCGGATCAACAGTCTGAGCGTCTTCGACAACGTGATCGAAGGAGATCAGGGAGAGGGCGGCTTCTTTGCGCGGATCAACAACACGCTGAACGGCACCGAGGGCAGTGACGCGATCTTCGGCCTGCAGGGCTTTGATCGGCTCGGCGGCGGGCCGGGCGACGATTTCATCTTCGGTGGAGACGGGTTTGACATCATCAGCACCGGCAGCGGGCGGGACGAAGCCTGGGGCAATGCGGGCCGGGATGTGCTGATCAATGATAGCGACTCCGGCTCGCTGTTCGGCGGCGAGGGCAAGGACATCCTCATCGGCAAAGCCTCGGATGGCGGGACGACGAACATGTTTGGCGAGGCCGGTGACGACACGCTGATCGGGCAAGGGACCAACAACTACTACTTCTTCAACGGTGAGGATTACGGCGACGACACGGTCATCGGATTTGGCCAGCCGGGCGATCTGATCTTTCTCGAGTTTGTCGAGTTCGCCGCGTATTTCGACGATGACGGCTTCGATGCCGAGGCGTTTGCCGCCGACAACATGTCCGTCGAGGCCCGTGGCACACGCCTGACGACCGAAGAAGGCTCTGTCCTGTTCCGCAATGTGTTCGAGACGGAAACCCTGACCGACAGCTTCATCTTCGGATAGGGCCGGGGCGTCATGGCGCCGGGCGGGGAGCGGGGCCGGTCCCCACTGACGGTGCCACAGGTGATGGTTTCTCCGCGCTGCGACCGGCTGCGGTTGTTCTGAGACCTACTCCGCGCGCAACCTTAGCAAGCGCCGCTGAGGTCTTTCAAAACGGCGCAAGCAGACGCGCGGGATGGCTCGCGCGGGCAAGGCGCCTTGCGCCGAGATCAATCCGCCGGACTTATAGGATATTGCGCGGCATCAGTTTCGAGCTCGGCGAAGTCGAGCCCATGCCGCGCGCAAATCTCGCGCGCCTCCCGGTGTCGCCCCGCTGGATCCTCCCCGGCGCGCACGAGCGACAGCAGGCAAGAAGTCAGCCAACCGGCGGAAGTTTTGAGGTATTGGTGGTCAGGCCGCGTCGCAAAGATCTCGCAGTGGATCTGATAGGCCTCGCGCAACAATCCCTCCGCTGTCCCTGCCTGCCCGGCTTCCAATCGCGTCGAACCAGAATTCATCGCATAGGCCGCGAGATCCACCGGGTTGGCATCTGGCACGGTGCGGAGCGTTTCGAGGGCTGTCTCATAGGCCTCTGCGCTTTCCTGCGCGCGCTGTTGTAATCGCCGCAGATAGCCCAGGTTGTTCCACCCTCGGGCAAATTCTGCGGTGTCGCCGAGATTTTCAAAGATATCGCGCGCGCGAACGATATCCTGCTCTGCCGCCTCGAAATCTGCCGTCTCCCCTTGCCCCGTACGTCTGAACTCCAAATGCGCGCGTCGGAGGTAGCTGCCTGCGAGCTCGGCGCTCGGGTCGCGATAGGTTTCGTCAAGTGTGACCGCACGGGTGAGCAGGTCGCCTGCTTCGGCGAACTCTCCGAGCCTCGACAAAGTCACAGCCAGGTTGCCAAGGGCGAGGGGGACATCCCGAGCCTCCTCCCCCAAACGCGCTTCTATCAAACGCAGGCTACCGCGTTGGCATCGTAGTCCTTCGGCGTGATCGCCTTGGGAAGAAAGGAAGTTTCCGCTCTGGTTCAGCAATGTGTCCATGGCGGCCCAATCCGGTTCTTGCCAAGCGCCTTCCCATAACCCCTCCGCCTTGTCCCAAAGGGCAAGCACATGGGGCGTCAATTGCCTGCATTCCGCCCAGTGAAATGGGTTCTGGGGATCTTTCGCGCCCACGGGATAGCAAGACATCAACAGAGCCGCAGCCATCTGCGCCTCTGTCCAACCCTGATCAGATTGCTGCGTCCGCAGAACCGAGGCTGTCAGGCGGTGGAGGGACAGCGCGGCTCGGTCGCCTTGCAAAAGCGAACGGTCCCGCAGCGCCCGCAAACCCGTGCGCACACGGACCGGGTCCGTGACGAGAGACTGGACCTCTTCAGGAATGACGTCTTTGCAAAGCTCCCACCAGTCGCCCTGCGGAGCCTGCGTAAAAAGCTGCGCCGACATCCCGTCCGGCGCCCACCACGCGGACACGTCCAGCAGGGCGCGGGCATCCGTACTGAGCCCAACGAGGGAAAGCTGCACCGCCGCCGCGATACTGTCCGGGTAGTCGCCATTGGGCAGGTCGGTGGCGAGGATCTCTCCGATCCGTTCGGCCAGTTCGGGGAAACTGGCTCCCTCCCGCGCCAGTGCCCCGGCGATGGTCAGGGCCAGCGGCAGGCCCCCCAGCTCCGCCGCCAGTCGCTGCGCCGCCACGCGGGTCTCGGATTCGGCGTCTGCCCGCCCGGCCTCCTGCAGCAACAGGTCCACCGCCGCGCTGTCCGGGCCGTCATAGGCGAGCACATCGAGCGGGATCGTGTCGAACCCGTCAAACCCGCTGCCCGCGCGCGTGGTCAGGATCAGGTGGATCTTGTCGCCCTGGGGCAGAAAGGCGCGCAGATCCGCATAGGTGAAGGTGCCTTCCTCCGCGGTCTTCATCTCGGTGCCGTGGACGTTGTCGAACACAAAGAGCAGGCGTGCATTGCTGTTCTGGATCTTGTCGAGCACGGCGTGGATATGGGCCGCACCCACCGGCTCCGGCGCGGGCAGGTCGAAGGCAAGCGTGCCAAAGGTGGCGAGCGCATCGAACACCCCCTCGCGGGTCTGCGCAGGCACCCAGCATCCGCCGTCATAGCTCGGACCCATCCGCTCGGCATAGTAGCGCGCCAGCGTCGTCTTGCCCCGCCCCCCTTCGCCCTTGAGCACCGCCCCCGCCGACGTGATCTGCGCGCCCTTGCCGCTGGCGAGGACGGTTCGAAGTTTCTTCAGGTCTTCGTCGCGCCCGATGACGTTTCGATCCGTATGGATCGCGATTGCCGGAAAACGGCTCACTGCCGAGGGATCTGTGCTGTTGGGGGCGGCAAGTACAGAACTCGGAGTGTTGGACGCCCTTCGAAGTTTGAAGAACAGCCATATCGCCAAAGGCATGGCCACAGACAAAACAACGCCAAGGCCTGCCCACCAAGGCTCCGACAAGAAGGTCTCAAGCCGGGAGACGACTTCGGGAGAAACGGAATCTGTCATGAAACCCGGGAATGGATCAAACTCGCTACACTAGATCATAGGATCCGCGACCTGCCCAGCGGTTTGCCAAACGAAAAAACCCCAGCCGGAGCCGGGGTTTTGCGGGTCTTGTTCAGGTTGGCTCAGAGCTGCGCCATGACCTCGTCGGAGGCTTCGAAATTGGCGGTGACGTTCTGGATGTCGTCGTCTTCCTCCAGCGCGTCGAGCAGTTTCATCAGCTTCTGCATGCCTTCGAGGTCAAGCTCGGTCGTGGTGGTCGGGCGCCAGACGAGCTTGGTGCTCTGGCTTTCGCCGAGCTCGGCTTCGAGCGCGTTGGACACGTCGTTCAGATCCGTATCAGCGCACCAGATGATGTGGCCTTCTTCCTCGCTCTCGACATCCTCGGCACCGGCCTCGATCGCGGCCATCATGACCGTGTCCGCGTCGCCCACATCGCCCGGGTAGCTGACCTGGCCCTTGCGTTCGAACATGAAGCTCACCGAACCGGTCTCGCCCAGATTGCCGCCATTCTTCGAGAATGTGGAACGCACGGTAGAGGCCGTCCGGTTGCGGTTGTCGGTCATCGCCTCGACGATGACGGCCACGCCGCCGGGCCCGTAGCCCTCATAGCGGATCTCGTCGTAATTCTCGCCCTCGCCGCCGAGGGACTTCTTGATCGCGCGTTCGATCACGTCCTTGGGCACCGACTGGCCCTTGGCCTCTTTCACTGCAAGGCGCAGGCGCGGGTTCTTGTCAGGATCCGGGTCGCCCATCTTGGCGGCCACGGTGATCTCTTTGGACAGTTTCGAGAACAGCTTGGCGCGCAGCTTGTCCTGGCGCCCCTTGCGGTGCTGGATGTTTGCCCATTTTGAATGGCCTGCCATGGCGCGCTCCCCGGATGGTCTCAATCGAAGTTGAGCGCTGGGATAGCGCAAATGGATAGGGATCGGCAATGGGGGCCGGGCGGGTTTTGCCCAAAGGCCGTGTCCCCGAGGAAATCGGGCCAACTGGCCCAGAGGGGGCGGATCAGAACGGCTGGATCCGAAGCGATTGACCCGCGCCGGGCTCCATGACGGGACGGTGGGGCAGGGTAGGGTGTCATGGCCGGCGATGGCTACAGCCAGTTGGTTGCCCGCCGCAAAGGCGGGGTCGCGGGGGGCGCGCTGGCGAAGAGCAGGGTCCTGAATGTGAAAGTCACGGATCGTCTCCAAGCGATAGCGAGACGGGGCAGGGCATCGACCGACGCGCGCAGGACGGCAGCCGCACTTGTGACCACGTTCAAAAAACCTGGGGACAGGGACTGTGAGCGTCGGAACACGGGCAGGATCGCAGGGCAAGGGGGCAAGCGCTGCCGGTTTGCGCCTCCGAGGCGAACCCACCGAGATCCCGGACAGGGATGTTGCCCGGGGCCCGGACCCGGCGCTAAGCTGGCGGGACGCGCAACAACCCGGAGCCGCGCCCATGCTTGCCCAGCTTGCTGCCATAGCTGACCTGATCGCCGCGGCGGGTGTCATCGCCTCGCTTCTGTTTCTCGCCTTCGAACTGCGCATTCAGAACCGCGAGACCGGGTTGAGCAATTGGCGGCACTTGCTCGAAAGCCTGACGAATTTCAAGGCGACGACCAATGATCTTGCCATGGCCGATCTGATCGTGCGGGGGAATGCGGATTACACCAGTCTGACACCGGCCGAGAAACTGTCCTATGGCCACTACCTCGAACAGGGGATCCACATCATCGGCAATTTCGAGAAACACAGCGGCACGGTCCCGTCGCAGATGCGGGATCTGCAGCTTGCGGTGCACAACCTCTTTCTCGACCTGCTGTCGCCCCCGGGCGCGCGGCAATGGTGGGCCGAGGCCAAGCCCCGCGGACGGTTCATGCCGAACACGGTGCGCACCATCGAAAAGATGCAGGAAGAGGGGCGCCGCCCTCTCGGGCCGCATCTGTGACCCGCCCGGACCCAATGCTGCCGAGCCTGCGCCATGACCTCTGATCAGATCGTGCTCTTTGCGCTCTTCGGCGCGGTGTTCGGGATGCTTCTCTGGGGGCGCATCCGGTATGACATCGTCGCCTTCTCGGCGCTGCTGATCGGGGTGGTGCTGGGCGTGGTGCCCACGGCGGAGGCGTTTTCCGGCTTTGGCCATCCGGCCACACTGGTGGTGGCGCTGGTGCTGGTGGTCTCGGCGGGGCTGGTGCGCTCGGGCGCGGTCCTGCTGATCACGCGGACGCTGGTGGATGCCTCGCGCGGTCTGGGGGCGCATATCGCGATGATGGGGGCGGTGGGGGCGGTGCTCTCGGCCTTCATGAACAATGTGGCGGCGCTGGCTTTGTTGATGCCGGTGGATATCGCCACGGCGCGCAAGGCCGGGCGGGCGGTCGGGCTCAGCCTGATGCCACTGAGCTTTGCGACAATCCTCGGGGGGATGGCGACGCTGATCGGGACGCCCCCCAACATCATCATCGCCGCGATCCGCGAAGAGACCGTGGGCACTCCGTTCCGCATGTTCGACTTCGCGCCCGTGGGCGGGGTGGCGGCGATCGCGGGGATGGCGTTTGTCGCGCTGATCGGCTGGCGGCTCATCCCCCAGCGGGAGGGCGCGGCCAAGCCCGGCGCGGGGCTCGAACAATTCGCCGATTACATCGCCGAGCTGACCGTGCCCGAGAACAGCGCGCTGATCGGTCAGCCTCTGAGCGATCTCTTTGACGAGGCGGAGCGCGCGGATGTGGCGATCCTCGGGGTGATCCGCGACGGCAAGCGGCGCTTTGCGGCGCGCCATCTGCGGATGGCCGCGGGCGATGCGCTGGTGCTGGAGGCTCAGCCCGAACCGCTCGACGAGTTCCGCACAGCGCTCAAGCTCGACTTCTCCGACGCCAAGCGGCTGGACGCGCTGCAGGATGATGGCAGCGGGGTGAGCTTTGTCGAGGCCGTGGTGCCCGACACCGCGCGGATCGCCGGGCGCAGCGCCCAGGCGATTGGCCTGGCCTGGCGGCAGCGCACAGTGCTGATGGGCGTGGCACGGCAGGGGGCACGGATCACCCGGCAGGTGCGCAAGACCGAGATCGCGCCGGGGGATATCCTGCTGCTGCTGGTGCCGTCCGAGGCGAAAGACGAGGTGCTCGACTGGCTCGGTGTGCTGCCGCTTGCGGATCGCGGCGCGCGGGTCACCCAAGGGGCCAAGACCTGGGCCGCGATCGGGCTTTTTGCCGGGGCGGTGGCGGCGGCCGCACTTGGGCTCGTCTATCTGCCCGTGGCGCTGGGGCTGGTGGCGATGGCCTATGTCCTGCTCAGGATCCTGCCCGTGGCCGAGCTCTATACCCATATCGAATGGCCGGTGGTGGTCCTGCTGGGCTCGATGATCCCGCTCGGAGCCGCCCTTGAAAGCTCCGGCGGCACGCAGCTGCTGGCCGGGGCACTTCTGGGCCTCACCGAGGGGCTGCCGGGTTGGATCGTCCTCACGGTGCTGATGGTGGTGACCATGACCCTGTCGGATGTGCTCAACAACACGGCCACGACCATCGTCGCCGCCCCGGTGGGGATCGAGATGGCCCGCGTGCTGGGGGCTTCACCGGATCCGTTTCTGATGGCGGTGGCCGTGGCGGCCTCGGCGGCTTTCCTGACGCCCATCGGGCACAAGAACAACACGCTGATCCTCGGCCCCGGCGGGTACAGCTTTGGCGATTACTGGCGGGTGGGCCTGCCGCTCGAGATCCTGATCGTTGCGGTCTCGGTGCCCATGATCCTGCTGGTCTGGCCCCTGTGACCGCGCCCGCCTGGCTGCGTCGCGGCGCGCTGGGCCTTGTCTGGCTTCTCGCGCTGCCCTTCGCGGTCTATGCCGCTGTCTTCGGCTGGCGCGGCCTGCGCGAGGATCTGAGTGCCGAGAGCTACCTCTTCGCCACCGGCGCGCCCGGGGCCGAGACCGCCCTGTCACTGCATATGCTGAGCGGGGCGGGCCTGACGGCGCTGGTCCTGCTGCAGGCCCTGCCTGTCCTGCGCCGGCGCTGGCCGGGCCTGCACCGAAGCTTGGGACGCATCCTTGTGGCCGCTGCGGGGGTGACGGCGCTGGGCGGGCTGATCTTCATTGCCCGCGTGGGCACGGTTGGCGGCCCGCTCATGTCCGCAGGCTTCACGCTTTACGGCTTTTTGATGCTCTGGGCCGCCGCTGAGACCCTTCGCCATGCCCGCGCCCGCCGGATCGCGCGGCATCGTGACTGGGCGATCCGGCTCATCCTGCTGGCGCTCGCCTCCTGGATCTACCGGGTCCATTACGGGCTCTGGGCGCTGCTGACCGGGGGCTGGGGATCTACCCAGGATTTCACCGGGCCCTTTGACAGGATCCAGATGTTTGCCTTCTACCTGCCCTATCTCGCCCTCTTCGAGATCCTGCGCCGCCGCCGTCGCCAGAACCCGCTGGACCCTGCGGGCCGGGCGCGCTAGGCCAAGCCTCCCCGCCTATCCCCGCAAACAGGGCCTTCGCCATGTCCACCCAACTTGCCGCCGCCGGTGCCGGGTTTCTGATCGGCACGCAGTTCATCCTCGCCATCGGCGCGCAGAATGCCTTTGTTCTGAGACAGGGGTTGCGGCGCGAGCATGTCTTCGCGATCTGCCTGACCTGTGCCCTGTCCGATGCGCTTCTGATCGCCCTCGGTGTCAGCAGCTTTGAGGTCATGGCCGAACGCTTCCCCGGCGTGGCCCCGGCCTTTGTCATCGCAGGCTCGGCCTTCCTGATCTGGTACGGGATCAAGCATTTCCGCGATGCCCTGCGCGGCGGTGCCACCCTGTCCCCGGCCGAAGGGACGGCGGGCGGTCTGCGCGCCGCGCTGATCACCTGCCTCGCGCTGACCTGGCTGAACCCCCACGTTTATCTCGATACGGTGATCCTGCTCGGCGCCCTTTCGACCCGCTTTCCCGGCGCAGAGGCCGCCTTTGGCATCGGGGCGGCCTGCGCCAGCGCGCTCTTCTTCTTCGCGTTGGGCTACGGTGCGCGCCTGCTTACGCCGGTCTTTGCCCGACCCCGATCCTGGCAGATCCTTGATCTCGTGATTGCACTCACCATGTGGGGATTGGCGGCCAAGCTGCTGCTCGGCGGCGCGCAGGTCGCCACGGGCCTCTAGCCCCGACCCCGGATACGGAGACAGCCCCATGGCCCGGAGACGACGCTTCCCCCTGCTCAGAACCTTGTTGAAATCCATGCTCATGGCGCTGCTCAGCGTCGTGACCTTCGGGCTTGCCGGCGCCTCGGCCCGCAATCTCAGCGAGATCGAAAGCCAGGGCCGTGACGCGCTGCTTTACCGGGCCAAGAGCGTGGCGGGACAGCCCGCGCCGCTGGTGATGGTCCTCCATGGCGGGTTTCAGAGCGGCGAGAAGATGTATGACACCCTGCGCCTCGACAAGGCGGCGGAGCGGTTCGGCTTCAACGTGATCTACCCCACGGGCACGCGGCTCAAACTGAACCGCAAGGGGCCGCTGGTCACGCGCAAGGGCGGGATGAATGCCTGGAACGCCGGGCTGAAGGGGCGCGGCATGCTCGATACCACCGCCCGCGATGTGGAATACCTCTCGGGGCTGATCGACCGGCTGGTCGCCGAAGGCGTCACCGATCCGGCGCGGGTGACCATTGTCGGACATTCCAACGGGGCGATGATGGCCTATAAACTGGTCTGCGAGCGCCCCGATCTGGCCCGGCGGGTGATCGCGATCTCGGGCACGCCGGCCATCCCGGCCTGCACCGCGGATCTGACCGGGCTGCGGATCCTGCATCTTCATGGCACCGAGGATGACAACCAACCCGCCAAAGGCGGGGTCGGGTCCAAGGGTGTGTCCCAGCACAATGCCCGCTCCGTCGAGGAGACCGTCGCGATGATGGAGGCCGCCGGGGCCGAGATCCGCGTGCGGCTCATCAAGGGGGGCGGGCACCGGATCGACGAGCTGAACACCCCGGCGCGGCGGCAATACAAGGCGAGCGTGGCCGAGATGGTCGCAGGCTTCGCCGCCGGGCAGACGGACTAGCCCGACCCGCGCCAGCCACCCTTGCGCTGGGGCGCGCTTTCGTGGCACGCCTCGCCCATGGAGACATCGCAACCAAGGCCTCTCATGGGCATCCTGTGGATGGTGGCCACGGGTCTGAGCTTCGTGGCCGTGACCGCGCTGGTCAAGTCCATCGGGTCGGACATCCCCGCCGCGCAGGCCGCCTTTCTCCGCTACATTCTCGGTCTGGTCTTCGTGCTGCCGGTGCTGGGCACGCTCTGGCGGACGCGCATCCCGCGTCAGGATCTGGGGATCTTCGCCGCGCGGGGCGTGGTTCACACGGGGGCGGTGATCTGCTGGTTCTTTGCCATGACGCAGATCCCCATCGCCGAGGTGACGGCGATGAACTACTTCTCACCGGTCTATGTGACTATCGGCGCGGCGCTCTTTCTCGGCGAGCGTATGGCCTTTCGCCGGATTGCCGCGATCTGCGTCGCGCTGGTCGGCGCGCTGATCATCCTGCGCCCGGGCTTTCGGGAGCTCTCGCCCGGTCATTTTGCGATGCTGGGCACGGCGCTTGGATTTGCCATCAGCTACCTTTTGGCCAAGCGGCTGGTGGCGGATGTCTCGCCCAGCGTAGTGGTGGCGGGCCTGTCGATCACCGTGTCCCTCGGCCTTGCGCCCTTTGCCCTTGCGGTCTGGGTGACACCGACCCCCGTGCAATTGGCGGTGCTCTTCGGGGTCGCCTGTTTCGCGACGCTCGGGCATTACACCATGACCCTGGCCTTTCAGGCCGCGCCCCTATCGGTGACGCAGCCAGTGACCTTCCTGCAGCTCATCTGGGCCACCGCCCTCGGTGCGCTGGTCTTCGGCGAGGCCGCCGACAGCTATGTCATCCTCGGCGGCGGGCTGATCGTGGCCGCGATCTCCTTTCTGTCCTGGCGCGAGGCGCGGCTGCGCAAGGCCGGGATCACCCCCTCGGTTTCCGACACAAAGACCTGAGAATTCCGCCCGGGTTTGACGGGGATCAAGGTCGGATCGCGCGCGCGCCCTAGGCTGGGTAAGCATAACAGGAAAGGGAGTGGATGGATGTCTCACACGCCGCATGAACTGGCCGAGGAGTTTCCGGACAAGGTGGACCTGATTTCGCAACTGCGCAGCACGGACGCGCATTTTGCCAAGCTCTGTACAGAGTATCACGACGTCAATCGCGCGGTGCACCGGGCCGAGGAGCGGATCGAGGCCGTCTCGCCCGCGGCCGAGGATGAGATGCGCCGCCGCCGGATGCAGCTCAAGGACGAGATCTATGGCATGCTGACCACGGCCGCCTGAGCCCGGTCAGGCCGTATCGATCTGGTAGGGCAGGGTGCCGCGCAGGCTGGGATCGACGCTGATCTTCCGTTCCAGCGGTGGGACGGAGCGCTGGTGGCATTGCCGCCGCTCGCAGATCCGGCAGGAGATCCCGATCGGCTCGAAATCCTGCCCGAGATCCAGCCCATCCGCGTAAACCAGCGCGGGTGCGTGGCGCAGCTCGCAGCCCAGCCCGATGGCATAGCGCCGGGTGGGCGCGCCCCAGCTGCCGCCGGTCTTGGACACGTCGCGTGCGAGGCACAGGTAGCGCACCCCGTCCGGGGTCTCGGCCAGTTGCCTCAGGAACCGCCCCGGCGTCTCGAAGGCCTGATGGACGTTCCAGAGCGGGCAGGCCCCGCCATAGCGCGCGAATTGCAACCGCGTGGCCGAGTGGCGTTTCGTGATCGTCCCGGCCTGATCCACCCGCACAAAGAAAAACGGCACACCCTTGGCCCCGGGGCGCTGCAGGGTCGAGAGACGGTGCGCCACCTGTTCGATCGAGGCGCCGAACCGCTCGGCCAGCCGTTCCAGATCGTGGCGCGTCTCAGCGGCGGCGGCCTGAAACTCCCGGTAAGGCAGCAGGACCGCCCCCGCGAAGTAATTTGCAAGACCCAGCTTGGCGATGGCCCGGGCCTCGTCGGTCTGGAACCGCGCGAGATCGAGCGTTGCCTCCAGCAGCTCGTTCTGCCCGACGAGCCCAAGCTGCACCAGCAACTGGAAGCGCCGCGTGGGGGCTGCGGAGCGGGTCGAGAGGGTCAGCACGCCGGAACGGTCGTTGAACTGCCGCAGCTCGGCAATGTCCTGATACTGCACGGCCAGGCCCTTGCGGCTCAGCAGGCGGCGCGCGCCCGCCTCCAGATCGCCCTCGATCTGGGCGGCGATATGCTCGGCCGCCCGGTCCACCGCGTCGATGTAATTGTCGCAATAGTGAAAGAAGTCGCGCACCTCTTCCCAAGGGGAGGGCTGCAGGGTCGCGCCCTCGCGCCCCAGCGCCTCGTCCAGCGAGGCGAGCCGCTCATGGGTCTGGCGATAGGTGCGGTGCAGTTCGAGAAACGCGCGGGCCAGCGCAGGCGCGTTCGACGCGGCCAGCCGCAGATCCGCCAAGGGCGGGGCCCCTTCGCCAAAGACCGGGTCTGCCAGCGCCTCGCGCATATCGGTGACAAGCCGTTCCGCCTCGCCGGTGCTGAGCTGGGTCACGTCAAAGCCGAACTCCTGCGCCAGCGCCAGCAACACGGTGCTGGAGACCGGCCGGTGGTTGTTCTCCATCTGGTTGAGATAGGGCAGAGAGACGCCGAGCTTCTCGGCGAACAGCTTCTGGGTCAGGCCAAGCCCCGTGCGGGTCTCGCGCAGCTTGGCACCGGCATAGAGTTTCTGGGTGGCCATGGCCGCTCCATGTGTTTGCTAACACCTGTCTAGTGTTTGCAAACTCTGCGGTCCAGAGGGCTCAACCCTCGGCCGCGCTGGCCAGCTGGCGGTCGCGGCGCATGACATAGATCACCGAGAGCGTCGAGCCGATGGAGGTGATGACCATCAGGATCTGCAGCGGGTAGGGCCCTGTGCCCAGCGGCAGGATGACCCCGGCCAGCACGGACATGGCCGCGCCGCCGCCCACCATGATCGCCCCGCCGAGCCCGCTTGCCGTGCCCGCCAGATGGGGCCGCACCGAGAGCGTGCCCGCGATGGCGTTCGGGATGATCATGCCATTGCCGAGCCCTACGGTGGTGACGAGGCCGAAAAAGGTCAGCGGATGGGTCAGCCCGACCGCGTAGATCAGGATCGACAGGCTCATCCCCACGGTCGTGATCATCGACCCCCAGAAGATCATCCGGTTGATCCCGAAGCTCTGCGAGTAGCGCCCGGACAGGAAATTCCCGGTCATGTAGCCGAAGGCGGGGGCGCCGAAATAGACACCGAGGGTCGCGGGGCTGAGCCCGAAGACCTCGGAGCCGAGATAGGGCGCGCCGCCCAGAAAGGCGAAAAACACGCCCGAGGCGCAGGCCGATGCCGCCACATAGCCCCAGAAGCGCCGCGCCCGCAGCAGCTCGGGGTATTCGGCAAACTGTGCCTTGAAGCTGGCCGATCGGTTTTTCGCGGTCTCGCCCAGATCGGCCCAGATCAGGGCAAAGAGCCCGACCGCGCAGACAAAGAGCAACCAGAAGCTGGCCCGCCAGCCGAACGCCTCGTCCAGCGCGCCGCCCATGGCCGGGCCGATCATCGGGACCAGCGCCATGCCCATGGTGACATAGCCGATCAGCGAGGCCGCCTCGGCCTGACCCACCATATCGCGCACGATGGCCCGGCTCAGCACCAGCGCCGACGCGATCACCGCTTGGGCCATGCGACAGGCCAGAAACACCTCGATATTGGGGGCATATAGCGCCCCGAGCGTGGCCAGGGCGAAGAGCGCGGCCGAGACCAGCAAGACAGGCCGCCGCCCATAGCGGTCCGAGAACGGCCCGATCACCAGCTGCAACACCGCCGTTGCCATGAGATAGAGCGACACCGAGAGCTGCATCACCGCGTAATCGGTCCCGAAATACGCGGTCATCCCCGGCAGCGACGGCAGGAAGACGTTCATCGTCAAGGCCGCGACGCCAGCCATCAGGACCAGAGTCATGATATGGGGCGGGGTCGTGCGGTTGAGGAACCGGGTCTGAATGGCCGGAGGCATGGGCCACAGCTACGCCTCGAATTCCGCGCTGTCCACTGCATGGATGCAGAGGTCCTGTGCGCGCTCTGCACGGGCGAATTGTCACGTATTGCGCAAACTGCTCTGGGTTTGAGCAATTATTGCATGGATCCCCAGCCGCTCTTTGCGGATTATGCGCCTTGTCCATGCTGAAGGCGTTCTGGTATCTCTATGAGATATATTGTGAAATCCGGGTTCCGGGAGCTCTGGGTTATCAATTTTGCAATTAGCAATCGATCTATTTCACAAATTTTGCAAATTTTCCTGATTCTGCTTTGCAGCACATTTTCCGCCCCCTAGGGTCAGCGCCAAATCGAGACGGAGAATGACCTGATGAAAGATATCCAGCACGAGCTCGACCAGCGCCGCGAAGCCGCGCGCATGGGTGGGGGCGAGAAGCGGATCGCCAGCCAGCACGCCAAAGGCAAACTGACCGCCCGGGAACGGATTGAACTCCTGTTGGACGAGGGCTCCTTTGAGGAGTTCGACATGTTCATCACCCATCGCTGCACCGATTTCGGGATGCAGGACCAGAAACCGGCGGGCGACGGCGTCGTCACCGGCTGGGGCACGGTGAATGGCCGTCAGGTCTATGTCTTCAGCCAGGATTTCACGGTGCTTGGGGGATCTGTGTCCGCGACCCATGCCAAGAAGATCTGCAAGATCATGGATATGGCCATGGAAACCGGCGCGCCGGTGATCGGGATCAACGATTCCGGCGGCGCGCGGATCCAGGAGGGTGTCGACAGCCTCGCGGGCTATGGCGACGTGTTCCAGCGCAATATCGACGCCTCGGGCGTGGTGCCGCAGATCAGCCTGATCATGGGCCCCTGCGCAGGTGGCGCGGTCTATTCGCCCGCCATGACCGACTTCATCTTCATGGTGAAGGACAGCTCCTACATGTTCGTCACCGGCCCCGATGTGGTGAAGACCGTCACCAATGAGGTGGTCACTGCCGAGGAATTGGGCGGCGCAGGCACCCACACCAAGAAATCCTCCGTGGCCGATGCGGCCTTCGAGAACGACGTGGAGGCGCTGGCCGAGGCCCGCCGCTTGATCGATTTCCTGCCGCTCAACAACCGCGAGAAACCCCCGGTCCGGCCGTTCTTCGACGATCCGGCGCGGGTGGAGGAAAGCCTCGACACGCTGATCCCGGACAACCCGAACCAGCCCTATGACATGAAGGAACTGATCACGAAGATCGCTGATGAGGGCGATTTCTACGAGATCCAGAAGGACTTCGCGGGCAACATCATCACCGGCTTCGTCCGGCTCGAAGGCCAGACCGTTGGTGTGGTGGCGAACCAGCCCATGGTGCTGGCCGGGGTGCTCGACATCGACAGCGCCCGGAAGGGCGCGCGCTTCGTGCGCTTCTGCGACTGTTTCGAGATCCCGATCCTGACCCTCGTGGACGTGCCCGGCTTCCTGCCCGGGACCACGCAGGAATATAACGGCGTCATCAAGCATGGCGCGAAGCTGCTCTTCGCCTATGGCGAGGCGACCGTGCCGAAGGTGACGGTGATCACCCGCAAGGCCTATGGCGGGGCCTATGTGGTGATGAGTTCCAAGCACCTGAAGGGCGACATCAACTACGCCTGGCCGACCTCCGAAGTGGCGGTGATGGGCGCGAAAGGCGCGACCGAGATCATCCATCGTGCAGATCTTGGCGATCCTGACAAGATCGCGGCGCGCACAAAGGAATACGAGGACCGCTTCGCCAATCCGTTCGTGGCGGCCGAGCGCGGCTTCATCGATGAGGTGATCATGCCCCAGTCGACCCGCCGCCGCGTGGCCCGCGCCTTTGCCAGCCTGCGCAACAAGCGCGTGGCCAAGCACTGGAAAAAGCACGACAATATCCCGCTCTGATCCGATTAGAGCATATCGAGATGGATCGGCACTTATACGACCACGACACCGGGAGGAGCGAGGGGAGCGCCACTGCGGCCTTCGTCGGTGGGGGACGCGTGTCTGATCCCGGGACTGGCGGCTTGGCCCGCCGGTCCCTGAAATCACCGGAGGCGGCCATGGGCTGGCATATCGCAGATCACGAGGGCGTTCTGACCCTGTCCCGGCAGCCCGGGGCGCGGATGGATTTCGCCGTCGAGCAGCGCTTGCCCAAGGTCCGCTCGCGCCGCCGTCTGGCCCACCAGATCCGACAGGATGTGTGGCGGGCCCTGCGTGCGCTGCGGGGGTTTTCGCCGGTGGTTCGGGTCCATCCGGACCCGGCCGGGATCCGTGTCGAGGCGGGCGGGCAGGTTGCTGCGCGCCCCTTTCCCAAAGCCCGCTGCGAAGCGATCCTGCACGATCTGCTGAGCGATCCGCAGCACCAAGCCAGATGGATGCGTCATGCCTGAGTACCACATGATCGATGCTGCCCCGACCCCGGTCGGCCCGTTCTGTCACGCCACCGAGACGGATGGCTGGGTGTTCCTGACCGGCCAGATGCCGACCTTTCCTGACGCGCCTGACGCGCCGCTCCCCGAGGGGATCACTGCGCAGGCGCATCGGGTGATGGACAACCTCGTGCTGGTGCTCGAGGGGCTGGGCCTGTCCTTGGCGGATGTTACGCAATGCCGCTGTTATCTGACGGAATTCGAACGGGATTTCGATGCCTTCAACGCGGTCTACAAGACGTATTTCGCCGATGGTGTTCGCCCGGCACGCACCACGATCGGGGTGACCGCCCTCGCCGTGGGCGCGCTGGTCGAGGTGGATATGGTGGCGCGTCGGCCATGATCGCCGCGCCCTCTCTCACGCCGCGCCCTGCGGGTCGGCCCCCGGTGGTTCCCGCCATGGTGGTGGAGGATCTGCCCTCGGGCCTGCGCCCTGTCGCGCTGCCACCCCTGGTCGAGGATCAGGGCGGGGCGCCGGTGCTCGTGCTGCGCTATGTGGCGCCCGAGATTGCCCGCGCGCGCGGCCTTTATGATTTCACGGCGCTGGAGCAGGACTTTCAGGTCCTCTGCACCCGCGACGCCCCGGCGGATGGCCCCGAACAGGTGGTCGTCATCCTGATGGAACGGGCGGTGCCGCGCGGACAGGCCGCGCCGGGCGTGACCCAGTATTTCGAAAGCCTGCGCCGCACCCCGGATGGCTGCGAATGGGAGGGTCTCTGATGCCGCGCCCCGAAATGACCAAACATCGCGGCTTTCCGGGCCGTTTGCCCGGCACGGATTACCAGTTTGTACTGCGCCGCTCTCACAAGGACGGGGCGACCAAGCTGGTGGCACGTGAACGCTTTGCCGACCGTCGCCCCGCGGATCGCCGCGCCGATGAAGGCTTCATGGCCGCGCTCTGGGCGCATTTCGGCGATGCACCCTTCGAGCGGGGCAATCTCGATGCCGGGCGGCTGAGCTGGCTCTTCGGGCGCGAGGTGGTGCCCGCCGAGGATCCGTTTGACCCCGAGGATTACCAGGCCCTGCTGCGCATCAACGAGACGTTGGCCCGCCAGAACTTCCCGGGTGCCTTCACGGGGGAGGACGGGTTTTGAGCCGCGATCGGATCATTCCCGCCGATTTCGGTGCGTCGGATCAGCAAGGCTTTGCTGATCGCGGTCCCCTGCGCGCAATCCGGCTCGCAAATCCCGGCTCTGATGACCAGATTCAGCCTCATAACAACACGTTCAGAGGCACAACATCATGGTCCATTCTACATCCCCGTCGAAACTCCTGCTTGCGGGCGCAGCCCTCGTTGCGCTGGGCGCCTGCAACCTGTCCGCAGATGAAGAACGCGCCCTCACTGGGGCTGCCATCGGCGCGGGCGGGGCGGTCATTCTCGACGGCGACCCGCTGGTCGGCGCTGCCGCCGGTGCGGCAGCCGGTGCGCTTTGCGACGACGCGGGCGTCTGCAAGTAAGGCAGGCGCAACCCAAAATCTGAATGCGAACCGGACCGCCCCTGAGGCGGCTTCGGCTCATCCCATCCCGGCCACCGTTGCAGCCCGCAGCGGTGGCCTTTGCTTTGCCCGGCCCGCAGCGGTGCCGGCCCTCCGCCACCGTGCGGCGTGACGATAAGAAGAAGGAAGAGGCCATGTTCAAGAAGATCCTGATTGCCAACCGCGGGGAGATCGCCTGCCGGGTCATCAAGACCGCGCGCAAGATGGGCATCCAGACGGTTGCGATCTATTCCGATGCGGACCGCAATGCTTTGCATGTGAAAATGGCCGATGAGGCGGTGCATATCGGCCCGCCGCCGGCCAACCAGTCCTACATCGTGATCGACAAGGTGCTCGATGCCATCCGTCAGACCGGGGCCGAGGCCGTGCATCCGGGCTATGGCTTCCTGTCCGAGAACAAGCTCTTTGCCGAGGCGCTGGCCAAGGAAGGCGTGGCCTTTATCGGGCCGCCCGCCGGAGCCATCGAGTCCATGGGCGACAAGATCACCTCGAAGAAGATCGCGCAGGAGGCCAACGTGTCCACGGTGCCCGGATATATGGGCCTGATCGAAGACGCGGACGAGGCGGTAAAGATCTCGAACGAAATCGGCTACCCGGTGATGATCAAGGCCTCCGCCGGGGGCGGCGGCAAGGGTATGCGGATTGCATGGTCCGATGACGAGGCGCGCGAGGGCTTTCAGAGCTCCAAGAACGAGGCCGCGAATTCGTTCGGCGATGACCGGATCTTCATCGAGAAATTCGTCACCCAGCCGCGCCATATCGAGATCCAGGTGCTGGCCGACAGCCATGGCAACTGCATCTATCTGGGCGAGCGCGAATGCTCGATCCAGCGCCGGAACCAGAAAGTGGTTGAAGAGGCGCCGAGCCCCTTCCTCGACGAAGCGACCCGCAAGGCCATGGGCGAGCAGTCCTGCGCGCTGGCCAAGGCCGTGGGCTATGCCAGTGCCGGGACCGTGGAATTCATTGTCGACGGGGAGCGGAACTTCTACTTCCTCGAGATGAACACCCGTCTGCAGGTGGAACACCCAGTGACCGAGCTGATCACCGGTGTCGACCTTGTGGAGCAGATGATCCGCGTGGCTTATGGCGAAAAGCTGGCCATGACTCAGGATGACGTGACCCTGACCGGGTGGGCCATCGAGAACCGGCTCTATGCCGAGGATCCTTATCGCGGCTTCCTGCCCTCCATCGGGCGTCTGACCCGCTATCGTCCGCCGGTCGAGGTGGCCGCCGGACCGCTTGAAACCAATGGCAAGTGGCATGGCGATGCGGCCAGCGGGGCCACGGCTGTGCGCAACGATACCGGCGTCTATGAGGGCGGCGAGATCTCGATGTATTACGACCCGATGATCGCCAAGCTCTGCACTTGGGGCCCGGATCGTCCGGCTGCGATCGAGGCGATGCGCAACGCGCTCGACGGGTTCGAGGTCGAGGGGATCGGCCACAACCTGCCCTTCGTCGCAGCGGTCATGGACCACGAGATCTTCATCAAGGGCGACATGACCACCGCCTTCATCGAAGAGCAGTATCCCGAAGGGTTCGAGGGTGTGACCCTCTCCGACGCGGATCTGACGCGGATCTCCGCGGCGGCGGCGGCCATGTACCGGGTCGCTGAAATCCGGCGCACCCGTATCTCGGGGACCATGGACAACCATGAGCGTCTGGTGGGCACGGAGTGGGTCGTGTCGGCCCAGGGCAGCCAGCAGGCGGTCTCGATTGCGGCGGATGCCGAGGGCTCGACCGTCACCTTCGCCGATGGCACCAGCCACCGGGTCGCCAGCGACTGGACCCCGGGCGACAGCATCGCCGAGCTCGAGATCGACGGTGCGCCCATGGTGGTCAAGATCGACAAGATCACCAGCGGCTTCCGCATGCGGCTCCGGGGCGCGGACATCAAGGTCACGGTGCGCACGCCGCGCCAGGCCGAGCTGGCCGACCTGATGCCCGAGAAACTGCCGCCGGACACCTCCAAGATGCTGCTCTGCCCGATGCCGGGTCTTGTGGTGAAGATCGATGTGGCCGTGGGCGACACGGTGCAGGAGGGTCAGGCGCTCTGCACGGTCGAGGCGATGAAGATGGAGAACATCCTGCGCGCCGAGAAGACCACGACCGTGACCAAGATCAACGCAGGCCCCGGCGACAGCCTGGCCGTCGACGATGTGATCATGGAATTCGAATGAGCCTCAGCCCCCGCCATACCGACGCCTGCGCCCCTGTTCCAGGGGCGTCTCGCGGCTGCGCGGGGGCGGGATCCTATCCGCCAACGGCTTTCTTGAGCCGGATCTCATCCTGCCGGAGCGGCATCTTGTCGATCTGGCGGGTGATCTCGCGCACGCTCCAGGGCGAGGGCTTGCGCAGCTTCACACCGCCATCCTTGCCGACCAGCGCCATCATGTACCCGCGCGGGCGCAGGGTCTGGCGCAGCTCGGACCGGGCGGAGGGGTCGGTATCGACAATCACCACCACATCGCGCTCGGCGAGATCCTTGGGGCGCGCCGCCAGCAGGGTCATCTGCTCGATGAAGCGCGGGTCCGCGGGCGTGTCCGCGAAGACCACGATGGGCCGTGCGACCCAGAGAAAATCGTTCAAATTGATTTCATCGGCTTGCAGCGGGGCCAGCGTCTCGGCCGCGTCATCATTGGCAGCCACACCGCCGGTTGAGGCGATTAGTCCAGCAAATACAAGGGGTATCAGTCGTTTCATGGTCCCTCCGGTTGGCCAAGATATATGCCGTCCGAACCAGATTTCGAAGACCCTGACGCGCTTTTTGCCGCTCGGTAACGTTAATTCGACCGGAAGGGTCGTTTTTTAATGTCTCTCGCAATGTCATATCCCCCGCGCCTGGGCGTCGGGCTTGCGAGTATGAGGCGTGTTTTGGACGTAATTCTGCATGTGGGAGCCCACCGGACCGGCACCACGACCCTGCAACAGACGCTGCATCACAATCATCAGCGGCTGAAGGCGCATAAGGTGGAATACTGGGCGCCCCAAATGATCCGCGCCGGTCTGTTTGACGGGCTGATCAAGGCGGCGGACCGGGTGTCACCGCAGGTGGTCGCGCAGGCTCGGACCGCCAACCAGCGCATTGCGCGGGATCTGCATCGTCTGGATGCGGCGGGGACCAGGACCCTGATTGTCAGCGAAGAGAACATGCTGGGCTCGATCCCGGCCAGTGTGACGACCGAACGGCTCTATCCCGACGCGGCGCGGCGCGTGGCGCGGCTGCGCCCGGCCTTTGCGCGGCACTGTACGCGGATCGGACTCGCCATTCGCAGCTATGACCAGCTCTGGACATCGATGATTTCTTTCACGGTCAAGCGCAGCGGGCGCGTGCCGGATGCGGATCAGCGCGCCGGGCTCGTGGCCCAGCCGCGCCGCTGGCGCGACATCATCCGCGAGCTGCGCGTGGTCTTTCCCCGGGCCGAGATCCAGGTCTGGCCGTTCGAGGGCATGGTGGACGCGCCCCATCACGTGATCGCCCGGATGACCGGGCGCGACCTGGCCCTGCCGCTTGAGCCGGTGGAGGTGGTGCATAACCCCGCGCCCGATATCCACGCCCTGCGCGCTGCGGTCGAGGCGGGGCCCTGTGCGGGCCATCTCGCCCGTCTGGCCGAGTGGAACAGCGGGCGCTGGATGCCATTCACCGAACCGCAGCGCACGAAGATGCGCGCGGACTACGCCGAGGACATCGCCTGGCTGCGGAGCAATCCGGGCCCGGCCATCAGCTATATTGAGAGCCCCGAGGACATCGTGGGCCCGACAGAAGAAGAAAGAGGAGTGCGACATGACGAAGGGCAAAGACGCGTGGGCTGACATTGCCGCGAAGGAGTTGCGCGGCAAGCCGTTGGAGGCGCTGACCTGGGACACGCTTGAGGGGATCCAGGTCCAGCCGCTCTATACGGCCGAGGATACCGAAGGGCTCGATCATCTGGACACGATCCCCGGTCAGGCGCCGTTCACCCGCGGAGTGAAGGCGACCATGTATGCGGGCCGTCCCTGGACGATCCGGCAATATGCGGGGTTTTCGACGGCCGAGGAATCCAACGCGTTCTATCGCAAGGCGCTGGATGCCGGGCAGCAGGGCGTCTCGGTCGCGTTCGATCTGGCGACACACCGGGGCTATGACAGTGACCACCCCCGGGTCGAGGGTGATGTGGGTAAGGCGGGCGTGGCCATCGACAGTGTCGAGGACATGAAGATCCTGTTCGACGGCATCCCGCTCGACAAGGTCTCGGTCTCGATGACCATGAATGGTGCGGTGATCCCGATCCTCGCGAATTTCATCGTCACCGGCGAGGAACAGGGCCATGATCGCTCGGTCCTGTCGGGCACGATCCAGAACGACATCCTCAAGGAGTTCATGGTCCGCAACACTTATGTGTACCCGCCCGAACCCTCGATGCGGATCATCGCGGACATCATCGAATACACGTCGAACGAGATGCCGAAATTCAACTCGATCTCGATCTCCGGCTACCACATGCAGGAGGCGGGCGCGAACCTCGTGCAGGAGCTGGCCTTCACCCTCGCGGACGGCCGCGAATATGTGCGCGCCGCGATCGAGCGCGGCATGGATGTGGACAAGTTCGCCGGGCGGCTGTCGTTCTTCTTTGCCATCGGGATGAACTTCTTCATGGAGGCGGCCAAGCTGCGCGCGGCGCGGATGCTCTGGCATCGCATCATGTCCGAGTTCGAGCCGAAGAACCCGCGCTCGATGATGCTGCGGACCCATTGCCAGACCTCCGGCGTCTCGTTGCAGGAGCAAGACCCCTATAACAACGTGATCCGCACCGCCTATGAGGCGATGTCGGCGGTGCTCGGCGGGACCCAGTCCCTGCACACCAACGCGCTGGACGAGGCGATTGCCCTGCCGACGGAGTTCTCGGCCCGGATCGCGCGGAACACCCAGCTGATCCTGCAGGAAGAGACCGGCGTGACCAATGTGGTCGATCCGCTGGCGGGCTCCTACTATGTCGAAAGCCTGACAAATGAGCTGGCCGAGAAGGCCTGGGCGCTCATCGAAGAGGTCGAGGAGATGGGTGGCATGACGAAGGCCGTCGGCTCCGGCATGCCGAAGCTGCGGATCGAGGAATCCGCGGCCCGGCGTCAGGCGATGATCGACAAGGGCGACGAGGTGATCGTCGGGGTCAACAAGTACCGCAAGGACAAGGAAGACCCGATCGATATCCTCGAGATCGACAACCAGAAGGTCCGCGAGGGTCAGGTGGCCCGGCTGGCCGGGATCCGCGACAGCCGCGATCAGGCTGCCTGTGACGCGGCGCTCGCGGAATTGGAACGGCGGGCCTCCGAAGGGGGCAATCTGCTCGAGGCGGCCGTGGAAGCGGCCCGTGCGCGGGCAAGCGTAGGAGAGATCAGCATGGCCATGGAAAAGGTGTTCGGGCGTCACCGCGCCGAGGTGAAGACCCTCGCCGGGGTCTATGGGGCCGCCTATGAAGGCGATGACGGCTTCGCCGCCATCCAGAAATCCGTCGAGGATTTCGCGACCGAGGAAGGGCGCCGCCCGCGGATGCTGGTGGTCAAGATGGGGCAGGACGGTCACGACCGGGGCGCCAAGGTCATCGCGACCGCCTTTGCCGATATCGGCTTTGACGTGGATGTTGGTCCGCTGTTCCAGACCCCCGAAGAAGCCGCGCAGGACGCCATCGACAATGACGTGCATGTCATCGGTATCTCGAGCCAGGCGGCGGGGCACAAGACCCTCGCGCCGAAACTGGTCGAGGCGCTCAAGGCGCAGGGGGCCGGCGATATTCTGGTGATCTGCGGGGGGGTCATCCCGCAGCAGGATTACCAGTTCCTCTATGACCGGGGCGTCAAGGCGATCTTTGGGCCGGGGACGAACATCCCCGAGGCCGCGCAGGACATCCTGCGGCTGATCCGGGAGGCGCGCTCCGAAGCGGCCTGAGGGTCTGCGGAGGGTCGCTGCGCGAGGGACACCATGGCCGAGGCGGCATGCCGCCTCGGGATGACGCGCCGGGCTTCCGGGCGCGCGCCTAGCTTTCCACTGTCAGCTCCGGCCAGCTTTTGCGGACCACATCGCGGATCACCTGCGCGATTTGCAGATAGGCCGCGTCGCGCCCTGCGCGCCGCCGCCAGACCATCCCGACCGAGCGCATCATGCGCACGCCGGTCATGCGCCGGACCACGACTTCGGCGCCACGTCCCTCGATCTCGGAGCTGACATAGAGCGCCGGGAGAAAGGTGAGCCCCATCCCCATCCCGACCATCTGACGCAAGGCGTCCAGCGAGGTGCCCTCGTAATCCCGCGCCAGCAGCGCGCCGGTCTGCTGGCAGATCGCCGTGATTTGATCATGGAGGTGATAGGCCGGGCTGAGGCTGAGCACCTGTTCCCCGGCCAGATCCTCGGGGCGGAGGGTTTCGCGCGCGATCAGGCGGTGATCCGCGGGCATGGCCAGCATCAGCGGCTCGCGAAAAAGCCGCGCGGTCGTGTAGTCCGCCCCGATCACCGGCAGCTGCGTGAGGATCACGTCATGCTCGCCCCGGGCCAGATCCTGTTCCAGCACCCGGGGGGCATCCTCGCGAATATAGATCCGCAGATCCGGGTGCCCGGCATGGAGCGCGCCCACCACATGGGGCAGCAGATAGGGCCCCAGCGTGGCCTTCGCCCCGAGCCGGATCGTGCCGACAACGCCGTCCCGGGCCGCACCGGCAAAATCCACAAGGCTCTGAACATCATCGAGAATTCCCCGCGCCCGGGTCACGATCTCGCGCCCGACCTGGGTCAGGCGCACACCGCCGCGACCGCGTTCCACCAGAGCGACCCCAAGCGCAAGTTCGAGGTTCTGGATCTGCGCGCTCAGGGAGGGTTGGGTCACCCCGACCCGTTCCGCCGCACGTCGGAAATGCGCGGTCTCGTCGATGGCGACCAGAAACTGCAATTGCTTGAGGGTCGGACTGGCCAAGGGGCACCTTCGGAGTTTGATAGGAATAAACTATCAAAATTTATTAAGCCATTGGGTTTTTAAAATCAACGACGACATCATATCAAACTCATCGAAGGCAGTATGCCACGGGAGGCGCCGATCTTGCCCACGTCCTTCATGTTTCCTCATGTCGGGCAGGAGTAGGGGCCGAAAATACGGGCCACGACCAGGAGTGGATCTGATCGACTTCTAGGCCTGTGCCGTCCATTGGACGGCTGAGGGTCGCGCTACATCCGGGGCCGTGGCGCGACCCTCTTTATTTTTAAAAATTGCCCCAGATGCCTGCACCGCTAGGTGAACGAAGACGAGGCGCTCTTGCGCGCCCCCAATATAGAACGTGTGCCCATGCCCCGGCTCCTGACTCTCCTTCCCGCCGCAATCCTTGCGCTGATTGCGCTTTGGTTTGCCCAATTCATTCCACAGGTGGCTGCCGGAGAGGTCGTCACCTGGTCGCGTCCGTGGATCCCGGGTCTCGGGATCGAGGTCGCCTTCCTGATCGATGGTCTCTCGCTGCTCTTTGCGCTGATGGTGACCGGGATCGGGGCGCTCATCTTCCTCTATGCCGCGGTCTATTTCAAAGGCCATCCCAAGCTCACGATGTTGCTGACATTGCTGACGCTGTTCGCGATCTCGATGCTCGGACTGGTGCTGGCGGATGATGCGGTGACCCTGTTCGTCTTCTGGGAAGGCACGACGATCACCTCTTTCCTGCTGGTCGGGTTCGACCACGAGAAGACCAAGGCGCGGGACAATGCGCTCCAGGCGCTTCTGGTGACGGGGCTCGGGGGGCTCGCGCTGCTGGCGGGGCTGATCCTGCTGGGGGCCGAGGCGGGCACGTTCCGGATTTCCGAGATGAACGCGGCAGGCGATCTGATCAAGGCGTCGGCCCTGTATGTTCCGATCCTCATCCTGATCTTCATCGGGGCTTTCACGAAATCCGCGCAGTTCCCCTTTCATTTCTGGCTGCCCGGGGCGATGGCCGCGCCCACGCCGGTGAGCGCCTATCTGCACTCGGCGACGATGGTAAAGGCGGGGATCTACCTGCTGGCACGCCTGACCCCGGCCCTTGGCGGGACGGAGGTCTGGTTCTGGACGCTGACCCTCGTGGGCGCGATCACCATGGTCTGGACCTCGGTTCTGGCGCTGAAGCAGACCGATCTGAAGCTGATGCTGGCCTATACCACGGTGATGGCGCTCGGCGCGCTCACCATGATGCTGGGCGGCGGGACGCGCTATGCGGTGATGACTGTCGCGGTCTTTCTGGTCGTGCATGCGCTCTACAAGGCGGCGTTGTTCCTGACCATTGGCCTGATCGACAAGGGCACGGGCACGCGCGAGACAACGCAGCTCGGCGGGTTGCGCGGGGCGATGCCGGTCACATTCGTGATTGCGCTGCTCGCGGCCATGTCCATGGCCGGGCTCGCGCCTTTCGTCGGGTTTATCGGCAAAGAGCTGATGTATGAGGCGGCACTTGGTGTGCAGACCGAGCCGCTCTTTGTGGCCACGGCGGCCCTGCTGGCCAATGCCAATATGGTGGCGGCGGCGGCGCTGGTGGCGATCGCGCCCTTCTTTGGCGCCCGGCTGGCGACGCCGAAAGCGCCCGCGGATCCCTCCCCATGGCTGTGGAGCGGGCCGGCCCTGCTGGCGGTGTTGGGACTGGTCTTCGGGCTCATGCCCGCGCTGATCGCCGGGCCAATCATCACGCCGGTGGTGCAATCGATCCTGCCGGGGGAGGACCCTGTCTATCTCGCCCTCTGGCATGGGGTGAACCTGCCGCTGATGTTGTCGCTTCTGACCTTCGTGCTGGGGTTCACGCTTTACTATGGCCGCGCGAAGGTGCGCGCCTCTCTGCGGAGCACCAATTTCACCGGCGGGCTGGATGCGAACGAGACTTACGAGCTGGTGCTGAAAAGCTTCAAGCGCTTTGCGGCCTGGTCGGCGCGCACGGTGCAGGGGGGCAAAATGACGGTCTATCTGCGCACGGCCTTCACGGTGCTGGCCCTGCTGATGTGGGGGTCGCATCTCGCCTCGCGCGACGCGTTCAACCCGCCGGTTGAAGGGTTGTCTCTGGTGCCGCTGGTGATCTGCGCGCTGATCGCGGTGTCGGCAGCGGTGGTGCTGACCACGGGCTCGCGGCTCTATGGCCTGACCGCGCTCGGGATCACCGGGGCCGGGGTCGCCATCCTCTTCGTGTTCTACTCGGCCATCGATGTGGCGATCACCCAGATCCTGGTGGAGATGCTGGTGGTGTTCATCCTTGCCGTGGCGCTGGTCAAGCTGCCCACCATGCCGCAGGAGCGGAACTTCCGCGCGGGCGATGCGATGATCGCCTCTGCACTGGGGCTCGGCGTGGCCTTCGTGGTGGCCTCGGTGCTGATGCAGCCCTTTGACCCGCGCATCAACGAGTTCTTCAACGCGGCCAGCTACCCCGAGGCGCTGGGCCGGAACGTTGTGAACGTGATCCTTGTGGACTTCCGCGCGCTCGACACGCTGGGCGAGGTGGCGGTGGTTCTTGTGGCGGCGATCTCTGCCGCTGCGGCCCTGACGGCGGGCCTGCGGGCCCGGAAGAAAGTAGACAAATGAACTCCACGATCCTTCAGACAGCGACCCGGGTGCTTGTCCCGCTCTTCTTGCTGATCTCTCTGCTCATCCTGTGGCGCGGGCACAATGCTCCGGGCGGCGGCTTTATCGGAGGCCTGATGGCGGTGATTGCCGTGGCGCTCTATGCGCTGGCCGAGGGGGTCGACAGAGCGCGCAAGCTTCTGCGCATCGACGCGCTCTCGCTCGCGGGGCTCGGGCTGGCCATGTCCGTGGCGGGCGGGCTCTGGGGGGCTGCCGTGGGCGGTGCCTTCCTGCAGGGGGTTTGGCCGTTCTATGGCTATGTTCCCGGCGAAGGAACGCAAGGCTGGCCGGTCGGGTCGATCCTGCTGTTCGACACGGGCGTCTTCGTGACCGTGCTCGGCGCGGTCTGTGCCGTGCTCTTTTCGCTGGAAGACGCGGTTTTCGCCGAGCAGGACGAGGAGGCGCGCTGATGGAAATCGTGATTGCAGCGCTGGTTGGCTTTCTCGTCGCCGGGGGCGCGTATCTGATGATGAGCGGGCAGCTGATCCGCTTTCTCTTTGGGCTGGTTCTCTTGTCGAACGCGGCCAATCTGGGGATCTTTGCCGCCGGGCGCATGACCTATGCGACGCCGCCCTTCGTTCCCGAAGGCTCGACCGAGGCCGTGGCCGGGGCGGCCAATGCGCTGCCGCAGGCGCTGATCCTGACGGCCATCGTGATCGGGTTCGGCCTGCTGGCCTTCGCCTTGGCGCTGGCCTTCCGCGCCTGGCAGAGCCTCGGGACGGTCGAGATGGACGCCATGCGGGCCTGTGAGCCGCTGGAGCCGCCGAAACCGCAACCGGCCTCGTCCAATATCCGTCTGGAGGCGGCAGAATGATCCTCGTCTGGCCCATTGCGATCCCGATGATCACGGCGATCCTGACCCTGCTGTTGCGCCATCGCAGCGGCGCGAATGCAGTCTCTCTGCTGGGGGCGGTGGCGCTGCTCGGCTCGGGGCTGGTCCTGTTGCAGGCCGTGCTGAGCGGTGGCCCGATCTCGGCCCAGATGGGCGGATGGGAGGCCCCGTTCGGCATCACCCTCTTCGCGGATATCCTTTCGGCGGCCATGGTGGTCATTGCCGGGATCGTCGGCGTGGCCGTGATTGTCTACAGCCAGTTCGACGTGACCGATGACGAGCGTCGGGTGGGGTTCCACCCGCTCAGCCATGCCCTGCTGCTGGGGGTGTGCGGCGCGTTCCTGACCGGCGATATCTTCAACCTCTATGTCTGGTTCGAGGTGATGCTGATCGCGTCCTTCGGCCTGCTGGTGATCGGCGGTCGCCGGGATCAGATCGACGCGGCGGTGAAATATGTCGGGCTCAATCTTGTGGCCACGCTCGCCTTTCTGACCGGCGTCGGGATTCTCTATGGCGCGGCGGGGACGCTGAACATGGCGGATCTGCATCTGGTGCTGGCGGATCGTCAATCCGAGACGGCGGTGCTGGCCTCGGCGGCGCTCCTGCTCTTTGCCTTTGGCGCGAAGGCGGCGATGTTCCCGGTCTTTGCTTGGCTGCCGGCCTCGTACCACACGCCTGCCTTTGCGACCTCGGCGCTGTTCGCGGCGCTGCTGACCAAGGTCGGGGTCTATGCGCTCTTGCGGGTGTTCACGGTGGTCTATGATGGCGGTGGCGGCTTCGTGCAGCCGATCCTGCTGATCGGTGCGGTGCTGACCATGGTGATCGGCGTGCTCGGCGCGGCGGCGCAGAACGATGTGCGGCGGATCCTGTCCTTTCACATCATCAGCCAGATTGGCTACATGGTGCTGGGTCTCGCCCTCTTCACGCCGCTGGCGATCATCGGGGCGATCTTTTACCTCTTCCACCACATCATCGTGAAGGCGAACCTGTTCTTCGTGGCCGGGCTTATCAAGCTGAAGGCGGGCTCCGAGGAGCTCGACAAGATCGGTGGTCTGCTGAAGGCGTCGCCCTTCCTCGCCGTGCTTTTCCTGATCCCGGCGCTGAGCCTCGCGGGCATCCCGCCGCTCTCGGGGTTCTGGGCGAAGTTCATCATTGTGCAGGCCACGCTGGAGGCGCGCGACTGGTGGGTGGCGCTGGCCGCGCTGGCGGTGGGTCTGATCACGCTCTTCTCGATGACCAAGATCTGGCTCGCGGCCTTCTGGAAGGATCATCCGGATCCCGACCACAACCTGGCACAAGCCATGCCAAGGACGATGATCGGGCCGATCGCGGTGCTTGCGGTCATGACCGTGATCATCGGACTGGGGGCCGGGCCGCTCTATGCGGTGGCCGAGGAGGCGGCGATCACGCTGCTGGATCCGTTGGCCTATGTCGAAGTCGTTCTGGGCCCCGAGGTCGCCGAGACCGCCCGGGCCGAGCGTGCAGCCCTGCAACTGGCGGAGGTGTCCGAATGAAATTCGTGCTGAGACTGTATTACTCGCTCAACCTCTTTGTCTTTTTCGTCAAGGAGCTGATCGTCTCCAGCCTGCGGGTGGCCTGGGATGTGATTACGCCAGAGATGAAGGCGCGGCCCCGGCTGATCGTCATGCCGCTCGACGCCAAGACGGATGTGGAGCTGATGCTGACGGCCAATATCATCTCGCTGACCCCGGGCACTCTGTCCATCGACCTGAGCGCGGATCGCAGCGAGTTGCTGGTGCATTCGATGTTCGGCGCCGAGGACCCGGAGGGGGAGATCGCCGCCATGAAACATGGGATCGAACGCCGCGTCCTGCGGGCGACACGGGGGACGCGTCATGCTTGATCTTCTGGGCAGCCTCTTGCTGGAAACCCGTCAGACCGGCCCGCTCGGGGTCGCAGTGCTGCTGACCTTCGTGATGGTGACGGCGGCGCTGGTCCTGTCGACCATCCGCCTTCTGCGGGGGCCGACCCTGCCGGACCGGGTCGTGGCGCTGGACCTGATCTCGATCCTGCTGGTGGCGATGCTGACGCTCTTTGCGCTGTCGAGCGAGGTCGAGGCCTATCTCGACGCGGCGCTCGTGCTGGCGCTGGTGGCGTTTCTGGGCACCGTGGCGCTGGCGCGCTTCGTGCTGCGGTCGGGACGCAATTACAAGAACGGGCAACCGGATACCGCCCCGGGCAAGGAGGATAACGTATGACCGCCATTGACTGGATCGCGGGCTCACTGCTGCTCTGCGGTGGGTTCTTCACCTTCATCGCTGCGCTGGGCGTGGTGCGGATGCAGGACGTCTATATCCGGATGCATGCCTCGACCAAGGCAGGCACGCTGGGGGTCGGCATGATCGCCGCCGCCGCTGCGCTCACCGTGGATGCCGAGGGGATGGCGAAGGAGATTGCGATCATCCTCTTCCTGCTGTTCACTGCGCCCATCGGTGCGCATGTGATCGCCCGGGCGGCATTCCAGTCGCGCGTGCCGCTCTGGGGCCAGAAAGACAACGACATCAACCGTGACAACTTCAAATGCGAGAATGAGCGGACCTGACCCGGTCCTGCGTTTCGACCATATCGCCATTGCCGCCACGCGGCTCGAGGACGGGGTCGCCTGGCTCGAAGAGCGGCTCGGCGTGGCCCTTGCCCCGGGCGGGCAGCACCCGGCCATGGGCACCCATAACCGGCTCTTGTCCCTGGGCCCGGATCTCTATCTCGAGGTGATCGCCATCGACCCGGACGCAGCCCCGCCGGGGCGCGCCCGCTGGTTCGGGCTGGACCGGTTCGAGGGGCCACCCCGCCTGCAGTCCTGGATCGTGGCCGCCCCGCCGGGCATGGCACGCCCGGCCTATGCCGGGCCGCCCGTGGCCCTCAGCCGGGGCGATCTGCGCTGGAGCTTTACCGTGCTCGACACCGGCGCATTGCCCTTTGACGGGGTCGGCCCGCCAATCATCACATGGGAAAAGGGCGGTCATCCGACCGAAAAACTCGCCGATTGCGGCGTGCGCCTGACAGGGTTGCGCGTCACCCATCCGCGCGCCGACGCGTTGCGCGAGGCCCTGACCGGTCTGCAGGCGGATCTGGTCGAGATCACCGAGGGGCCCGCCGCCCTCAGCGTGACATTGCGCACGCCCAAGGGCGAGGTCACCCTATGATCCGCGCGGCGCAGGCGGCGGATGCGGCGGCGATTGCGGGGCTGTGGTCGGCGCTGATCCGCGAGACGGCGGTGACCTTTAACGCGATCGAGAAGACGCCCTCGGATGTCGCGACGCTGCTGCTGGAAAAGTCAGAGGAAAACCTGCCTTTCTTCGTGGCGCTTTCCGGCGACGAGGTCATGGGCTTTGCCACCTATGGCCCGTTCCGGAGCGGGATCGGCTATGCCCATACCATGGAGCATTCGATCATGCTGGACGCCCGGGTGCGGGGGCTCGGCCTGGGGCGCGGGCTGATGGACGCGCTGGAGGCGCACGCGCGCGGGCGCGGGGTCCACACGCTCTGGGCCGGGGTGAGCGGCGAGAACCCGGATGGCGTGCGGTTTCACCGCCATATGGGCTTCACAGAGCTTGCCACGCTGCCGGAAGTCGGCTTCAAGTTCGACCGCTGGATGGATCTGGTCCTGCTCTACAAGCGCCTCTGACCGGCGCCGCGCGCCCGGGCGCGTCTTCTTGCACATGCGGCATCCCTTGGGCTGACAGGGTGTCGTGGAACCTCTAGGATTCGCGCCATGTCGATCTGGTCCCGTATTGCCGATGCCGTTGCCGCCTTCCGGTCGGGCGAGAGCCTGTCCAAGGTCTTTGAAACCCTGCGCTCCCCGCCGGAGCGCACGGTGGCCTTCACCATTGCGGTGATCGCGTTGAGCGCGAAGATGGCGAAGGCCGATGGGCTGGTGACCCGCGACGAGGTGACGGCCTTTCGCGAGGTGTTCACCATCGCGCCGGCGGATGAGCCCCATGCGGCCAAGGTGTTCAATCTCGCACGGCAGGACGTCACCGGATACGAGATCTATGCCGAGCGCATCGCCGAGATGTTTTCCGATGACGAGGACACGCTCACGGACCTGATGGAGGGGCTCTTTCACATTGCCATGGCCGATGGCACCTATCACCCGGCCGAGAACGCGTTTCTGGAATCCGTGGGCGATATTTTCGGGCTGAGCGACATGTGTTTCCGGCGTCTGCGGGCGCAGCATGTGCCCGATGCCGAGCCCGATCCCTATGACGTTCTGGGGGTCGATCCGTCGGTCTCGCTCGAAGAGGCGCGGAAGGTCTGGCGCGGGCTTGTGCGCGAGACCCATCCCGACCGGATGATGGCGCGCGGTGTGCCCGAAGAGGCGATCAAGCTCGCGGAGCGGCGACTGATCGCGATCAACCGGGCATGGGAAGAGATCCACCATGCCAAGTCGGCCTGAGCCCGGCCATGCGGATCGCCACCTACAATGTGGAGTGGTTCACAGCACTTTTCGACGAGGACAACCGGCTGCAGGCTGACGATGGCTGGTCACGCCGCCGGGATGTGACCCGCGCCATGCAGGCCGAGGCGCTGGGCGCGGTGTTCCGTGCGATGGATGCGGATGCGATCATGGTGATCGAAGCCCCGGATCAGGGATCCCGGCGGTCGACCCGCGCAGCGCTGGAGGGGTTCGCCGCCCGGTACGACCTGCGCACCTCGCGCGCGCTCAGCGGGTTTGCCAGCGACACCCAGCAGGAGATCGCGCTGCTCTATGATCCCGACTGGCTCTCGGCGGCGCATGCGCCCTCGGATCTGGGCGCGCCCCGGTTCGACATGGACTTTGCGCTCGATCTCGATGTGGATGCGGTGCCGGATCCCGTGCGCTGGTCCAAGCCGCCGCTCGAGCTGTGGATCACGCCGCGCGACGGGGTGCCTTTCCGGATGATCGGGGTGCATGCCAAGTCCAAGGCCCCCCATGGCGCGCGCTCGCCCGAGGATGCCACCCGGATCGCCATTGCCAACCGGCGCAAGCAGCTTGCCCAATGCATCTGGCTGCGCCGCCGGGTCAGCGCGCATCTGGCCGAGGGCACGCCGCTGATGGTGCTGGGCGATTTCAATGACGGGCCCGGGCTCGACGTCTATGAGAGGCTCTTCGGGCGCTCGGGGGTCGAGATCGTGTTGGGGGAGGGGGCCGAGGCGCCGCTTTATGACCCCCATGCCGCCGAAGCGCTGGAGCGTCGGTTGGGGACCATGCCCAGCACCGCGCGGTTCTTTCGCAAGGACACCAACCGCTATCTGGCGGCGCTGCTTGACTACATCATGGTCTCGGCGGATCTGCGGGCGCGGGCGGGCCTCTGGCGGATCCTGCATCCTTTCGATGACCCGGACTGCTTTGGCGATGCCGATCTGCAATCCGCGCTTCTGACCGCATCGGATCACTTTCCGGTGGTCTGCGAGCTGGACCTGTCCTGAACGGCGCGGGCGCTCTATACTGTCCGCATCACATGAGGAGACGCGAGATGATCCGGACCACGGCCCTCCTTCTGGCGCTCTGCGCTGCGCCAATGACCGCACCAGCGCAAGAGACCCCGCCGCTTCCCGAGCTGGACGAGAGCTTCGATCTCTTTGCCGATGGCGCACGGGAGTTTTTCGAGAACCTGGAAAGCGAGCTGTCGCCGCTGCTCAAGGATCTGGGGGAGCAGTTCGAAGGGCTGAGCCGCTATGAGGCGCCCGAGATCCTGCCTAATGGCGATATCCTCATCCGGCGCAAGCCCGATCCCGAAACGCTGCCGCCCGCACCGCGCCCCGAGGGCACGACCGAGATGGATGCGCCGGTCGAGCTTTGATCAGATCAGAACGCGCGGTTCCGCATCCAGCGAGGCCGCAAGGGACTTGAACCGCGCCTCGGCCACCTCGCCAAAGAGGTCGCGAGTCTCGACCGGCATACGCAGCTCGAGGATTTTCTTTTTCGGATAGAGCTTCAGCCGTCCCATCTTGGTCGCGTCCTGCGCCGCCAGCATCGCGCCGAACCGCATGGCCTTGCCCAGAACCTCGGCCTTTTTCTGGTCGCGCTCGGGCAGAAGCTCGTAGAAGGCTTCGAACCGGGTGCCCGCGCGGCTGTTCTTGTAGCGGTGCAGCAAGGCCAGCCCGAGGAAGATCCGCTCCGCATGGTCGAGCCCGGCCAGATTGGCACGGGTTGCCGTGTCGAAACAGACCTCGGCCCGGTAATCCGGATGGGCCCGCCAGCTGATATCGTGGAGCAGGCAGGCCGCCTTGGCCAGGCGTCGCGTCTTCTCGCGTTCGCTGGAAAAGAGCGGTTTCAGAAACTCGTAGAGCGACCGGCCAAAGCCCGGGATGCGCGCCGACTGCGCCTCAGCATAGCGGCAGGCCTCGATCAGCGGGTCGCGGTTGCGCAGCTTCTGGGGCATCTGCTCATAGAGCAGGCCTTCGCGGATCCCATAGGCGGAAATCGCGATCTCCCGGGGGCGGAAGGTCCGGATCAGCGGGCTGAGCACCTGGCTTGCCTCGGGCAAGAGGGTGATACGGGCCTCGCCGATGCCGGACATTGCGCGCAGCTCCTGCAGGCTGTGGGATTTCATCCACGTCAGTGTATCCGAGACCGAGCGCGGGCTCATCCGGTACTCATGGAGCACGGCGAGCGGGTAGTTCCGCCGCACCATGTCGAGCCGCGCAATTGCCCGCCACGAGCCGCCCACGAGGAACAACCGGTCATAGCTGCCGTCGATCTTGCCGCGCAGGGTGGAGAGCTCGGATTTGATATGCGCCTTGAGGCCCTTCTTGCCGCCGCGCACATCGCGCAGCTTCAGCGGCCCCAGTGCCGAGGTCTCGCGCCGTCCGACCCGCCCCTCGGCCACCTCGGCCAGCTCCAGCGATGAGCCCCCGATATCGCACATGAGCCCGGTCGCGCCGGGCCAGCCCAAAAGGACGCCTTGGGCGCTGAGCCGTGCCTCTTCGGTGCCATCGATAACCCAGAGGCGGAGGCCGGTCTCCTGCGTCAACTCCTCCCGAAACGCAGGACCGTCCTCCGCCTCCCGCATTGCAGCTGTTGCGACAGCCACCAGCGGGGTCACGTTCATGGATTTGGCAAGCAGCACAAAGCGCTTCATCGCATCCATGGCCCGGATGCGGCCCTCTGGGTTGAGCCGCCCGGTCTGGCTCAGGCCGGCCCCGAGGCCCGCCATCACCTTTTCATTGTAAAAATAGGCCGGCGAGCGCGCCGCCCCATCAAATACCACCATCCTGACCGAGTTGGATCCAACATCAATCACCCCTACGCGGCCCAAGGCCTGCGCGGTTGGATCTTGAAAAAGCGGACGGCCGAACGGACCCCAATCTTCGTCTTGCACCGGTGCCCCGTTCGCTACCCCCACGGTCGCTTGCTGACCCTAGGCAAACAGACCCAGCACCGTCAATTCCTTTTTCGCACAAATATCCGGCGTTTAGTCCCGGGAGTGGGTCAATTCGGGCACGTCGGATGCGCCCGCCGATCCGCGCCCGGAAAGCGAGGGATTTTCCATGAAAAAACGGTGGCAATTGAACATCGGACCATCGGCCCGCTCGGTCTCGCGCTGGAAGGATCCGTCGGGGCAGAGCACCCAGCTCTGGGCGGTGTCGGCGAGATTCGCGGCCATGATCTGGCTGACGATCTGGGCTTTCACCGTCGCGTTCTTGATCTCGACCAGAGTTTCGACCCGGCGGTTCAGGTTGCGCCCCATCCAGTCCGCCGAGGACATGAAGACCCGGCTCTTCTTGGCGGGCAATCCATGGCCATTGCCGAAACAGACGATCCGCGAATGTTCCAGAAAGCGGCCGACCACGGATTTCACCCGGATGTTCTCGGACAGCCCCTTGATGCCCGGGCGCACGCCACAGATCCCGCGAACAACGAGATTGATCTTCACCCCGCGATTGGAGGCATCATAGAGCGCGTCGATCACATCCGGTTCGATCACTGAATTCATCTTGGCCCAGATCTCGGCCGGGCGTCCGGCTTCGGCATGTTTCGCCTCGGCGTCGATCATCTCGATCAGCGTCGACTTCATGGTGATCGGTGAAATCGAGAGGTTTTCCAGCATCGCGGGCTCTGCGTAGCCGCCGATGTAATTGAACACCTTCGTGGCATCGCGCCCCAGTGCTGCATCGCAGGTAAAGAGGCTGAGATCGGTATAGATCCGCGCGGTGATCGGGTGGTAATTCCCGGTGCCGTAATGGGTGTAGGTGACCAGCTTGTCGCCCTCGCGGCGCACGACGCTGCTGATCTTGGCGTGGGTCTTGTAGTTGATGAACCCGTAGACCACATGCGCGCCCGAGCGTTCGAGCTTGCGCGACTGGCGGATATTGGCGGCCTCGTCAAAGCGCGCCTTGAGTTCCACCAATGCGGTGACGGATTTGCCGTTCTCCGCCGCCTCGCAGAGCGCGTCGACGATCGGGCTCTCGTTCGAGGTCCGGTAGAGGGTCTGCTTGATCGCGACCACATTGGGATCCCGGGCCGCTTGGGCAAGAAAGCGGATCACCATGTCGAAGGTCTCGTAGGGGTGGTGTAGCAGCATGTCCTTTTGCTGGATCGCGGCGAACATGTCGCCGTCGAAATCCTGAACCCGTTCGGGCACGCGCGGCGTGAAGGACGGCCATTGCAGGTCGCGGCGGCTGTCCAGCACCAGCTCCTTGAGGTCCGACAGGCCGATCAGCCCGTCAATCTCGATGATCTCGGCATCGCTGACACGCAATTCCTCGACGATCACGGCGCGCAGGGCTTTGGGCGCGCTGGCCGACAGTTTCAGCCGCACAACCTCGCCGCGGCGGCGCCGCTTCAGGGCGACCTCGAACTCGCGGACGAGGTCTTCGGCCTCATCCTCGACCTCCAGATCGCTGTCGCGCAGGACGCGGAAGGCGCAATGCCCCTTGATCCGGTAGCCCGGGAACAGGTCGGGGATCTTCTGCAAGAGCAGGTCCTCGAGCGGCAGGAAGCGCTGGGTGCCGTCCACCTCCGGCAGGGCGACAAAGCGGTCGATCTGGGTCGGGATCGGCAAGAGCGCCTTGAGCTCGCGCTTGTCGCGGGTGCGCTCGAGCTGCAGGGCCAGCGAGAAGCCTTCATTGGGTATGAAGGGAAAGGGATGCGCGGGGTCGATGGCGAGGGGCGAGAGCACCGGAAAGACATTGGACATGAAGACCGCATCGATCCGGGCGAGGTCCTCCTTGGTGAGTTGCCCGCGATTGAGCACGGCGATCTTTTCCTCGGCCAGCTCCGCCAGCAACCCCTCGAGCGTGCCCTGTTGCCGTTCCATCAGGCGCCGCGCATCGGCGTTGATCAGCACCAGCTGCTCTTCGGGCGAGCGGCCATCGGCGGCAGGCGTCGTGTTGCCCTCGCGGGCGAGCTCGCGCAGGCCCGCCACGCGCACCGAATAGAACTCGTCGAGATTGGTCGCCGAGATCGACAGGAAGCGCACCCGTTCCAGCAGAGGGACACGCGGGTTCGCGGCCTCTTCGAGCACGCGGAAATTGAAGGCCAGCCAGCTCAGTTCGCGGTTGAAGAAGCGGCCCGGACCGGTGCGCTCCTCCTCGGGCAGGGAAATCGCGGGCGGGAAGGGGTCGGTCAGGAAATTCGCGTATGTCATGGGAACGGTGTCGCCTTGGCGTGTAACGGGAGGATGACCCTAACCTTCTGCCGGGTCGAGAGAGCCGAGGATTTCGGTCGCGAGTGTCGTGTTGATGGCGCGGCCCTCGCTCAGGGCGCGGTGGTCGAGCTCGGCCACCAGCGCGCGGGCGGCGCCGAAGGACCGCTCCATCCGGCGCAGCAGGAACGGGATAAGCGGCGGCGGGGGCAGGATCTGCCGGTCCTCGAAGAGCTTCGCAAGTACCCGCCCCAGAAGCAGGTCATCGGGCGGGGCCAGCTGGGCCAGGGGCATGGCCTGCAGGCGGCTCGCCAGATCGGGCAGGGCGATGGCCCAGCGGGCGGGCGGTGTCTCGCCGGTGACCAGCAATCCGCCCCCCTCGGAGGTGATGCGGTTATGCAGGTGAAACAGCGTCTCCTGCGCCTCGCCCGCGCCGAACATCTTGTCGGCATCCTCGACCACCACATGGGGCGGCAGGTCCACGAGCCCGGCCAGCGTCAGGTCGCGCCCGGCGATGATGGCGCCGCGGCTGCGGGCGGCCCAGATCTGAGCCAGGTGCGACTTGCCCGAGGCTTCGGGCCCGCTGATCACAAGTCGCGGAACGGGCCAGGCGGGCCAGGCGTCAATCCGCGCCAGCGCGTCGGCATTGCAGGGCGCTTCGATGAAATCCGCGCGCCCCAGTGCCGGCATTTGCGGCAGGGGAAAGGTGAGCTGCTGCGGCGCGCTCATGCGGACTCGTCATCCTTGGTCGGGCTCCCCACGATCCCGCGATAGAGCAGGCCCCCCTGGTACTGCCCGATGGCAAAGCGCACGAGCACACCGATCATGGCCGAGACCGGCACGGCGACCAGCATCCCGACAAAGCCAAAGGCGGTTCCGAAGGCCGAGAGCGCAAAGAGCAGCCAGACCGGGTGCAGCCCGACAGAGCCGCCCACCAGCTTGGGCGTGAGGTAATTGCCTTCGATCATCTGCCCCATGATGAAGATCAGCCCAACGGCCACGATCCAGCCCGGATCGCCCCAGAACTGGAACATCGCGAGTCCGATGGACAGCGCGCCTCCGACCAGCGAGCCCACATAGGGGATAAAGGTCAACAGGCCTGCGACCGCCCCGACTACGAGGCCGAATTGCAGGCCCACCAGCATGAGCGCCACGGAATAGAACGTCCCCAGGATCAGGCAGACCGTCAGCTGCCCGCGCACGAAGCCGGCCATCACCGCATCGACCTGGCTGGCCAGCTCGCGGATGGTCGCCTGGTGATCGCGGGGCAGCAACCCGTCAATCCGCGCGACCATATGGTCCCAGTCGAGCAGCAGGTAGAACGCCACGACCGGGCAGACCACGATGAAGATCACCGCATTGATCACCCCGAGGGCAGAGGCGAAGACCTTCTCCACCAGCTCGCCGGAGCGGGACTTGATGATCTCACCCAGGGTCGCGAGCGACTGGCGGACGGTGGAGTCCGGGTCGTTCATCGACGGGAAGCGGTCGGACAGGAAGGTCTGGAGCTGAGACAGGATCTCGGGGATGGCATCGCCAAGCGCTATGGTCTGGGAAATCAGGGTCGGGATCACCAGAAGGGCCGCGATCACAAAGACGACCACAGCGACCAGGGCGATGATCGCCGTCGAGATCGTGCGGCTCAGACCCATCTCTTCGAGCCGGTCGGCCACCGGGTCGAGGAAATAGGCGATCGCGCCGCCCACGACGAAGGGCAGGATGACATTGCCCAGCAGCCAGAGCAGGGCAAGGAAGACCGCCGCGGCGATGCTCCAATAGATCAATTGTTGGCGAGCTGGCAGAGCCATGGGATGCCTCCGAAGGGGAGCCTGTGCAGAATAGCTGTTCCTAGCTTCATGGCCAAATCCCACCCGGCTGGCAAGGGCAGGGCGGCGCAGATTGCAAGGCAGGACCGGCAAAGCGCGCATGGGACCGATTTGGCGCGGGCGGTTGGGCGGACGGGGGGGCATGGCCCGCGCGCTGCGCGGGCCGACGCGCGTCGTTCTGAGCGTTTCACGGGTCCGGCACATGTTCCGGGGCGCACCCCCGGCCTTGTCGCGCGTCGCGCCCTCGCGGGGTCCGCGAGGGCCATGGCACCCGGTCGGCCACGGGGGCGACCCGCAAAGACAGGGGGGACCCGTCGCCGGACCCGGGCCCCCAAGGCCCGCAGCGCCTTGAAGCGGTTCCGGGGATGGCCTAGACCGAGCGGAACCGTTCCCTATTGCCAGAGGCTCGCTCCATGCGCCTGTCCCGCTACTTCCTGCCCGTTCTGAAGGAAACCCCTGCCGAAGCGCAGATTGTCAGCCACCGGCTGATGCTGCGCGCAGGCATGATCAAGCAGGCCAGCGCGGGGATCTATTCCTGGCTGCCGCTGGGCTTCAAGGTGCTGCGCCGGATCGAGCAGATCGTCCATGAGGAGCAGCAGCGCGCGGGCCATATCCCCATGCTCATGCCGACCCTGCAATCCGCGGATCTGTGGCGCGAAAGCGGGCGCTATGACGATTACGGGCAGGAGATGCTGCGGATCACCGACCGTCATGGCCGGGATATGCTCTATGGCCCGACCAACGAGGAGCTGATCACGGATATCTTCCGCTCGAATGTTGCGAGCTACAAGGATCTGCCCCTGACGCTCTATCACATTCAGTGGAAGTTCCGCGACGAGGTGCGGCCGCGCTTCGGCGTGATGCGCGGGCGCGAATTCCTGATGAAGGACGGCTACAATTTCGACCTGACCAAGGACGACGCGCTGCACGCTTATAACCGGCATCTGGTCAGCTACCTGCGCAGTTATGAGCGGATGGGCCTGCAGGCGATCCCCATGCGCGCCGATGGCGGCCCGATTGGCGGCGACTATACCCATGAATTCCTCGTGCTGGCCGAGACCGGCGAGAGCGAGGTTTTTTATGACAGCGAGATCACGGACCTGAAATTCGGGGACCGCGAGATCGATTATGATGATGTCGCCCAGTGCCAATCGGTGCTGGAGGAGTTCACCTCCCGCTATGCCCGTACGGACGAGACCCATGACGAAGCGGTCTTCGCGGAGGTCCCCGAAGCGCGCCGCCGGTCTGCGCGTGGCATCGAGGTCGGTCAGATCTTTTATTTCGGCACCAAGTATTCCGAGGCCATGGGCGCGACCGTCATCGATGCGGAGCAGAACCAGGTGCCGGTCCATATGGGCAGCCACGGGATCGGGGTCAGCCGCCTCTTGGGGGCGATCATCGAGGCCAGCCATGACGACAAGGGCATCATCTGGCCCGAGGGCGTGACCCCGTTCCATTGCGGGATCGTGAACCTCAAGCAAGGCGACGAAGCGGCGGATGCGGCCTGCGATGCGCTCTATGGGGCGCTGACCGCGGCCGGGCTCGAGCCGCTCTATGATGACCGCAAGGAACGTGCGGGCGGCAAGTTCGCCACCATGGACCTGATCGGCCTGCCCTGGCGGATCACCGTGGGGCCGCGGGGGCTCAAGAACGGTGTCGTCGAACTGACCAGTCGCAAAACGGGCGAGAGCGAGGAGCTCACGCCGGAGGCCGCCGTGGCCAAGGTTGTTGCGCGCTACGCCGCCCTCTGAGGGGCGCGGTCATGGCGGAACACGGGTTCGAGATCGACTGGTCGGAACTGCCCACGCCCGAGGATGATGGCGCGGCATCCCATCTGACCGGGCGCGCGATGCCGGCCCTGCGCCTCCGGGCGACGGATGGGACGGATGTGGCGCTGGATGGGCTGCGCGGGGTGAGCGTGCTCTATCTCTATCCGATGACCGGAACGCCGGGCGTGGCACTGCCCGAGGGTTGGAACGAGATCCCCGGTGCCCGCGGATGCACCCCGCAAAGCTGCGCCTATCGCGACCGGTTCGCCGAGTTGCAGGCGGCGGGGGCGGATCATGTCTACGGCATCTCGACCCAGAGCCCCGATGATCAGGTCGCCGCAGCCGAGCGGCTGCATCTGCCCTTTGCGCTGTTGTCCGATGCGGATCTTGCGCTGGCCCATGCGCTCAAGCTGCCGCTGTTCGAGACCTCCGCCGGGCCGCATCACAAGCGCATGACGCTGATCCTGCGCGATGGCGTGATTGCAGAGGTGTTCTACCCGGTCTTTCCGCCCGATGCGGATGCAGGCCGGGTGATGGACTGGCTGGCGACGCCGTAATCCGCCCCATATTCTGTGTCATGTGACATAGGCACTTTCCCCCCGGTCGATGGACTCGTCTAGGCTGTTCACACGCCTGTGAGGCGCTGGAACCAGAGCGAGGGGGATCGCATGTTCAAACGTTGGCTGGCCGAGTTTATCGGCACGTATTGGCTTGTCTTCGGGGGCTGCGGCAGTGCGCTTCTGGCGGCTGGGGTCGCGGATGTGGGGATCGGATGGCTCGGGGTCAGCCTCGCCTTCGGCTTGAGCGTGCTGACCATGGCCTATGCGGTCGGCGGGATCTCCGGCGGGCATTTCAACCCGGCCGTCACGCTCGGGCTAGCCGTGGCCGGCCGGTTCGAATTCAAGGATATCGCGCCCTACTGGGTGGCGCAGGTGGTCGGGGGCTCTGCCGCTGCGGCCACGTTGTTCATCATCTTCTCCGGGCAGTCGGAATTCGCAGGCGCCGGCGGGTTTGCGTCCAATGGCTTTGGCGACCTCTCGCCCGCGGGCTACGGTATGATGGCCTCCATCACGATTGAGGTCGTGCTGACGGCGGTCTTCGTGATCGTGATCCTCGGGGCGACCTCGCATCTGGTGCCCGAAGGCTTCGCGCCAATCGCGATTGGCCTGTGCTTGACCCTGATCCACCTGATCTCCATCCCGGTGACCAACACCTCCGTGAACCCGGCGCGCTCAACGGCGATGGCGCTCTTTGCGGAAACGGGGGCGCTCAGCCAGCTCTGGCTCTTCTGGGTGGCGCCACTGGCCGGTGCGGTGATCGGCGCGGTCATCTGGGGCGTGCTGGACGAAGACTGACCTCTTCGTCAAGGAAACCGGGGGCGCGGGCGCATGCGCCCGCGCGGGACCCGCGCAGGGGGCACTCCGCGCGCCAACCCGGATCTCGGCCAAAACGGAGCGCGTCCGCCGCGATGCTGGCATCGCGGCCACCGGGCGCTCTGAGAGGGTCCGCTGGCCCCGACCTTGGGCGGCCCTCGGCCACCCCCGCACGCTTGGCGATTGACCTTGGCGCGCGGCGCGATAAGACCAAGCTATCCATATAGGAGCCTGCCTTGGCCAGTTCGCCACCGCCCTTTGCCCGATACGAATGGTTGATCGCGTGGCGCTACCTGCGCGCGCGCCGTGCCGAAGGCGGGGTCAGCGTGATGACCTGGATCAGCCTTGTCGGCATCACCCTCGCGGTCTTTGCCCTGATTGCGACCCTCGCCGTGCGCAGCGGCTTTCGCGCCGAGTTCGTGGACACCATCCTCGGGGCCAACGCCCATATCACCGTCTATAGCGCGGTCTATGATGCCGAGACCGGCAGCACCAACCGCCTGATGCCGGATTACGCCGCCCAGACCGCGGCCATCGCGGCCGTTCCCGGGGTCACACGGGCGGCTCCGCTGATCCGGGGGCAGGTCATCACGACCCATAACGGACGCACCTCTGGGGTTGAGGTCTACGGTCTGGCCGAGGCCGACCTCCGCTCGCTGCCCGGGATTGCCGCCGATGGGACCGGGCGCGGAGACCTCTCTCGCTTTGCCAGTGGGATCGCCATCGGCTCCGGCGTGGCGCGCGAGCTGGGGGCGGGGGTCGGGGACAGCATCCGCCTGATCTCTCCCGACGGGGTCAAGACCCCTTTCGGCACCAGCCCCCGGGTCAAGGCCTATGAGGTGGTCCATGTCTTCTCGCTCGGGCGGTTCGACATCGATCGCACCCGGGTCTACATGCCCTTCGCCGAGGCGCAGTCCTTCTTCAACCGCGAGGGCGGGGCCGATGAGATCGAGGTCATGGTCGCGTCGCCGGAACGCGTGCAGGACTGGTCCGACCCGCTCCGCGCCGCGGCGGGGGACGGCGCGCTCTTGTGGTCCTGGCGCGATGCGTCGGGCAGCTTCCTCCGCGCGCTGGAGATCGAGGACAACGTCATGTTCGTCATCATGTCCATCCTCGTCCTGATCGCGGCCATGAACATCATCAGCGGTCTCGTGATGCTGGTGAAGAACAAGGGCCGCGATATCGGCATCCTGCGGACCATGGGGCTGAGCGAGGGCGCGGTCCTGCGGGTTTTCTTCATCTGCGGCGCAGCCACCGGGGTGATCGGGACGCTCTGCGGCGTGATCCTCGGCTGTCTCTTCGCGATCTATATCGACCAGATCTTCTCCTTCGTGAACTGGGCCGGGGGCGGCGGGGTCTGGGACCCAAGCATCCGGGGCATCTATCAGGTCCCGGCCAAGCTGGAATTCGGCGATGTCCTCTCGGCGGTGCTCCTATCGCTCGGTCTTTCCTTTCTGGTCACCATCTTTCCGGCGCGCCGAGCGGCACGGATGAACCCGGTCGAGGCGCTGCGCTATGAGTGACCCGGTGCTGGTGCTGGACGGCCTTCAGAAGACCTATAACGCAGGCACCCCCGGCGAGATCGCCGTGCTGCGCGGTGTCTCCCTGAGTCTCGCCCCGGGGGAGGTCGTGGCGCTCGTCGCGCCCTCCGGCTCGGGCAAGTCGACCCTGCTGCATATCGCGGGGCTGCTGGATGTGGCGGATGCGGGGCATGTCACCCTCGCCGGGCAGGTCGTGGCGGGGCTCGGAGACCGGACGCGCACAGCGCTGCGGCGCCAGGCGGTCGGGTTCATCTACCAGTTTCATCACCTGTTGCCCGAATTCTCGGCGCTGGAAAACGTGGTCCTGCCGCAACTGGCCAATGGCGTGGCCATGACCGCCGCCCGCGCCCGGGCCGAAGCGCTGCTCGGGTCCGTGGGCCTGTCGGAGCGGCTCGACCACCGTCCTGCGGCCCTGTCCGGCGGCGAGCAGCAGCGCGTGGCCTTCTGCCGGGCGCTGGCGAACCAGCCCCATCTGCTGCTGGCGGATGAGCCCACGGGAAATCTCGACCCGGCAACCTCCGAGACGGTCTTCGATGCGATGATGGGACAGGTGCGAGATACCGGGCTCAGCGCGCTGATTGCCACGCATAACCCCGAGCTGGCGGCCCGGATGGACCGGGTCTTGCGACTGGACGACGGACGTCTGATCGACGGATAGACGGCCTCGAACGTCTGTCTGCGCGGGCGAACGGAATTGCGGAACAGGTCCGCCCGCGCAGGGTCACACGTCCGCGAGACCTCAGGCCCTGTGTGACAGGCCCTCGGTCTCGTGGGTTGTGCGAAGACTTAGGCGGAGCGCTTGCGCCGTGCAGCCACAAGACTGCCCAGACCGCCCAGCAGCAGAAGCGCCGGCGCCGGAAGCGGAATGGCCGAAATCTTCAGGTCATAGAGCGCCGCGGTGCCCGTTGCAGAACCCTGCGTGCCATCGATCGACAGGATATAGGTTCCCGCCGCGATGTTGCTGAAGATGTTCTCGTCCATCGTGGTGGCCGAGCTGACATTGGTCAGGAAGGTCTCGGTCGCGACGGTGTTCATCATCGAGTCGATCAGCGAGATCGTCACTTCCTTGCCCGATGCCACGAGCTGCGGGTCGTCCCCTGCAAGCACCACGTCATGGTCCACCAGTCCCGACAGGTCCGCGCTTACGGAACCGCCAGCATCCAGCAGATAGCCATCAAAGTCGAAATCGAGGTTGAAGGCCGTGGAGACCTCGAAGGTGAACCGGTCAACCGACGACACGATCCGACCGTGGATTTGAAGATCATCCGACCCGATGAATGCGTTGCCGCCGTTGAGCGCGTTCAGGTCAAACCCGCCCCCTGCGTCGTCGGCATCATCCAGATCAACAGAGCCTGCCACCAACGCGCGGTTTTGGCCCTGACTTTCCGTAACGGTTAGTGTCGCAGCCGATGCTGCCCCTGCATAAGCAAGGGTTATCGCGGCTGCCGCAATCGTTAATTTGGTGATCATTTTGTACTCCGATACCAATAAAACTGCCCAACCCGGGCTCTTTCAGCCTGCATGATCGGGGCTCTGGGTCAACGGGCGCGTCACAGGGCTTGATCACGGTTAATAATTGTTAGTCATTTCAATGGCAATTTTGAGCGCCGCCTCGGATAGCGCGCCTCTTTGCAATAGTAGACATGCTGCACTGTCCATTTTTGCGGAGTCTTCCGCTCAGATTTTGTAGGTGATTCGCCCAAGGCGCACTGGTTTTCAAAAGAGACTACGGGCAATGCTGCGCTGCAGCTTTTTCGACCAGTCTGGCAATGAAAAACCAGCGGCTCATCCTTTGGGACGAGTGGCCGCTGGCAGGTAGAAACTCAGTCCTTTTGCGATCCCTTTTTCGGGATCAGGCGCTCCGGCGACGGCGCCGCAGCGCGAAGAGAGCGACCCCACCCGTTGCCAGCAACGGCAGGGCGGGCGGCACCGGGATGGTCTGTACCGGGGCGAGCAGGGCGCTGCTGCGCATGGTGGCGGCATTCGCATCCGAGATCCCGGGAACGTAGCCCGGTTGTCCCGCGATCGAGACGTTCAACTGGGGAAACATCAACTGCGTGGACAGGTCGGCATCCTCGTGCTCGCCGCCCAGGACATGCCCGACCTCATGTGCGGTGATCTGGGTGCCGATTTGGTCGGAGTAGGTATCTTGGACGATGGCAAACGGAAAGTCATCCGCATCCAGATAGGCCAGGCCGACCGTGTCCCCGGTCAGATCGCCGAGGAATGCGACATAAACCGTGTTGGGTTCGATCTTGGGTTCGAGAAAGAGCCCGAAAGTCGCCAATGCAAGGTTCGGATTGATATCGCCATTGGAGTCCGACACCAGCGGGAACCCGAGCAGGGCAAAGGAGTCCAGAACAGTCACCTGAATGTCGATCTGGCCATAAATCTCGTTGAGATAGTCTTTGTCGATGGTCACTTTCCCACAGCTGTCATTGACGAAATCGTCTGTGCAAAGCGAGACGGGCTGCAGGTTGAGGGATAATGACGTGGCGGACGCAGGCAGAGCCGCGACCATGAGAATGAGCGATAGAAAAAGGGCGCGCATGGGTGGGCTCCGCAACAATGGAAACAAGTTAGTCTACAGTCGGCGCCGAACGCCTTAAGGTTAATATGGAACGGAAGGCCCTGTGAACTCAAGCCTTTTGCGTGAGGTAAACGCCGATAATCATGGCGCCGATGCCGAGGGCGCGGGTGAGTTCTAGGGGGGTTTGGCGCGCACCGAAGAGGCCGAAATGGTCGATCAGGGCGGCGGAGGCGAGCTGGCCCAGCAGGACGAAGAAAATGGCGTTGCCGACCCCGAAGCTTGGCGCAACATAGGTGACGGACAGCACGTAGAAAGCCACGAAGAGGCCCCCGAGGAAGAGGTGCTTGGGCTGGGCCGAGAGGGCGTCGACCCCCTTGGCGCCGGTGACCAGCATGGCCGTGCCAGCCACCGCGAGGGCCACGAGAAAGAGTACGAAAGCGGCGGTGGCGGGGGCCCCGATCTGCGCGCCGAGCCGGGCGTTCAGGGCCGCGAGAAGCGGGATGCCGAACCCCGCCAGTAGCATGATGGTGGCCTGTAGGGGCATGGGTGATCTCCTCCGCTCTGCCCGGCGGAGTTTGGCCCCGGCACGTGGGCGGGGCAAGGCCGCTTGAGCGACATCAAGGTGCGAATTCTCCCCATGGGCTAGGGTTCTGCGTGGGACGAGGATATACGCAGGAGGCGAAAATGCGTTGGATTATCGGAGGTTTGGCTGGAATGACGCTGGCGCTGGCGACCGGGGCCGTCGCGGATCCGGTGGATGAAGGACGGCAGCTTTTCCGGGATTACTGCGTCACCTGCCACGGGATGGAGGCGGTCGGGGATGGCCCGATGACGCAGGTCCTGACGATCTCGCCGCCGGACCTGACGCGGCTGGGCGCGGATAATGACGGGGTCTTTCCGGTGAGCCGCGTGGTGGCCCGGATCGACGGGCGGATGCCGGTGCTCGGCCATGGCGGCCCCATGCCGGTTTTCGGCGATCTCTTCGACGGTGAGGCAGGCGCTCTGGACAGCGAAACCGGCGCGCCGATCCTGACCAGCCGCTCCATGGTGGCCGTGGTCGAATACCTCAAGACGCTGCAACGCTAGGCGCTGCTTGCGCAGGGGAGCCCGGTGCGTCTTGGGCCGCGGATCGGGTGCTTTGCCGCGCGATGACGGAGGCCTGACCATGGCTGACTGAGGGCGTCTGACCCCTGTCGGCACCCTGTCGGACATGTGTCGGGCAACTGTCGGGCATTTTGTCAGACAATCGCGTTTTCGCCCGAACTCGCGGCGTTTTGCCCGCCCAGAAATTGTGCGGCATTGGTTAACAAAATGCGCCGCGCGCGCGGCATCATTAACCTTTTCCGCGACAGTGCCCCGGGGGGATCGGCCCATGGATGTGGCTACTTCGGGGACATCCCGCGGAACCGATTCCCCCTGGCATCGGGACGTGCTTTTCGGCGTTCCTGCGGCGCGGGGGTGAGGGGCGGTTCGGCGGAGCCAGTGACGGGGTCAGGGGTTTTCAGATCTCGAAAGTGGAGCGCCGGGGGCGATGCTCATGGAGCGATTTTGTCAGGGCCGCAGCCGGTTTGATGGGGTGAGGGACGGTTCGGCGGAGCCGATGAAAGGTCCGGGGGACCTTTCAAGTCCCGAACGCGCGGAGCGCCGGGGACACACCGCTTGGAGTTTATCCGTTCTTGCGTGTCGCCGTTTGAACAGGGCCGCGGCCGGTCCGAGGGTGGTAAGCGCGCAGCGCGTCCGCCGGTGTGGGGGTGAGGGATGGTTCGGCGGAGCCGATGAAAGGTCCGGGGGACCTTTCAAGTCCCGAACGCGCGGAGCGCTGGGGACACACCGCTTGGAGTTTATCCGATTTTGAGTGTCGCCGTTTGAAGAGGGCCGCGACCGATCCGAGGGTGGTAAGCGCGTATGCGCGTCCGCCGGTGTGGGGGTGAGGGTTGGTCCGGCTTGCCGGTGAAACGTCCAGTGGACGTTTCAAAGCCCGAACGCGCGGAGCGCCGGGGACACACAGCTTGGAGTTTATCCGTTCTTGCGTGTCGCCGTTTG